>NZ_JACHIR010000003.1:0-301900 GCF_014203355.1 Kutzneria kofuensis
AAAACGCGCTGGTAATCGCGGGCAAAGGGGCTGACGCTGCCGAAATGCCTGGCGAAGTACCGGGACCGGGCCCACGAGGGATGGGCCCGCCGCAGCACCGCCGTGACGAAGGAGGCACACTGGCTCTGGTTGGACCACGTCGCCGGCTCGCCCGGCACGCCCCAGGTGACGATGTTCGGCTCGTCGGGCTCCTTGTACACGTTGGCGCCCGCGCCCGGCAGCATCAGGTGGTCGATGAGCGCCTCGGCCTCGGCCAGGTGCGGCACCACCACCCGCCTGGGTCTGAGCAGGTGGCGGGCCGTAGCCAGGTCGGCTGCGTGCACGTCGGATCCTCCTTGGGCTGGTCGGGGGATACCCTAAATGGTCGGTCCGCAGTCCTGACGCAACCCTGGCGCAACCCGGGCGTGATGCTGTGATCAACGCCAGTTGGGGGCAGCCCTCTCCAGACGTCAGGAGACCCGCGTGACGATGACGAATGTGGTGCCCCGCGGCGACACGGTCCTGCGGTCCGTGCTGCACCTCGCCGACCTCGCCCCGAACGCCGGGGGCTACCAGTGGCGCCTCACCGACGGCGCCGCCCACCTGCACGTCGACGCGCCCGACAGCCGGCCGGCCGTGCTGCTCGGCGTCGGCGCCGTGCTGCACCACCTGCGGATCGCGCTGGCGGCCGCCGGCTGGGGCGCGTTGATCAGCCGCGGCACGACGCCGTCCGATCCGACGCACATCGCCTCGATCCGTGCCGTACGGAAGCAGCCCACCACCGAGCAGGTCGCGATGGCCGCCGCGATCAGCGTGCGTACCGGCGATGACGCCGACTACGGCGAGGCGGCGGTGCCGTGGACGGTGCTGAACCGGCTCGCCGCCCAGGCCCGTGCCGAGGGGGCGGAGATGACCGTCGTGCTCGACCACGAGACCCGGATCAGGATGCTTCGCCGCACGCGGTCACTGCGCAACGCCGGCGTGGTGGCGGTGATCGGTTCACGGCCGGGTGACGAGGTGGTGGCCGGCGCGGCGCTGAGTGCCGTGCTGCTGATGGGCACGGTGTGGGGGCTGCTCGGCTGCCAGCTGCCGGTGCGGCCGCTGCTGGCGCAGCAGGTGATCGGCCCCGACCTGGTGCCGCAGGTCGTGCTCAGACTCGGCTATCCCCGCACCTGATACGCGCGGAGGTGCTCGGCGGGATGGCCGAACAGGAACGCGGCGCCGTGCGCTCTCTTGAAGTAGCGCTGGGCGTCGTGTTCCCACGTGATGGCGATGCCGCCGTGCAGCTGCACCATCTCGGCGGCAACCCGGCCGAGCGCCTCCGAGCAGTACACCTTGGCCTCGACCGGGTGGTCGGTGTCGTACGCCGCCGAGCGGGCGGTCTCCACCAGCACGTGCATGTCGGCCAGGCGGTGCTTGACCGCCTGGAAGCCGCCGATCGGCCGGCCGAACTGGACGCGTTGCTTCGCGTACTCGACGGTCATCTCCAGGCAGCGGTCGGCGGTCCCGACCTGCTCGGCGGCGAGTGCCGACAGGGCGAATCCCCGCACCCGGCCTTCGTCGTAGGGGCCGATCAGGCCGGTCGGCTCGTCGATGGTCACGGTGGCGAGCCGGCGCGACTCGTCCATTGTGGTCAGGGGTTCGACCCGGGCCTGGTTCGGCCGCATCTCGTACAGCAGCCCGCCGACGCCGACCAGCAGCACCTCCGCTCGATCGGCGTCGAGGACGTACTTCTCGGTCGGCGGGCACCAGGTCGCGATGCCGCCGGCGGCGATCCCGGGCAACAGTCGTCGGCACGCTTCGGTGTTGCCGGTGGACAGCACCGCTTCGGCGGCGATGGCCGTGCCGAGCAGGGGAACCGGCGCCAGCGTCCGGCCGAGCTGCTCCAGGACGATCTGCAGCTCGGTCAGTGTCGCGCCGCTGCCGCCGTACTCCTCGGGGATGGCCAGGCCGGCGGCCCCGATCTCGCACAGCTTCGGCCACAGGTCGTCCGGCTCCTTGGCGAGGAGCCGGGCGACGGTGTCCTGCAGAGCGAGCTGCTCGTCGGTCAGCCACATAGCGCCGCCATCAGCCGTTCCCGGTGGAAGGACTCCGTGCCCCACGCCGTCACGAGCGCGCGGACCTTCAAAAGCCACCGGCTCAGCTCGAACTCGGCGGTGTAGCCGATCGCCCCGTGCACCTGCAACGCCGTTCGCATCGCTTGGTACGCGGCGGTGCCCGCCGCGATCTTCGCCGCCGACACGTCGCTGGCGGTCATCGTCACCGCCGCCCCGAACACCAGCGGCTCGGCCAGTTCCAGCGCCACGTGCACGTCGGCGAGGTGGTGCTTGACCGCCTGGAAGCTCCCGATCGCCTTGCCGAACTGCTTGCGCTGCAAGGCGTAGTCACGGGTCCGTGCCAGCAGTGCCCGCCCCAGCCCCACCAGCTGCGCCGAGCAGGCGAGGACACCCCGATCGAACGCCTGGCCATCGATCGGCCCGACCGCCTCGCCGAGCCGGTACTCGTGCAGCTGTCGCGCCGGATCCACCGACGACCGCGCATCCTCGAGGATCGCTCGATATCGCGTATCGTGCACGATCGCGTAAACGTGATCCGCATCGTCCACGATGTACGGAACATGCGGCGGCCAGGCCAGCGTGGAGCTGGGCTCCCGCAACACCGCGAACGACTCCACCACCGGCCCCGGCACGGCCGCCCGCCCCAACTCCAGGAACGCCACCACCAGATCAGGGACGGACTCGACCTCGTGCACGCCCAATGCCAGCAGCGTGTCCCATGACGTCGACTGCCTGAGCGCATCTCGCAACGCCTGCGCGAACTGCCGCTGCTCGTCGGACAGGGTGAACTTCATCGCGGCAGCCCCAGGACTCGCTCGGCGACGACATTGCGCTGGATCTCGTTGGTCCCGGCGTAGATGGGGCCGGCGAGGGCGAAGAGGTAGCCGTCCAGCCAGGGACCGGCCAACTCGGCCGCGGGCCCCAGGAGCTCCAGGGCCGTTTCGTGCAGGGCGAGGTCCAGTTGCGACCAGAACAGCTTGGTGACGCTGGCCTCGGCGCCGACGGGCCGGTCGAGCGAGCCGAGAACGTGCAGGCGGTAGGCCCGAGCGCCCATCCAGGCGTCGAGGACCTTGTTGCGCAGGGCGGTGTCGGAAGGGTCGCCGACCTCGCGCCACAGCGCGAGCAATCGGTCTGCCGCCGCGCAGAACCGCCCCGGACTGCGCAGCGACAGACCCCGTTCGTTGCCGGCCGTGCTCATGGCGACGCGCCAGCCTGCACCTGGCTCGCCGAGCACATCGTGATCCGGCACGAACACCTCGTCCAGGAAGATCTCGGCGAATCCCGCCTCGCCGTCGAGCTGCGGGATCGGTCGCACGGTCACTCCTGGCGCGCGAAGGTCGAACAGGAAGTACGTCAGGCCCCGATGCCGCTCGGCCTCCGGCTCGGTCCGGAACAGGCCGAATCCCCGGTCGGCGAAGGCGGCTCGGGAACTCCACGTCTTCTGGCCGCTCAGCAGCCAGCCGCCGTCGGTGCGGACGCCACGGCTGCGGATGGCGGCGAGATCGCTGCCGGCCTCCGGCTCGGACCACGCCTGAGCCCAGATGTCGTCGGCCCGAGCCATGCGGGGAAGCAGCCGCGCCTGCTGCTCTTCGGTTCCGTGTGCGTAGAGAGTCGGTGCCAGCAGGAAGATCCCGTTCTGGGCGACTCGCCCCGGTGCGCCGGCGGCCCAGTACTCCTCCTCGAACACCAGCCACTCGGTCAGCGAGGCGCCGCGACCGCCGTGCTCCGCCGGCCACGAGACGGCGGAGAGCCTCGCCTTGGCGAGGGTGCGTTCCCACTCGCGGTGCTGCTCGAAGCCGTCTGCGGTGTCCATGGAGGACAGACCGGTGGGCACGTTCTCGCTCAGCCAGGCGCGAATCTCGTGCCGGAACTCCAGGTCGGTGTCGTCAAGATCCACTGGCGCCTCGCATCGACCTGGCGTCCATGCCCGCCAACGAATCCGGCGACACCTCGGCGTTGTGGGCGTGGGCCAGATGGTGCAGGCCGAAGACCGAGTCCATGCCGGCGCGCATGCCCATCTGGTCCTCGGACTGGTTCACGGCCTTCTTGGCCAGGGCCAGGCCGAATCGCGGCATCCGGGTGATACGGTCGGCCAGCGCGGCGACGGTCGACTCCAACTCCTCGCGAGGGACGACACGGTTGACCATGCCCCACTCGTAGGCCCGCTGTGCGCTGAAGCGGTCGCCGGTGAACAGGACCTCCTTGGCGGCGCGGGGACCGAGGACCCAGGGGTGGGCGAAGTACTCGACGCCGGGAATCCCCATACGCACCACCGGATCGGCGAAGAAGGCGTCCTCGGCGGCGACGATGAGGTCACATACCCAGGCCAGCATGAGGCCGCCGGCGACGCAGGCGCCCTGCACCATGGCGATCATGGGCTTCGGGATTTCCCGCCAGCGCCGGCACATCCCCAGGTAGACCTCGCTCTCGCGGGCGAAGCGCTGGTCGCCGCCGGACTTGTCGACGTGGTCCCACCACAGGACGGCCTTGCGCTCGAAGGTGACGTCGACGTCCCGGCCGGGAGTGCCGATGTCGTGCCCGGCGGAGAAGTGGTCGCCGGCGCCGGCCAGCACGATCACCGACACCTCGTCGTCGTTGACGGCCCGCTCGAACGCCGCGTCCAGGGCGTAGGTCATGGCGGAGTTCTGGGCGTTGCGGTAGCGCGGCCGGTTCATGGTCACGGTGGCCACCGCGCCGCTGCGCTCGTAGCGGACCGGCTCCTCGGTCAGCGGGTCCTCGCTCACCGGACCTCCTCGCGTAACAGGCGTTTGAGCACCTTGCCGGACGGGTTCCTGGGCAGTGCGGACAGGAACTCGACATGTCTGGGCACCTTGTAGTTGGCGACCAGGGCCCGGCAGTGCTCGATGACGTCCTCTGTGGACAGTGTCGTCGACGCCACGACGAAGGCCTTGCCGACCTCGCCCATGCGCTCGTCGGGCACGCCGATCACCGCCGACTCGGTGACGCCGGCCAACCGGGCCAGGGCCTGCTCGACCTCGGCCGGGTAGACGTTGAAGCCGCCGCACACGTACATGTCCTTGAGCCGGTCGGTGATCGTCAGGTAGCCGCGATCGTCGAGGATCCCGACATCGCCGGTGTGCAGCCAGCCATCGGCGTCGATGGCGGCCGCGGTCGCGGCGGCGTCGTCGAGGTAGCCGATCATCACGTTGGGGCCGCGCAACAGGATCTCGCCGGAGGAAGCGATCTTCACCTCGAAGCCGGCGGTCGCCCGGCCGGAGGTGTGCGCGACGGTGTCGGCGTCGTCGTCGGGACGGCACATCGTCGCCACCACCGCCTCGGTCAGGCCGTACGCGGTGAGCACGGTGCCGAAGCGTTTCTGCATCCGCTCCACCAGAGCGATCGGAACCGTGGCGGCGCCGGTGACCGCCAGCCGCAAGCTGTCGCAACCGGGTTCGGACAGCAGCGACTGGTAGATCGTCGGCGGCCCGGGCAGGACGGTGATCCGTTCCCGCTCGACGAGTTCGCGCGTGCGGGCCACGTCGAACACGGCCTGCGGCACGAGGGTCGCGCCGGTGAGCAGGCAGACGAGAATCCCCGCCTTGTAGCCGAAGCTGTGGAAGAACGGGTTGATCACCAAGTACCGGTCGTCGGCGACGACGTTCCCGCAGTCGGCCCACGCGGCGGCGACGGCGAGCGCCTGCCGGTGCGCGCTCATCGCCCCCTTGCTGCGGCCGGTGGTGCCGGACGTGAACAGGATGTCGCTGATGTCGTCGGGCTGCACCGCGACGGCGTCGACCTCGTCGACGAACGACCAGTCGTCGCACACCAGCACGAAACCGGGCACGCCGCCGAGCTCCTGCAGCTCGGCCAGCCGGTTGCGGCCGAGGAAATCCGTCGCGACGACGAGGGCGGCGGCCTCGCTGCGGGAAATGACGTCCAGCATCTCCGGCGCGGTGAAGCGGGTGTTCACGGGCACGAGGACGCCGCCGGCACAGCTCGCGCCGAGCGCGGCGACGACCCAGTGCCAGGTGTTCGGGGCGCAGATCGCCACCCGGTCGCCGGGCCGGAGCCCGCCGGCGACAAAGGCGGCGGCCACCTGGCGGACCCGGGTACGCAGGTCGCGGTAGGTGAGGCGCACCTCGCCGTCGACAACGGCCTCGTTGTCGCCGAAGCGCTCCGCGGCCGCGTCCACGGCAGCGGGAATGGTGCTGGGTGCCACGACACCTCCTACCAAGCAACTGCTTGGTAGGCTAGCCTACGGTCATGGCGGTGACCAGATCCGAGATCCGGCGGTGGCTCGCCGAGCATCTCGTCGGGCGCTTCGCCGAGCTCAAGGGGCTCGGCGGGCCCGGCCGCGAGCACGAGGCGTTCGCCGAGCGGCTCGACTGGGAACGCCACCTCGCCGCGCACGGCTGGACCTGCCCGGCCTGGCCGGTCGAGCACGGCGGCCGCGGCATGACCTTCGACGAACAGGTCGCCTTCCACGAGGAGTACGCCCTCGCCGACGCGCCCGCCCGGGTGAACCACCTCGGCGAGAACCTGCTGGGCCCGACTCTGATCGACCTCGGCACGCCGGCACAGAAGGCCCGCTTCCTGCCGAGGATCCGGGCGGTCGAGGAGCTCTGGTGCCAGGGCTACTCCGAGCCCGGCGCGGGCTCCGACCTGGCCGCCGTCAGCACCGCCGCGCGGTTGGTCGGCGACGAGTGGGTGATCACCGGGCAGAAGGTGTGGACCTCGCTGGCGCACGTGGCCGACTGGTGCTTCGTCCTCGCCCGCACGACCCCGGGATCGGTGGGGCACAAGGGTTTGTCCTACCTGCTGGTGCCGATGAAGCAGCCCGGCATCGAGGTGCGGCCGATCCGGCAGCTCACCGGCACCGCCGAGTTCAACGAGGTGTTCTTCGACGGCGCTCGCACCGCCGCCGATCTTGTCGTCGGCGAGCCCGGCGGCGGCTGGGCGGTCGCGATGGCCACGCTGGCCTACGAGAGAGGCGCGGCGACGCTGGGCCAGCAGGTCGGCTTCCGGCGCGAACTGGAGGCCGTGATCGCATTGGCCGACCCGGAAGACCTCGCCCTGCAAGAGCAACTGGCCCGCGCGGCGGTCGAGCTGAGCGTCATGCGATCACACGCCTTGCGTACCAAAGGTTCCGACCCGTCGGTGAGCAAACTGCTGTGGGCCGGCTGGCACCGGCGGCTCGGCGAGCTGGCCATGCGGGCCCGCGGCGCCGAGTCGATGATCGTCGAGTCGGCCGAGTCCGGCTACGACCTGGACCAGTGGCAACGGTTGTTCCTGTTCAGCCGGGCCGACACCATCTACGGCGGCTCCGACGAGATCCAGCGCAACATCATCGCGGAACGGGTGCTCGGCCTGCCCAGGGAGGCGCGCGGATGATCGATTACGTGCCCGGCCACGACCTGCTGGCGGACAAGGTGGTCGTCGTGACGGCGGCGGCCGGCACCGGCATCGGGTCCGCGGCCGCCCAGCGGTGCCTCGAAGAGGGCGCCAAGGTCCTGATCAGCGACTGGCACGAGCGACGGCTCGGCGTGACGCTGGAGAAGCTCGCGGCGGACCACGGCGACCGGGTGGCCGCGACGACGTGTGACGTCACCGACGAGAGCCAGGTCCAGGCGCTGATCGACACCGCGGTCAGCACATTCGGCCGCCTCGACGTGATGATCAACAACGCTGGTCTGGGCGGCACGAGATCCGTGCTGGAGATGACCGACGACGAGTGGTCCCGCGTGCTCGACGTGACCCTGAACGGGACCTTCCGCTGCACGCGGGCCGCCCTGAGGAGAATGGTGGACCAGGGCAGCGGCGCGATCGTGAACAACGCGTCGGTGATCGGCTGGCGGTCGCAGGCCGGCCAGGCCCACTACGCCGCCGCCAAGGCCGGCGTGATGGCGCTGACCCGCTGCGCCGCCGCCGACGTCGCCCCGCACGGGATCCGGGTCAACGCCGTCGCGCCGAGCCTGGCCATGCACCCGTTCCTGGCCAAGGTCACCAGCGAGGAGCTGCTGGCCGAGCTGACCGAGCGGGAGGCGTTCGGCAGGGCGGCTGAGCCGTGGGAGGTGGCCAATGCCATGGTGTTCCTCGCCAGCGACTACGCCTCGTACCTGACGGGCGAGGTGCTGTCGGTCAGCAGCCAGCACCCCTGAGGGAGAACCATGAGCCGTCGAGCCGAACTGCTCGCGCTGGCCGCGAGGATGTTCGCCGAGCGCGGCTTCCTCGCCACCACCGTGCGGGACATCGCCGACGCCGCCGGCATCCTGTCCGGCAGCCTCTACCACCACTTCGACTCCAAGGAGTCGATGGTCGACGAGATCCTGCGCGGTTTCCTGGACGAACTGTTCGGCCGCTACCGGGAGATCCTCGCCGCCGGCGAGCCGCCCAGAGCGGCGCTGGAAGCGGTGGTCGTCGCGTCGTTCGAGTGCATCGACCGCAGCCACGACGCCGTCGCGATCTACCAGCGGGAAGCCGCCTACCTGTCGCAGTTCGAGCGGTTCGGCTACCTGACCGAACGCAACGTCGAGTTCCGCAAGATGTGGGTCGGGCTGCTGGAGGAGGGCATCCGGGTCGGGGCGTTCCGTGACGACCTGGACGTGGAGTTGGTCTACCGGTTCATCCGCGACACGGTGTGGGTGGCCGTGCACTGGTACCACCCGGGCGGGCCGCTGACCGCGGACGCCGTCGCCCGGCAGTACCTGTCGATCGTGCTGGACGGGATAGCGCAAGGGAGGGGCCGTGGCCCAGGCGTACCTGGTTGACGCGGTGCGGACGCCGGTCGGCAGGCGCGGTGGCGGGCTCAGCCACCTGCACCCCGCCGACCTCGGCGCCCGCGCCATCGAGGGACTGCTCGCGCGGGTGAACGTGGACCCGGTCGAGGTGGACGACGTGATCCTCGGCTGCGTCGACACCATCGGCGGGCAGGCCGGGGACGTGGCCCGCACGGCGTGGCTGGCCGCCGGGTTCCCGGAGGAGGTGCCGGGCGTGACCGTGGACCGGCAGTGCGGCTCCAGCCAGCAGGCGCTGCACTTCGCGGCGCAGGCGGTGCTGAGTGGCACGGCCGACCTGGTGGTGGCCGGCGGCGTGCAGAGCATGAGCCGGATCCCGATCGGCGCGGCGATGACCGTGGGGGAGCAGTTCGGCTTCCCGACGCCGTTCGAGGGCTGCGACGGCTGGGCGCACCGGTACGGATCCGAGGAGATCTCGCAGTTCCGGGCGGCCGACCTGATCGCCCAGCGGTGGGAGCTCAGCCGGGCCGAGATGGAGGAGTTCGCCTTCCGCAGCCATTCCCGGGCCATCGAGGCCGTGGACGCCGGCCGGTTCGCCGCCGAGATCGTTCCCGTCGACGGCGTGGAGGCCGACGAGGGGCCCCGTCGGGACACCAGCCTGGAGAAGATGACGGCGCTCAAGCCGTTACGGCCGGACGGCCGGGTGACGGCGGCGCTGGCCAGCCAGATCTCCGACGCGGCGAGCGCGGTCCTGGTGGCGTCCGAGGACGCCGTCCGCGCGCATCGCCTCAAGCCGCGAGCCCGCGTGCACCACCTGTCCGCCCGCGGCGCGGACCCGGTCTACATGCTGACCGCGCCGATCCGCGCCACCCGGCACGCGCTGGCCAAGGCCGGCATGTCGATCGACGACATCGACCTGTTCGAGGTCAACGAGGCGTTCGCCAGCGTCGTCCTGGCCTGGGCCAAGGAACTCAAGGTCGACCTCGACCGGGTGAACGTCAACGGCGGCGCCATCGCACTCGGCCACCCCATCGGCGCCACCGGTACCAAGCTGACGGCGACGCTGCTGTCATCGTTGGAACGCACTGGCGGCCGGTTCGGGCTGCAGACCATGTGCGAGGGCGGCGGCCAGGCCAACGTGACGATCATCGAGCGACTGCCCTGATCACTCCGGTTCCCAGGCGATGAGCTGGTCGAACAGACGCCGGTCGCCGTCGGCCTTCAGGGAGTCCACCGGAACACGGCCGTACAGCGCCAGCACCAGCTCAGCGGCCGTGCCCCGGAGGGAGGCGTCGGCCGCCGGCGTCGTGTCGGGCGTGGCAGGTCGGCACCACCGTGCTCGGGCTCGCCGGCCGAGGCGGTGTCCTCGTTCGGCGTGGACCAGTAGGTTCGGAGGCGTGCCCGAGGAGCCGATCATCGCCTGCTCGCTGACCGGAGGCGAGCAGAAGGACCGTGCCGAACAGTGGCGGCGCCTGCTCACCACAGCCGTCCGCCGGGAACCCGTCGACGGCGGGATCCGCTTCGTGCTGCCCGTGGAGATGTCCGCCCAGGTCGCGACGCTGGCGGTGGACGAGCAGCAGTGCTGCCCCTTCTTCGAGTTCACCCTCCGCCTGGCCGACGGGCGGCTGGCCTTCGAGGTCCGCGCCCCGGCACAGGCGGCCGAGCTGGTGGCCGACGTCTTCGGCACCTAGCACCCCGGCGAGTCCCGCTCTCAGACACACCGAATGCCGGTTTCGGGCAGAACTGAGCCCCGAGGCTCAGTTCTGCCGTTTTCCGACATTCGGTGTGCCGCTAAGCGGGACTCGCGGGGGTGGTCAGGCCGAGGTGGTCGCGGAGGGTGGGGCCGGTGTAGTCGGTGCGGAAGACGCCGCGTTCCTGCAGCAGCGGCACCACCTTGTCGGCGAACTCGTCGAGGCCGCCGGGCGTGACGTGGGGGACGAGGATGAAGCCGTCGCTGGCGTCGGCCTGCACGAAGTCGTTGATCTGGCCGGCGACGGTGGCGGGAGAGCCGATGAAGTTCTGGCGGCCGGTGACCTCGATGATCAGCTCCCGGATCGAGAGGTTCTTGGCCTCGGCCAGCTCCCGCCACTGGCGGGCGGTGGCCAGCGGATCCCGGTACATGCGGACGCTGGCCCGGCCCTTGGCGATGGTGTTCTCGCCGGCCACCGGGTCGAACGCGGGCAGCGGCCCGTCGGGGTCGAACCCGCTGAGGTCGGCGTTCCACAGCTGCTCCAGGAACTTGATCGCGGTCTGGCCGCTGACCTGCTGGCGCCGCACGACATCGGCCCGCTCGTGCGCCTCGGCGTCGGTGTCGCCGAGCACGAACGTGGCGGCGGGCAGCACGATGAGCTGGGAGTGCTCCCGCCCGTACTTGGCCAGCCGGCCCTTCACGTCCGAGTAGAAGGCCTGCCCGGCCTCCAGCGTCCCGTGCCGGGTGAAGATCGCGTCGGCGGTGGCGGCGGCGAACTCCCGCCCCTCCTCGGAGTCGCCGGCCTGGATGATCACCGGCCGGCCCTGCGGACTCCGCGGGACCGGGAACTGCCCGGCGATGTCGAAGTGCTCGTCGTGGTGCTCGAACCGACCGGGCTCACCGCGGAGGAACTGCCCGGTGGCCTTGTCGGCGACGAGGTCGTCGGCCCGCCACGAGTCGAACAGCTCCCACGCGGTCCGCATGAACGTCTCGGCCCGCGAGTACCGCTGGTCCTGCGGCAGGAAGCCGCCGCGCCGGAAGTTCTCGCCGGTGAAGGCGTCCCAGGACGTCACGACGTTCCACGCCGCCCGCCCCTCGGACAGGTGGTCCAGCGACGCGAACTGCCGGGCCACCTCGAACGGCTCGTTGAACGTGGAGTTGATCGTGCCGGCCAGCCCCAGCCGGGACGTCACGGCGGCCAGCGCCGCCAGCACGGTGAACGTGTCGGGCCGGCCGACCACGTCCAGGTCGTAGATCAACCCGCCCTGTTCCCGCAGCCGCAGGCCCTCGGCCAGGAAGAAGAAGTCGAACTTGGCCCGCTCCGCGGTCTGCGCCAGCTTGACGAACGAACTGAACTCGATGTGGCTGCCGGCCTCGGGGTCGCTCCACACGGTCGTGTTGTTCACGCCGGGGAAGTGCGCCGCGAGATGGATCTGCTTCTGCTGCTTGGTCATCGCTTCCCCCTCAGGCGACGTAGCGGTTGGCGGGCCGGTCCAGGCCGAGCAGCCCGCGCAGGGTCGGGGCCTCGTACGACTTGCGGAACGCCCCGCGCGACCGCAGTTCCGGCACCAGCCCCCGGGTGATGGCGGTCAGGTCGTGTGGCAGCGCCGCCGGCCGCAGCCGGAAGCCGTCCAACCCGGCGACGTGCCAGGCGAGCAGCAGTTCCGCCAGCTCGGCGGGCGTGCCGGTGAACACGAGCGCGTCGCTTTCCAGCAGCGCCAACGAATCCAGCCGGGCCCGCCGGTCGGCCGCCGCCTGCGACGTCTCGTCGAGGAACACGACGAGGTCCGCGAACACCTGCCGGCCGTGCTGGGCCTCGACCAGCGCCCCGATCTCCTCACGCGACTGCGGCGTCACGTACACGACGTCAACCGACGAATCGGCGACGCCGGAAGACGCCGTCACCAGCGGCTGCCCCTGCGGCGGCCGCGGCGTGATGGACGGGCCGCGGACCTTGAAGAACCGGCCTTCGAAGTCGATGTAGTGCAGCTTCTCCCGGTCGATGAACCGCCCGGTGGCGACGTCCCGGATCTCGGCGTCGTCCTCCCAGCTGTCCCACAGCCGGCGCAGCACTTCGATGTAGTCGGCGGCTTCCCCGGAGATGTCCTCCCCGAACTCGCGCCGCCCGAAGTTGCGGTATTCCTCGGGGCTGGAAGACACGGAGACCTGCACACCGCCCCGACCGGTGCTCACGTAGTCCAGTGTGGCGATGGCCTTCGACAGGTGGAACGGCTCCGTGTGGGTGGCGACGATCTCCGGCACCAGTCCGATGCCCGAGGTCAGCGGCGCGACCCGGGCCGCGGTCAGCACCGCGTCCAGCCGCCCGCGCACGCCGTCGGACGGCAGCGCCAGCGAGTCGCGGAAGGTGACGAAATCGAGCGTGCCGGCCTCGGCCTCCCGCACCAGGTCCAGCCAGTAACCGGCCTTGAACACCTCGGTCGGGCGCGCGTCCTCGGAGCGCCAGGCGGCCGGGTGCCAGCCCGCGCCGTCCAGCGCGACTGCCAGTCGCGGACCAGTTCCTCGTGTCATGACGGCGATTGTGCGCCGGTCACGCGTCCGCCCGCAGGGACGGCCACGTCGTGGGAAAGTGCCGCCGGTCGGGAATAACCGCGCCCTGACAGAATGCGGGCATGCCGCACATCGGACTGGTCGCCGTGCTCGTGCACGACTACGACGAGGCGATCGCCTTCTACACCGACGCCCTCGGCTTCGAGCTGCGGGAGGACACCGACCAGGGCGGTGGCAGGCGCTGGGTGGTCGTCGCCCCGCCCGGCTCGACGGAGACGGCGATCCTGCTGGCCAAGGCGGACGGCCCCGGCCAGCAGGCGCGGGTCGGCGACCAGACCGGCGGCCGCGTCGGCCTCCTGCTCAACACCGACGACTTCGCCCGCGACCACGCGCGGATGCTCGCCGCCGGTGTCGAGTTCGAGGAGGAGCCGCGACACGAGCCGTACGGCTCGGTCGCGGTGTTCTCCGACCTCTACGGCAACCGCTGGGACCTGATCCAGCCGGTCACGGGTACTGCGTGAGCATCGCGAGGTTGGTCGTCTTGTCCGACGGGCCGCCCGTGGTGTTCACGACGTGCGCGATCGTGCCCTGCCCGCCGCCGAGCGAGAACGTGATCATGCTGTGGAAGCGCACGCCCGGCGAGCGGGGGGCGGCGATCGCCCGGTCGGCCACGATCGTCCGGTCGACGGCGAAGATGCAGTAGCTGCCCAGCCCCCACGCCTCGTGCCGGCGCACGTGGTCGCCGACCGCGTAGGCCGGGAAGCCGCGGTTCTTGCCGTCCATCCAGCCGGCCTGGTTGGGCGGGTCGTACGGCATCTCGTTCTGGAAGAAGTAGGTGCGGCCGTTCTCGCCGTTCCACTGCACCTGCGTCTTCTGGTGGTGCTCGACGAACAGCCCGTACGCCACCACGTCGTCGCCGTTGACCACCAGGCCCTCGCCCACGGTGTTGCTGGTCCAGCCGACGCCGCTGCCGTGGTCGGCCCGCCACAGCCAGGTGTTGTCGATGATCACGTTGTTGCTGTTGACCACCACCGACTGCTTGGTCTTGCCCGGCAGCGTGCCGCCGATGCGCACGAACACGTCGTGCAGCGAGCTCGGGTTGCGGCTGTGGTCCCGGCGCGAGCCGGCGGGGCCGATCCGGATCAGCGCCTCGGACTCCGTGGTGCCGGCCTCGATCAGCAGGCCGGCCAGGTGCACGCCGTCCACGTCGGCGACGTCGATGGCGATCGCGCCGTTGTCCGGGATCAGCGTGGCGTAGCCGAGACCGAGGATCACCGTGTCCGGCTTCGTGACCTTGAGCGACTCCGGCAGGTGGTAGATGCCGGGCGTGATCAGCAGGTGCTTGCCCTGCGCCAGCGCGGCGTTCATGTCGGCGACGGTCGTGCCGTCCTTGACGATGAGGAAGTCCGCGATCGGGATCGAGGTGCCGGCCGGCTGCTGCGCCTCCCAGCTGGTGGCCTGCGCGTCGTGGCGCACGGCCGGCACGAACACCTGCCACGCGCCGGCGGAGTCCACGTAGAGGAAGGGCTTCTCCCGGATCACCGGCGACTTCGGCACGGAGGTGACCGGCGGCGTCGGAAACGTGGTCGCCGGCGCGTTGGCGGTGCCCACGAAGACGATGTTCCAGTTGGAGCCGACCCAACTGCCCAGCACCGAGTTGCGGGTGACCCACTGCTGCTGGGTGCCGGAGTTGATCTGCCCGGTGAGCTGGCAGTCGGCGATGAAACCGCCGCTGGACCAGCTGCCGTCGGACAGCTTCAGGTCGCCGAGCAGGTAGATCCGCCGGTAGAAGGTGGCCTGTGAGACCGCCCAGGTGTCCTGGCCGCTGCGCGGGACGATGTTGAGGTTCTCCGCGCCGCGCCAGAAGTTGATCAGCGTGTTGTTGCCGTGCGCCTCGCCGAGCACCTGGCAGGAGCCGGTGATGCCAGCCGCCGCGGGCTGCAGGCCGAGGCCGGCGACGTGCGTGTAGTAGCCCAGCTTCACGTCGATGCCGTAGCCGCCGGGCTTGAACAGCAGCGCGTATCGGCCGGAGCCGAACTCGGCGTGCTGCTGCTGGGCGTACACCGCGTCCACCGTGGACTGGATCTGCGCGGTGGGAACGGAGCCGTCGAACACGTACACGTTGGGGCCGAGGTCCGGATCGCCCGGTTTGGGCTGCGCCGGCGGGGGAGGCGCGGTCGGCGCGGCCGCCGCGTTGCTGGCCAGCGCGACCGCCGGCGCCGCGGCTAATGCCGCGCCGAGGAAACCTCTGCGGGCCAGGCCTCGGCCGGTCTTGACTTCGTTGTCGGACACAGGGCAGTCCTTTCGAACCGGGCCCCGACCGCCGCCCGACCGGGGCTTTGTTCGAGTCGTGATCTAACTCGTGAAAATAGTGGGCCGTCAAGGTGTGAAGACGAAGAGACGCGGTGTCCATATAGTGGGGGCATGGCGCAGACCGAGACCGACCAGCCGCAGCCGATCCGCCGGGGCCGGGGCCGCCGGCCCGCCGCCGAGGTGCGCGAACAGGTGCTCGACGCCGCCGGCGAGCTGCTGCTCACCGAGGGCATGGCCGGCTTCACCATCGAGAAGGTCGCGGCCAAGGCCGGTGCCAGCCGGATGACGATCTACAAGTGGTGGCCGTCCCGGGGAGCGCTCGCACTGGACGGCTACGCCACCAAGGTGCGCACCGTGCTGGAGTTCCCGGACACCGGCGACATCGAGGCGGATCTGACCGCACAGGTGTTGGCGTTCACGCATCTGCTCACGGGAACCGGCGCGGGCAAGGTGATCGCCGAGCTGATCGGCGCCTCGCAGACCGATCCCGAGCTCGCCTCGGCTTTTCGGGAGCGCTACTCCGCGCCGCGGCGGGCACTGGCCGTGGCGGCGATGACCAAGGCGATCGAGCGCGGCCAGCTCCGGGACGACATCGACCCCCAGGTGGTCGTCGACCAGCTGTGGGGGGCGTGCTACCACCGGCTGTTGATCCCGGACGAGCCGATCACCGACGACTTCGCGAAGGCGTTGGTGCGCAACGTGATGGTCGGCCTGAAGCGCTGATTGTCGGGGGGTGAGGGGCGGTCCGGTGTGGACCGCCCCGCGGCCACGTGCGGCTCAGACCACGCCACCGTTGACGTAGATCACCTGGCCGTTCACCCAGCGCGCCGGGCCCGCCAGCCAGGACACGGCCTCGGCGATGTCGGCCGGCTCGCCCAGCCGCTCCAGCGGCGCGAACTTGGCCATCCGGTCGATGGTCTCCTGGTCCTTGCCGTCCAGGTACAGCGGCGTCGCGGTCGGGCCGGGGGCCACGGCGTTGACGGTGATGTCACGGCCGCGCAGCTCCTTGGCCAGGATCAGCGTCATGCCGTCGACCGCGCCCTTGGTGGCGGCGTAGGCGGTGTAGTTCGGCAGCGCGATGTGCGTGACCGAGGTGGAGAAGTTGATCAGCGCGCCGCCCGGGCGCAGCCGCCGCACGGCCTGCTGGTCGACCACGAAGGTGCCGCGCACGTTGGTGCGGTGCATCCGGTCGAAGTCGGCCAGGTCCAGGTCGGCCAGCGGCGACAGCAACATGATGCCGGCGGTGTGCACGACGACGTCGATGCCGCCGTAGCGCTTCTCGGTGTCCTCGAACAGCGCCGCGACCTGCTGCTCGTCGGCGACGTCGGCCTGGAACGCCGACGCGGTGCCGCCGGCCGCGGTGATCGCCGTGACGGCCTCCTCGGCGCGCTGGGGGTTGCCGGCGTAGGTGACGACAACCGTCTGGCCGTCCTTGGCCAGCCGCTCCGCGACGACGCGGCCGATACCGCCCGACCCGCCGGTGACGATGGCAACCCTGGTCTCGCTCATGGTCCTGACTCCCTGCTCTGTTGTGGACGCTGTGTACATATAAGCACGGATGTGGACGTCGTGTCCATATCTCGTGTCGTGTCGGCGGTCACATGGTGCACCCGTCGATGTTAGATACACTGTGTCCATATAACTGGGAGGTGTGTGATGCGTGGTCGACGTCCCGCCGCCCTCGTCCGCGGGCAGGTGCTCGCCGCCGCCGGTGAACTGCTGCTGGCCGAGGGCATGGGCGGTTTCACCATCGAGAAGGTGGCGGCGAGGGCCGGCTCCAGCCGGATGACCATCTACAAGTGGTGGCCGTCCAAGGGCTCGCTGGCCCTCGACGGCTACGCCACCGTGGTCCGGCACAGCCTCGAGTTCCCCGACACCGGCGACGTCGAGGCCGACATCGTCGCCCAGCTGCTGTCGTTCGTGCGCCTGGTGCGCGACAGCCGCGCCGGGCGGGTGATCGGCGAGCTGATCGGCGCCGCCCAGACCGACGCCGAACTCGGAGCGTCCTTTCGGGAACGCTACTCGCGCCCGCGCCGGGAACTTGCCGAGCGCACCCTGCGGCGGGGCGTGGAACGTGGTGAACTCCGTTCCGACTTCGACCCGCAGGTGGTCGTGGACCAGCTGTGGGGCGCCGTGTACCACCGGCTGCTCGTCCCCGACGAGCCGCTGACCGACGAGTTCGCCCGGGCGCTCGTCGCGAACATCCTGCCCGGCCTGCGCAAGGAGAAGACGATCGTGAGCACTCCCGCCGCCATCCAGGCCTTCGTCGACGCCACCAACAAGGCCGACACCGAGGCGTTCCTGGCTGCCTTCACCGACGACGCGTTCCTGGACGACTGGGGCCGGAAGTTCCACGGCCACGACGGCGTCGCCAGTTGGAACAAGACCGACAACATCGGCGTGCAGGCCCATTTCGAGCTGGCCAAGGTGGAGCCGGCCGGCGAGGCCGACACCTACACCGTGACGATGAAGGTGCGCAGCCACCGCTTCAACGGCACCGGCACCATGGCGATCAAGGTCCGGGGCGACAAGATCGCGAGTCTCGTGATCTCCTGACGGCGTGTTCGTCTGCGATGACGGTCAGGGGCTGCCGGTTTTCCTGCTGCTGCACGGGTTCAGCGGTTCGGTGCGCTGGTTCGACGCCGTGACGCCCCTGTTGGCCGAGCACGGCCGGGTGCTGCGCGTGGATCTTCGTGGGCACGGGCGAACCGGCGGTCACGACGGGCTGGACGCCGAGTCGCAGGCGGCGGCCGTCAACGGCGTGCTGGATGATCTCGGTGTCGGACAGGTGACGGCTGTCGGCCATTCCTACGGCGCCGACGTCGCGCTGGCGCTCGGCCGGCGCGCGGCGAAGATCGTCATCATCGGGCAGGCGCCGGACTACAGCTACGCGACCTTCCCGGCCGGCAACGGATTGCTGGCGGCGCCGGTGCTCGGCCCGCTGCTGCACCGGCTCGCGCCGCCGGCCGCGGTGCGGAAGGCGGTGTCCTACGCCTTCGCGCCGGGCTTCGAGTTCGACCCGGCGCTGCTGCGTGATCACGCGGCCACTAGCCCGGCGGTGGCGCGGGCGGTGATCGTCGACCGGCGGCGGGCGCTGGCTGCTCGCCCACTCGACGAACAGGTGCGTGATCTCGGCGTGCCGACGCTGGTGATCCTCGGCCGGCACGACCGGTTCTACGACTGCGTCCGGACGGCCGAGCGCTACCGGGCGGCCGGCGCCCGCGTGGAGATCGTTCCCGACGCCGGCCACAGTCCTCAGGTGGAGCGACCGTCGCAAGTTGTGGATCTAGTGCTTTCGTTGCACGCCAACTGCTCCGAATGACCTCTGGTCGTCGCGGTCAAGATCGCGTAGGTCTGGGAGCATGGCTGGCTCACGAACCGGCGTGGCCGCCGGTATCGCCCTGTTCGCCCTGGCAACTCTTACCGCGTGCAACCTTCCCGCCACCGCCGGCGGGGACAGCGGCGCGCCCCTGCCCAGTGACAGCACCCAGCAGCTGGCGTCGTTGAAGATCGCCGCCGCCGGGCCGATGACCGGCTACTCGCGGGACCGCTTCGGCGGCGACTGGATCAAGCAGGCCGACGGCTGCGACACCCGCGTCGACGTGCTCAAGGCGCAGGGCAAGGAGGTGAAGTCCAAGGGCTGCACCGTGACCTCCGGCAAGTGGATCTCCCTGTACGACGGGGCCACCGTCACCTCGCCGCACGACCTGGACATCGACCACCTCGTGCCCGAGGCCGAGTCGTGGCGGACCGGAGCCGCGCAGTGGACGCAGGCGCAACGCGTCGCCTTCGCCAACGACCTGGACGAACTCGTCGCCGTCACCGCGCACAGCAACCGGAGCAAGGGCGACCAGCCGCCGCCCGGCTACATGCCGGTGCAGTCGGAGTGGTGCGACTACGCCACGCACTGGATCAAGGTGAAGGCCAAGTACAAGCTGACGATCTCCCAGGCCGAGCACGACGCGCTGACGCAGATGCTCGGCGCCTGCCACTGAGGACGGCAGGGGTGGCCTGCGCCGGTGAAGCGGAAGTCGCTGGTCCCTTCCTGATTCTGGGGGCGGAACCCCCATGTGCCGCCGGCGGTCACGGGGCAGCCTGGCGGTATGGCGTTGCGGGACGTGGGGTTCACCCCGGTGCAGGAAGAGGTGTACCGGGCGCTGGTGGGCAATCCGGACGTGGTGCCGCCGGGATCGGACCAGGCCGTCCGTGAGCTGATCGCGCTGGGGGTGCTGCGGCGTGACCCGTCGAGCCCGTCCGGCGTGCGGGTGCCGAATCCCTCGGTGGCGCTGGGGGAGCTGGTCGAACGGGTCGAGGACGAGCTGGTGCGCCGGCAGCGCCTCGTCGGGGACATCCGCTGCGAGATCGCGGCGCTGACGGCGGAGCACACCCGGCGGCGGACCGCCCCGGACAGCATCGGGGTGGAGTGGCTGACCGACTCCGGCGAGGTGCTGGAACGCCTGGACGAGCTGTCGTTCTTCACCCGCACCAGCGTGTTCGCGGTGCAGCCGCTGAGCCCGGCCGACCGCCGCCGGGCGGTCGACCCGGCGCAGCTGGACCTGCGGATCATGCGGCGGGGCGTGGACATGCGCGTGATCTACGACGGCCGGCTGCTGGCCAACGACGGTGCGGTGGCGCAGCTGAACCGGCTGGCCATGGCCGGTGTGGAGATCCGGTTCGCGCCGGAGCCGCCGGATCGGATGATCATCATGGACGAGAGCGTCGCGGTGCTGCCGGTGGACCCGGCGGACAGCCGCGCGGGCGCGGTCGTGGTGCGGCAGGCCGGCCTGCTGCGCGGGCTGGTCCGGCTGTTCCACCACCTGTGGGCGGCCGCCGAGACCACCGAGGACGTGCTCGACGACGAGGACCGCCGGGTGCTGAAGCTGTTGGCGGACGGCAAGACCGACGAGACGGCGGCCCGCGAGATCGGCATGTCGGTACGCCACCTGCGCCGCCGCATCGCCCGGTTGATGGACGTGCTCAAGGCGACCAGCCGCTTCCAGGCCGGCGCCGCGGCGACGAGGAAAGGATGGATCTGATGGCCGAACCACACCCGACCGAGCCGGAACCGGCCCAGGACGAGGAGTTCCTGGTCAGCGTCTTCGCCTGGGACTGAAGGCGGCGCCGGGCCGCCGGTGTCCGCTTGCTGACCGCGGCCGCGTCACCTTGCTGACCTGCGGCGATCTTCCGGCACGGCCCGGTCACGGCGAAAACTTGGGCCATGCCCGAACACAGCACCTTCCCGCTGGTCGAGCTGGTCCGCGCGGCGATCCCGGACGGCTCGGCCGACCACTGGCGGCTGCGCACCGACGACTTCTGGTGCCACGTCAGCCACGACGACGGCGTGCGCCGCAAGCAGGGCTGGAAGCTGCACCTGTCGGCGACGCCGCTGTCGGCGCCGATGGTGCTGTTCCGCGCGGCGGAAGTGCTGCTGGCACAGGGCTGCGACTTCAAGTTCGCCAAGGGACTGGCGCAGGTCGAGGAGCTGACCTCGGGCCGGTACCGGCGGGCCCAGGCGGGCAAGTTCGTCACGGTCTACCCGGCCGACGACGAGCAGTTCGCCCGGATCGCGCCGTTGCTGCACGAGGCGACCCTCGGCCTGCCGGGCCCGCGCATCCCCTCGGACCGCCCGTACGCCGAGCACAGCCTGGTGCACATGCGGTTCGGCGCGATCCACGGCGTCCCGGTGCTGACCAACGACGGTTCGTTCGAGGCGCGGCTCACCGACCCCGACGGCCGGCCGGTGAAGGACGAGCGCACGCCGTGGTTCGCACCGCCGGCCTGGGCGCCGCCGCCTCCGGTCCCGGTGCCGACGGCGGTGTCCAACGGCCGCCGGGTGGTGATCGACGATCGGTTCCAAGTGGACAGTGCGATCCGGCATTCGTCCCGTGGCGGCGTGTATTTCGGCACCGACCTGGCGACCGGCGCGAAGGTGGTGCTGAAGCAGGCTCGCCCGCACGTCGCCGCGCAGCTCAACGGCCTGGACGCCCGGGACGCGCTGCGCCGCGAGGCCCGGATGCTCACGGAGCTCAAGGGCCTGGCCGCCGAGCTGATCGTCCTCGTCGAGCACGGCGGCGACCTGTTCCTGATCGAGTCCGTGGTGCCGGGACGGCCGCTGACCGACGAGGTCGACGCGATGCTCCGCGCCGGCGCCGAGCCGTATTCCCTGGCCCGCAAGCTGATCGCCTTGCTGCGGGCGGTCCACGACCGGGGCCTGGTGTTCCGGGATCTCTCGCCGGCGAACGTGATGGCGTTGCCGGACGGGGAACTGCGGCTCATCGATCCGGAAACCGCCGCCAGACCGGGCGAACTCGTGCACCGGACCTTCACGCCGGGCTTCGCCGCACCGGAGGTGTTGAACGGCAAGCGGTTCGAGCCCGCGCCGGACACCGCCGTCGACCGCTACGCCCTGGGCACGTTCCTGCTGTTCCTGGCCACGGGCGCGCCACCGGCGCTGCCGTCGGATCCCCGCGACCCGCACGACCGCCTGCGCGCCGTCGTGACCGCCAACGACAGCGAGGCCGTGCGGCGGTTCGCGCCGGCGATCCTCGGCCTCACCCGCACCGATCCGGCCGAGCGCTGGAGCCTCGACCGGGCGCTGGCCTCGCTCGACGGCCCGGTGTCCGACGTCGCCACCGCCGAGCCGATCGGCACCGATCAGCTCATCTGGGACGGCCTCAAGCACATCGAGTCCACAATGGACCTCAGCGCCAAGCGACTGTGGCCCACCGACGGGTTCGGCACCGGCACCGACGCCTGCGCCGTGCAGTACGGGGCCGCCGGCGTGCTGGGCGTGCTCAACCAGGCGGCCAAGGCCGGCTACGACGTCCCGGTCGGCGATGTCGCCCGCTGGATCGACGAGCGGCGGTTGGACGTGCCGAAGCTGCTGCCCGGCCTGTACTTCGGCCGCGCCGGCACCGCTTGGGCGCTGCACGACGCCGGCACCCTGCTCGACGACCGCGAGCTGCGGGACCACGCCGTCGACATGGCCCGGCAGTTCCCGACCCGGTGGCCGAATCCGGACATCTGCCACGGCTCGGCCGGGCACGGCCTGCTGGCGCTGCACCTGTGGAAGGCCGGCGCCGGCGATGAGTTCCTGGCCCGTGCCAGCGACATCGCCGACGGCCTGCTCGACGCCGCCACCAGAACCGACGACGGCGTGTTCTGGCCCGTGCCCGACGACTTCGACTCGGAACTGGCCGGGACCTGGCACTTCGGCTTCGGCCACGGCGTCGCCGGCGTCGGCACGTTCCTGCTCGAAGCCGCCGACGCCACCGGCCGCGCCGATCTCCATGACGTGGCCGCGGAAGCCGGCGCCACGCTGGCGAAGGCGGCCGTCGAAGACCCCGACGGCGGCGTCCGCTGGCGTCCCGACTACCGCCGCGCCGAACGCTCCGGCGACCTGACCCGGCACTGGTGCAGCGGTTCCTCCGGCGTCGGCACGTTCCTGCACCGGCTGGGCCGGCACGACCTGGCCGCCGGAGCTGCCGTCGCGGTGAAGGCCCACCGCTGGCGGTCCTCGCCCTGCGTCTGCCACGGCCTGGCCGGCGACGGCGAGTTCCTGCTCGACCTCGGTCACGACGTCGACGACCTGGTCACGGTGCTGCGGACCCGGGCCGTGCTGAAGGCCGGGCGGGCCGTGCTGCCCGACGAGACCCAGCTCAAGTTCGTCGTCAACTACGCCACCGGACTGGCCGGCCCCGTCGGCTTCCTGCTCCGCGTCCGCCACGGCGGCCCCCGCCCCTGGCACCCCTGAGTTTCCGGCCCGAGCCGGAGAAACCCACCGAGATGAAGGAGATCACCATGGAGTTCAGCCTCGACCTCGACGCCCTGCAGCAGCTGCCCGCCGCCGAGGCCGGCACCATCACCCCCGAGTGCACCTGGACCTGCAGCTGGACCGGCGTCACCACGTACTGACCAACGCTGTGAGACGTGCGCCGTGGTCGTGCCTTCGCACGACCACGGCGCTAGATCATGTCCGGGGTGGCGGGCGTCACAGCCTTGACCTGCCGACACATTCGGGCCTTGCGGCGTCATCACGGTTGTGACGACAGGACGGCGGGGCCGGGTGGCGATGGGCCCCGAGGTGACGGTGGGGGCGACGGGGTCGTTCGCGCACCAGTTGTGGCAGCTCAAGAAGGCGGCGGGGGACCCGTCCTACGACCGGATGCGGGCCGAGTTGGGGGCGCTGGCGTCGAAGTCGGCGCTGTCGGACGCGGCGCGCGGGCATCGCCTGCCGTCGTGGGACATCACGTGGGAGTTCGTCCGCCCGCTGGCGGTGGGGGTGCTCGGCCAGGACCCACGGGCGGTCCGCCGGGCCTGGCGGGTGAAGTGGGAGGCGGCGGCCGCGCAGCCGGATTTGGCCGTCGCGGCGATCCCGGGCGACCGGTCGACCTTCGTCAGCGACCTGGACGTGCCCGACGGCATGGCGGTGCGAGCCGGTTCCCGCATCGTGAAGACGTGGATGCTGCGCAACTCCGGAACGGTGCCGTGGATCGGTCGGTACCTGCGCCGCGCGGCCTCCTTCGGCCCGGACGAGTGCGTGACGCCGGAGGAAGTGCCGATCCCGGCGACCCAACCCGGCGAGGAGGTCCGCGTCTCGGTGGACGTCCGGGTGGCCGAAACCCCCGGATACCACCAGGTCTACTGGAAGATGGTGGACGCGACGGGTCGGCTGCTGCTGCCCGGCCAGCGCGCGGTCTTCTTCCTGCTGCGGGTCGTCTGAATTGTTCGGCGGACAAATCCCCGACCTGCGGCTTCGCCGGGTTTTGTCCGCGATCGCGGCCGGCCGCTTCCGCCCGTCCCGGTCCCGCTCCCAGGCTGGGGAAGATCCATTTCGACGAGAGGGGACGGGCATGACGAAGAGCTGGATCCCGCTGCTGGCCGCCGGTATCGCGACCCTGGCACTGGCCGGGACGGCCGTCGCCGCGCCGGACGCGCCGGCCAGCGCGTCCAGGTGCGGCACGAAGTTCTGCATCAATGTCAAGGGCAGCGGCCTGCACGTCGACTCGGCCACCGTGTCGACGAAGTCGGGCAACGCCGTCACCGGCTACTTCTACCTGGAGGCGAGCACCGGCTCGGGCGCCTCGTTCATCTGGTCGCCGAAGGTGACCGCCGCGGCGGTCACCTTCGGGCCCATCGACTTCTCCGGCAACGTCTCGCTGTGCGGCGGCGAGAGCTCGGTCAAGTCGAACGTCGACCACCCCGGCGACGGCTGCATCAGCGTCCACTCCTGACCGGGCCCGCGGCCCTGACCCTCGTCGCCACGGGGTCAGGGTCGCGACTTTCGGCCACATCGGCTCGTGCGGACCGGCGTCGGGCTGCCACCATCGACCGGGTGGATCCGCTGCCCGATTCGGTGTGGAACGCGCCCGAGGTCCGTGACGCCGTCGCGAGCAACTCGCCGTCGGCGGTGATCGCCTTCGCCCGCCGGGCCCACGGCCTGCGCCAGGACGAACTCGGGGCGCTGGCTGGCTTCTCGCAGTCGGCGATCTCCCGCCTGGAAGCGGGCAGCAATCTCGCCTACGACATGCGGGTGCTGCGGATCGTGCAGCGCACCCTCAACATCCCGCCGCACCTGCTGGGCCTCGCCGAGCAAGGCGTCGCCACGGCCGAGCTGAGGGAACGCGGCGGCACGGACGCGCTGGTGGCGTTGCTCAGCGCCAGAAGCGCCAGGCTGCCGGTCACGCAGGAGATCGTCGGCGAGCTGCTGGTGGCCCGCCGGGTGATCAACGACGCGGACAACTGGCGGGTGTCGGCGGCGTTGAAACCCGCCGCCCGCGAACTGTACGAGCTCACGGACCTCCTGCGCCGGTCGGCTCGCGGTGAGATGCGGCGGATCCTGCTGTCGGTCGCGGCGCTGTACGCGGAGTTCGTCGGCTGGCTGCACGAGGAGAGCGCCGACGCGGACGGCGCCGAGCAGTGGACCGCCCGGGCGATGCAGCAGGCGCAGGCGGCCGAGGACCGGGACATGGTCGCCTACACCTACGTGCGGATGAGCCAGCTCGCCGCCGACGACCACGACCGCATGATCGGCCTGGCCCGCGCCGCCCAGCGGGAACCGGCGATCAGCCCGGTGCTGCGCGTGCTGGCGCTGGAACAGGAGGCCCGCGGCCTGGCGCAGGCCCGGGACGAGGCGGCCTGTCTCGACCGGCTGGAGCAGGCGACCATGCTGATCGACCGGGTCGAGCACCAGGCCACCGACGAGTACCGGGTCGGGTACTGGACGGACATCGAGCACCTGGAGCTGCAGCGCGCCTCCTGCCTGCTCGACCTGGGCCGGCCACACGAGGCGATCACCATCTACAACCGCCTCCGGCCGCGGTGGGGCCACATCTGCCCATGGGTCCAGGGCGTGCACACGGCCAAACTGGCCCGCGCCTACGCCACCGTCGGCGACTTCGACCAGGCCGCGTCGGCCGGCCTCGACGCCGGCTCGCTCGCCCGCGTCACGGGATCGCTGCACGTCACCCGTGAACTGCGCGAACTCGCCCCGTGGCCGACGATCGCGGAGCAGGTGCCGGCCATCGGGTGAACCCGTATGCGGATTCCGCATACGCCGACCCGGAGCCGGCATCGGTCATGCCGCCGGATCCTCGACCGGGGCACCATCGTGGGCATGGACGAGGAGGGCAGGGACGACCTGCTGTGGATGACCTACGGCGACCTGACGCTGCACTTCTACGCCACGCCGCACCTCGTGGTCTGCGAGATCGGCGACGCTACGCCAGAGCCTTCCGGATCAGCGCCTCAGCCTCGCGCGTGACGTCGTGCGGCGCCATGATGCCGGCGATCTCCGCCCCGGCTACCGTCTCCAGTATGCTGTGTACAGTCGACCAGTCGGACACCTGAACCAGTAGCGCCAACCCGTCGCGGATGTCGTCGTACTCGGGCGTGACGACCACCGGCCCCTGGTGACAGACCACGACATCCACGCCGTCCACGGCGACGGCCGCCCGCAGCGTGTCCCAATCGGGTTCCAGCACAAGGAGAACCGGCCGGCCGCTCAGTCCGGGGGAGTAGACGAAGCTGCAGTACTCCACGGGCACCAGCGCGGCGACCTCCTCGCGGTGCGTGGCCAGCTCGGTCCGCCACAGCACCAGCGCCCCGAAGTACTCGCGGTGCGCGATCGGCACGTCGCCGGGCACGATCAGCTCGTCGTAGATCACGGGGTCGGGCATCGCCGGATTCCGGTCCACGCCGAGCAGTTGCCGCTGCTCACGGGGATAGGCCAGCTGCGCGTAGCTGCCGCAGCGGCGCTCGCCCAGCGGCGCGACCGGCCGGCTCGACAGCACGTCGATCCAGTCGTCGGTGATGGACCGGTCGTACTGGAGGTGGATGCTCTCCCACACCATGCCGCCGCCGACCCGAGGATTGATCTCGACGATCTCCGCCACGCCGTCGGCGTTCACCCGCATCTCGACGTGGTAGCCGCCGTCGGTCAGGCCCAGCACCGCCATCGCCTGTTCGGCAACGGATCGGGCCCGCGCGAGCTCCTCGTCGGTGAGAATCGTGACGGGGGAAGCCATGCCGCGCTCCAGCACGGTGTCCGTGCCGAACTCGATCAGCGCCTTGTCGTGGTCCACGGCGTACACCGAGGCGCCGTCCTGGCGGATGATCTCCAGGCTGATCTCGCGGCCGTCGAAGAAGGACTCGGCGATCAGCTCGTTGTCGGCGAAGTACTCGGCCATCATGTCCGCGTCGGCCGGCCCCTCGCCGAAGGCCCGCTGCAGCCGTTCGACGTCCGCCCACTCGCGCGCCAACCCCACGCACAGCGAGCCGACGCCCCGCCGAGGCTTGACGACAAACGTCTCGCCGGCCGCGATCCGTTGCCGCAGCGTCGGGTCGGTCACCGGCACCGAGTCGAGGCCCGACAGCCCGTCGGCGCACAGGGTCCTGCGCATGAGGTGCTTGTCGAGGGTGTTCACCAGCGCGTGCGGCGGCACATCGGGCGCGCCGAGCAGCCGGTTCGCCTCGGCCATCAGCGGGCGCAGCGAATCCGCCTGCGTGAGACAGAAAACGAGGCCGTCGACGGTCTTGACGACCTCGGCGACCTCGTCGGAAGTGATCGCGACACCCTCGGCGATCGAGTACTCGACCTCGATCTGCTCGCACATCCGCCGGAACTGCGCGCCACCGTCGGACGGCAGCGAGGACAGCACGAACGGCTCGAAGCCCTTCCGGCGGAGGGTGTGCACGTGCGACCTGGTCAACGGTGCGCCGCGCCGGACGAGCAGCAGTGCGCGCATGGTTCCCCACCTCCACAGACGGCTTCTCCCGGCCACGCTATGGCCGGGAGAAGCGCCGCCCGTAGGGTCGGAACCGGCGGGGAAAAGCTGTCACTGCTCCTGCTGGGCCGCCGCGATCTGCTCGCGGACCTTGTCCATGTCCAGCGCCTGCACCTGGCCGATCAGGTCCTCCAGCGCCGGCGCCGGCAGCGCGCCCGCCTGGTTGAACACCACCACGCCGTCGCGCACCGCCATCAGGGTCGGGATGGAGCGGATGTTGAACGCCGCCGCCAGCTCCTGCTGGGCCTCCGTGTCCACCTTGGCGTGCACGATGTCGCCGTGCTGCTCGGACGACTGCTCGAAGACCGGCCCGAACATGCGGCACGGGCCGCACCACTCGGCCCAGAAGTCCACCAGCACCGTGCCCTTGCCGACGACCTCGTCGAAGTTCTCGCGGGTCAGTTCCACCGTGGCCATCGCCACCTCCTTCGCTCTCGGTGAAACGTGCCGACCATGGTTTTCATTCCTCGGCGTCGACGGCGTGCACGCACGGCCCGGTGACGTCCGCCACGGTCACGGCGGACGCCGGCGGTGCGGCGGAGCGCTACACCTTGGCCAACCAGACGCTCAGACCCAGCTCCTCGAACACGGTGGGCTCCTTGTCGCCGGCCCCCTCGGTCACCTCGTCGGCGAGAACCTCCTCGGCCAGCAGGTCCCCGTGCCGGCGCATCGCGGCGGCCACGTCCTCGCGGTCGCTGGTCCACCACAGCCGGATCCGGTCGGCGATGTCGAGGCCGATGCCCTTCCGCGTCTCCTGCACCAGCCGCACGGCGTCGCGGGCCAGGCCGGCCAGCGTGAGCTCCTCGTCGAGCTCCAGGTCCAGCGCGACGGAGGTGCCGTTCACGGTCGTCACGGCCCAGCCCTTGCGGGGCTGCTCGGTGAGCACGAGATCGTCACCGGCCAGCGTGATCGTCTCGCCGTCGAGGTCGACGGCCAGCGTGCCGTCGACGGGCGTGCCGGCGGCGGCGATGGCCTTGGCCAGTTGCTGCATCCGTGGCCCGAACCGCTTGCCCAGCACGCGGAAGTTCGGCTTGACGGTCACCTCGACCAGCTCGGTGGTCATCGGCTCCACCGCGCGGACGTTGAGCTCCTCGGCGATCTGCTCGCGCAGGTCGGCGTCGAGATCGGCGAAGCCGGGGGCGTGCACCATGGCCCGGGCCAGCGGCTGGCGGGTGCGGATCTTGTGGGCGGCGCGGGTGGAGCGGCCGAGCTCGACGAGATCGCGCACCAGTCGCATCTGTGCCACCAGGGCGGGATCCGCCGGCAGGTCCGCGGCCGACGGCCAGGAGGCGAGGTGCACGGAGTCGGCGTCCTCGTGCAGGTGCTGCCAGATGTAGTCGGTGACGAACGGCACGAACGGGGCCATCAGCCGGGTCAGCACGTCCAGCGTCTCGTGCAGGGTGGCCATCGCGGACGGCTCGGCCTGCCAGAACCGCCGCCGGGACCGGCGGATGTACCAGTTGGACAGGTCGTCGATGAACGCGGTGAGCCGGCGACCGGCCGCGGCGGAGTCGAAGGCTTCGAGGGCGGCGTCCACGTCGGCGACGACGCTGTGCAGCTCGGCCAGCAGCCACCGGTCCATCACGTGCCGCTCGCCCGTGAACTTTGAGGGCCGCCAGTCGGCCAGGTCGGCGTAGCGGAGCAGGAAGGAGGCGGCGTTCCAGTAGGTCAGCAGGACCTTGCGGACGATCTCGCTGAGCACCTCGTCGCCGACGCGGCGGTCGGCCCAGGGGGAGCCGCCGGCGAGCATGAGCCAGCGCACGGTGTCGGCGCCGTACTTGTCGAAGAGGTCGAACGGATCGAGGATGTTGCCGAGGTGCTTGCTCATCTTGCGGCCCTCGGCGTCGAGGATCAGCCCCAGGCACAGCACCGTCTCGTACGAGGACCGGTCGAACACGAGCGTGCCGACGGTCATCATCGAGTAGAACCAGCCGCGGGTCTGGTCGATCGCCTCGCAGATGTACTGCGCGGGATAGGACGCCTCGAACTCGGCCTGGTTGCGGTGCGGCGCGCCCCACTGGGCGAACGGCATCGCGCCGGAGTCGTACCAGACGTCGATCACCTGCGGCACTCGGCGCGCCTCCGCGCCGCAGTCGGGGCAGGGAAAGGCGACCTCGTCGACGAACGGCCGGTGCGGGTCGAGGTCCTTGAGGTCCGTGCCGACCAAAGTGGACAGTTCGGCAAGCGAGCCGACGCAGGTCTGGTGATTGTCGGCGCAGCGCCAGATCGGCAGCGGCGTGCCCCAGAACCTGTTGCGGGACAACGCCCAGTCGACGTTGTTGTTCAGCCACGCCCCGTACCGGCCGTGCTTGATGTGCGCCGGATGCCAGGTGGTGCGCTCGTTCTCGGCGACGAGCTGGTCCTTGATCGCGGTGGTGCGGATGAACCAGGACGGCAGCGCGTAGTAGATCAGGGCGGTGCCGCAGCGCCAGCAGTGCGGATAGCTGTGCGGGTACGGCTCGTGCTTCAGCAGCAGGCCGCGCTCGGTGAGTTCGGCGATCACCGGTTCGTTGGCGTCACGGAAGAACAGGCCGCCGATGAGCGGCACGTCGTCGAGGAAGTGCCCGTTGACGCCGATCGGGTTGACCATCGGCAGGCCGTGCTGGCGGGCGACGGCCATGTCCTCCGCGCCGAACGCCGGCGCCAGGTGCACGATGCCGGTGCCGCTGTCCATCGTCACGTAGTCGGCGGTGAACACCCGGAACGCGTCGTCGCCGAACTCGCTCAGCGGCACCAGGTCCAGCGGCCGCCGGTAGCTCGCGCCGGCCAGTTCCGCGCCGCTCAGGCGTTCCAGAACCTCGGCGCCCTCGGGCAGCAGCTGCTCGGCGGTGACGACCTTCTCGTCGTCGTGGGCCGCGAGGACGTAGGTGGCCTCGGGATGCACGGCTACGGCGGTGTTCGACGGCAGCGTCCACGGCGTCGTCGTCCACACCAACAGGTTCGCGCCCTGCCACGGGCCGGAGGTCAGCGGGAACCGCACGTACACCGAGGGATCGACGTCGTCCTGGTAGCCCTGCGCGACCTCGTGGTCGGACAGCGGCGTCTCGTCGCGCGGACAGTACGGCGTGACGCGGTAGTCCTCGACGAGCAGGCCCTTGTCGAAGACCTGCTTCAGCGACCACCAGACGCTCTCGACGTAGGCCGGCGCCATGGTCATGTAGGCGTTGTCGAGGTCGGTCCAGTAGCCCATGCGCTCGGTCATCCTGGCGAAGTCGGCCACGTTGCGCAGCGCCGACTCGCGGCAGCGGGCGTTGAACTCGGCGATGCCGTACGCCTCGATGTCCTGCTTCTTGGTGAACCCGAGTTCCTTCTCCACGGCCAGTTCCACCGGCAGTCCGTGGCAGTCCCAACCGGCCCGGCGCTCGACGTGGTGGCCCTTCATGGTCTTGAACCGGGGGAACAGGTCCTTGAACACGCGCGCCTCGACGTGGTGTGTGCCGGGCTTGCCGTTGGCCGTCGGCGGTCCCTCGTAGAAGCCCCAGCGCGGTCCGTCGGCGGTCTGCTCGAGCGAGCGCCGGAACACGTCGGTGGACCGCCAGCGGTCCAGAATCTCCAGCTCGACCGCCGGCAGGTCGATCTCGGTCGGCAGCGGGGAGAAGGCGCGTTCGTTCACCCGTCCGACCTTATCGGTGGGTCGATTCGGGTCGAGCTCGGCCCGCGCGATCTTGCGCCGGCCGGCTCCTGTCGTCGGCCCGGGTGGCCAGGGCGACGTGGCTCGGGTCGACGTCGTCCAGGGTGAGGGATTCCCGGTCGGCGAGGGGCGGAGGACACCGCAACCGCCGATGCGGCCGACATCGACAGCGGAGCGTGGCGGACGCCGGAAAGCCTGGTCGGACCGTGGGTGACGCACTGTGGCTGGCGTTGGACCATTGGACGATGAGTACCGCCAGTGGGGTGAGCTTCCGTCGGAAATCCACATGGACGTCGTGCGGCACCTGCTGTCCCATGAGCGTGCCGCGGCTGGACCAGTTGAGCGACAGGCGACGACCGCGTCGGGCGACGACGGCCACGACGTTCTTCCGGCAGCGAACCGACGGGACTCCGGCCGGCTTCCGGGCCCCGCGCGGCCGGGATTTAATGACGGGATTGCGCCATGAAATTGCATGGAGCGTTCTCATCGGGCATCTGCAAATGACGATTCCATAAGATGTTCGACGGTCGGACACCGTCGCCCGCCCTCGTTCGGGTGGACTGTCACACCGTTGATGTACTGCGGAAATGCGCGCGTGCACGTGCACCTGCATCATCATGCGCCATTTCGAACGGGTGACGCACGCCCGTTCACCTTTTCTGCCTATTTCCGAATCGGCGTCCTTCGTCGAAACTGAACGCGTTCCGGGGGCGTGAGGAGGGCGGTCCGTGATGGAGGAAATTCGCCGAATACGGGACGTGGACAACGAGCAAATTGCACAGGGCGAACCGTCCATCCGGGTGCCACCGGGGACCGCGCAAGTGCCCACGCGAACGTGTCTCGGCCTCCGGCCGCCGGCGGAGGACCGGCGAATAGGCCACCGGCCCCGCCCGATCCACCGCTCCCAATGCCTCGCGGCTCCCAGACGGCCGGAACAAACGCGTCCCCGACCCGACCTGCGCACACTGGCCTGGCGCCTGCTCCGGGTGATCGCCGGCGCGTCGGCGATGGGCGCGGGCCTGGCCCTGATGATCCGCGCTCACCTCGGCGCGCAGCCGTGGGACGTGCTGCACCTGGCGCTGGCCAAGCTGCTCGGCGTCTCCCCGGGCACGGTGATCATCGGCGTGGCGCTGCTGGTGCTGCTGTTCTGGTGGCCCCTGCGCCAGCGCCCCGGCCTGGGCACGCTGGCCACGACCATCCTGCCCGGCGTCTCCTGCGACCTGGTGCTCTCGGTCGTGCCGGTGCCCGACGACCTCGTGCCCCGGGCGGCACTGCTGGCCGGCGGCATCAGCGCCTTCGCGGCCGGCACCGCGCTGGTGATCAGGGCCGGCCTCGGCCCGGGGGCCCGCGACGGCCTGATGACCGGCGCCTGCGCTCGCTGGGGCTGGAGCGTCCGAACCGTCCGAACCTGCCTGGAGCTGGGCGTTCTCGTGCTGGGACTGGTGCTCACCGACCCCATGCAGGCCATCCGCACCGGCACCGCCGGCCCCGGCACGATCGCGATCGCCCTCACCCTCGGGCCGCTGCTGGGACTGCTGCTCAAGCAGCGGGCCAAGCGCGAGGCCCAGCCGTCATGACCTCAGTTCTGCGCGGCCGCCGCGATCAGCTGGGCCCGCAGCTCGGGGGTCAGCCTGCTGGCCATCCGCTCCACCAGCATGGACATCTCGTACGCGACGACGTCCATCTGGCAGTTCGGGGCGGCCAGCACCGCCAGGCACGACCCGTCGCTGATCGACATCAGGAACAGGTAGCCCTGCCGCATCTCCACGATCGTCTGCACCACGTCGCCGTAGTCGAAGCAGCGGGCCGCGCCCTTGGCCAGGCTGACCAGGCCACTGGCCACGGTCGACACCTGCTCGGCCCGGTCGGACGGCAGCGCGTGCGACCCGGCGAGCAGCAGCCCGTCGGCGGACACCACGACGGCGTGCGCCACCTCGGGCACGCGGCGCACGAAGTCGCTGATGAACCACGCGAAGTCGCCGGGTTCCTGGTTGGTCATCCCTGTCTCCACTCTCAGCCGCGGGTCTCGGCCAGGTCGTCCGGCGGGCTGTCCAGCGCGTGCCGGCGGGCCCGGCCCAGGCCGCGCTGGAAGCCGGACAGCCGGTTGCGGGTCGTCTCCGGGGTCCGCTCCGGGAACTGCGGCGGCCGCGTCTCCTGCACCTCGGGCGCGGCGGTGCGGGGCGCGGCCGAGCCGGGCACCAGGTGCTTGTTCGGCACGCGTTTCGGCAGGCCGACGGCGGTGAGCTGGTCGGAGGCCGGGCCGCTGAGCTTGGTGCGCACGGTCAGCCAGCCCTCGTCGGCGGGCGAGTTCCACGACTCGTGCCGGTTGACCGGCTCGGGCGGCGGCTTCACCGCTGGCAGGCTCGTCTCCAGCGGTTCGACCTCGGCGACCGGGAGCGCGGGCAGCGGCGGCGCGTCGGGCTCGTCGACCGGCCATTCGTCCATCTCGACCGGCTGGAACCACCGTGACAGCACTTCCTCGTAGATCGGCAGGCGCGTCGTGGACTCCGGTTCCGGCTCCTTCACCGGCTCGGGAGTCACCGGCTCGGGAGCGGCGGCCGTGACGGCCTCCTCCGGCGGCGGCCGGAACAGGCTGCCGTTCTGCTGCGGGATCGGCACGTGAGCGACGACGTCGGGCTGCGTCTCCTCCAGCCGCGTCGGGCGGCGGACCGGCGCGACGTCGAGGCGCTCGTCCTCCTCGCGCGCCGGCGCCAGCAGGTCGGCCGGCACCGTGATGACGGCCTTGGTGCCGCCCTCGATGAAGTCGCCGCTGCGCAACCGGACCCGGATGTTGTTGCGCTGGGCCAGCCGCGCGACCACGTACAGGCCCATCCGGCGGGCCACCGTGACGTCGAAGTCCGGCGGGTCGGCCAGCCGCTCGTTGGCGGCGTCGAGCTCCTCGGTGGTCATGCCCATGCCGGAGTCGGAGATCTGCATGGCCAGCTGCCCGCCGCGCAGCTGCCGGGCGGCGACCGTGACCGTGGTCGAGGCCTCGGAGTACGTCGTGGCGTTGTCCAGCAGCTCGGCGATCAGGTGGATCAGGTCCTTCACCGCGCGGCCGTGGACCAGCACGGTCGGCAGGCCGGTCGCCTTGACCCGGGCGTAGTGCTCGACCTCGGAGATGGCCGCGCCGACCAGCTCGGCCAGCGGCAGCGGCCGGACCATGTGCTTGGTCAGCCCGGTGCCGGACAGGATGATCAGGTTCTCGCTGTTGCGGCGCATCCGGGTGGCCAGGTGGTCCAGCACGAAGAACCGGGCCAGCTGGTCGGGGTCCTGCTCGTTCTGCTCCAGCCGGTCCAGCTCGCACAGCTGCCGCTCGACCAGCGCCTGGCTGCGGCGGGACAGGTTGACGAAGATCGCGTTCACGTTGTCGCGCAGCACCGCCTGGTCCACGGCCATGCGCACGGCCTGGTCGTGGACCAGGTCGAAGGAGCGGGCCAGCTGGCCGATCTCCTCCCGGCTGAACACCGACACCGGGTCGACCGCGTTCTTCGCCGCCTCCACGGGGTCGGGGTCGGCGAGGATGCGCTTGAGGGTCTGCGGCAGCCGGACGTTGGCGATGTCCAGCGCCTCCAGCCGCAGCCGGCGCAGCGGCGTGAGCAGCGACCAGGCCATCACCAGCATCAGGCCGAGCGCGATCATCAGCGTGCCGAGCAGCGCCGCGATGTCCCGGCCGGCCGCGGCCGCCGCGTCCGCGGCCAGCGCCGACGCCTGCTCCCGGAGCTGCCCGATCAGGCCCAGCTCGACCTGGTGGAACTTGTCGTTGGCGATGGTGCTGGCGTTGGTGAACGCGCGGACGTCGATGTTCAGCGGGGCCGTCGCGCTGTCCGTGAGCAGCGCGGACTGCTCGGTCAGGTGGTCGGCGTCGACGTCGGCGCCGCTGTAGCCGTCGCTGAACGACTGCCGCTCCTGGCTGGTCGCGACCGCGGTGTAGTCCGTGACGGACGCGGTGAACGCCGCGTTGGCCGAGCGGGCCCGGTCCTGGTTGAGCGAGGACTGGAACGAGTTGTGCGCGGCGGCGATCTGCAGCAGCGCGTCCAGCTGCGCGATCTGCTCCTTGGCCTGGTCGAGCGTCTGCGCGGCGGTGCTCGCGCGGGACAGGTCCTGGGTGCCGGCGGCCGCCGTGACCTCCCGGCCGACCTGCACCAGCGTGTCGATCACGGACGTGTACTCGGTGAACAGCGCCGAGTCCGGGTAGACGCCGCGCTGGGCCAGCACCCGAAGCGTGGTCAGCGTGGTCAGGCCGTCGACGGCCCGGCGGTAGCGGTCCATGCTGCCGGCGTCGGCCAGGTTCAGGCCGGCCACCGCGATGCGCAGCTCGGAGATCGCCGCGTTGCTCCGGTCCACCTGGGCGGCCAGCGGGCTGCCGGCGGCGGAGCTGTTCGCGGCCGCGCCGGTGACCATGAGCACCCGCTCCTTCTGGAGCTGGTGGATCACCTCGGTGATCTGCCGGGCCACGTCGACCTGGGCCACCGTGCGGTGGAAGTTGTTGGCGTTGTCGATCTCGGACTGGACCCGCAGGCCGCCGAGGATCAGGGCGGCGACCGTGGGCACCAGCAGCACCGCGCCGACCTTGGTGCGCAGGCGCCAGTTGCGCAGCCGCCATCTGCCGCCCGCGGAACCACCCGGTCCTGGTCGCCGTCCGGTCACCGGCCTGCGGGGCTGGTGGTGATCAACCGACTCGTCGCGGGAGACCCGACGCTCGGACACTTCCTCACACGCTCCCCTGGTCATCCGAACAAGGACCCGTCAGGCGAATCGGAGTTCGAGGGTGGTTGGTGCGGCCCATTTGTCAACAGTTGACGATCCGCACCCGAAAGGTTTCGGCCCCGTCGGATGCAATTGCACCGGAGCTTCTTAGCACGGCTGCGGACCCCTTGTTGACGCGCGTCGGGGTGACGTCCCACCAATGGACGCCGCCTCGGTCAATGGTTGTGCGAGCAAGTAGAAGCCCGTTTCCGCATCCTGACGGTGGTTTTCGAACGCCCGTGCTCGCGGTTTCGTCATGATCGTTTTTTTCGAATTCACCCGCATGGACGTGACGGCGTCTGCTAGGGCGATCCGGCTACTGGAGAATCGACTCCGCGCTTCGGCGTAAACCGTGCGCCGGAATGGCGTCGTCCGGCGGCTGGAACTGCAGGATTTCCGGTCCGCGAGTGTTTGTGCCGCATGGATGACGGTATTGCGGGCGTCGCTAGAGTCTCGCAGGGTGTGGCGGTGATCCGCGTCACGTCAATTGTGAATTCGACCCCCGAGCGGGGAGGAGAAAGATCGACATGAGTGATCCACATGCCGGTCCGACGGTGGGCAGGCCCTGGTCACGGCGGCTGTTCCTGTCGGTGACGGCGGCGGCCGCGGTGGCCGCGGTGGACTCCGGCTGCAGCCTGCTCGGCGGCTCGACCAACACGGGCGTGCAGGCGGCCGGCAACGAGACGCTGGAGAAAACCAAGATCAACGTCTCGCTGATTCCCTGCACCGACGTCGGCCCGCTGTGGCTGGCGAAGAAGAACGGCTACTTCGCCGCCGAGGGACTCGACGTCACCCTGGTCAACAAGCCCAACGGGCCGGGCGTGATCAGCAGCGTCCTCGGCGGTGACGCCGACTTCGGCTTCGCCACCTATCCCGTGCTGGTGCAGGCGCAGCTGAAGACCAACGGCAAGCAGAACCTGCGCGTGGTCGCCGACGCGTCCGCGGCCAAGCCCGACACCACCGCCGTCGTGGTGAAGAAGGGATCCCAGCTGACCCGGGCCGAGGACCTGAAGGGCAAGCGGATCGCGGTCACCGCCCGTGGAACCATGGCCGATCTCGCCGTGATGGCCGGTCTTCGAGCGGCCAAAGTGGACTGGTCCACAGTGGAGTGGAAGCAGATCGGCTTCGCCGACATGCTGCCGAAGCTGGAGAGCGGCGAGATCGACGCCGCCTTCTTCGCCGAGCCGTACGTGACGATCGCGCAGGCGCAGGCCGGTGTCACCACCGTGTTCCAGCCGCTGACCGGTGCGCTGGACGGGATCCCGCTCAGCGGCTACATGGCGACCGAGAAGACCACCAAGGAGCTGCCCAAGACCGTGGCCGCCTTCCAGCGCGCGATCCGCAAGGCGCAGACCGAGGCCGCCACGCAGCAGGGCGACACCGAGGTCAAGCAGACCATGGTGGACAACGCCAACGTGCAGCCCGACATCGCGCCCGTGATCCACCTGCCGTCCTACCCGATCTCCGCCGATCCGACGCGGTTGCAGCGGGTGCCGGACCTGATGCAGCAGTTCGGGCTGATCGGCCAGAAGTTCGACATCAAGCCGATGATCCTGCCGCAGCTGGGCTGAGGCAGGCGACGCGCGCCGCGCTGGAGGGGGCTGAGGTTGGTGGATGCCGTGTTGCGGGACCGACCGGGATCGGTGCGGTGATGCGGGCCGCGCTGCGGGGCCTGATCGGCGTCGTGGTCCTCCTCCTCGTTTGGGAGGCGGTGGTGCGCGCCGGCGCGGTCCCGGCCGACTACCTGCCGCCGCCCTCGGTGGTGTTCCCGCAGTTGGTGGCGATGCTGGTGGATCCCGCGTTCCTGTTGGCCGTCGTCGCCACCGTGCTGTCGTGGGCGATCGCGTTGGCCCTGGCCATCGGGATCGCGGTGCCCGCCGGCCTGATGCTGGCCAGCGTGGCCTGGCTGCGGGTGGCCAGCCGGACCGTCGTCGAGTTCCTCCGGCCGATCCCGGCCGTGGCACTGGTTCCGCTGCTCGTGGTGTCCATCGGCGGCGGTCCGACCACCAAGATCGCGTTGGCGGTGTTCGCAGGGTTGTGGCCCATCCTGTTCAACACCATCTACGCCTTCGACGAGATCGAACCGTTGCAGGTGGACACCGCGCGGGTGTTCGGCGCGGGCCGGGTGCGGGTGCTGACCCGGGTCGCCCTGCCGAGCGTGTCGCCGTTCGTGCTCACCGGCGTCCGGCTCTCCGCCGCCATCGGGCTCGCGGTGGTGGTCTCGGCGGAGATGCTCACCGGCGCCAGCGGCGGCATCGGCCAGTTCATCCTCGCCGCGGCCAGCGGGGCGACGCGGATGGACCGCGTGTTGGCCGGCGTAGTCGTGGCCGGGGTTCTCGGCTACGCGATCAACGCGGCGCTGGAACGGGTGCACCGCCGGTACTTCGGGTGGCAGTCATGAGTCGATTCCTGGTGCGCTGGGGAGTGTTCCTGGCCGTCGTGACGTTCTGGCAGCTCGCCACGACGGTCGCCGACCACCCGTACTTCCCGACGCCGCTGCAGATCCTGGCCGCCGCCAAGGACATGTGGTTGTCCGGCACCGCGGCGACGCTGTTCCTCAGCCCGGACGCGATCGACTCGCTGCTGCCCAGCATCGGCCGGCTCGTCGGCGGCTGGCTGCTGGCGGTGCTGGCCGGCGTGGTGGCCGGCACCGCCCTCGGCCTGTCCCGGCGGCTCGTCGAGTACACCGGCCCGCTGTTCGCCTTCTTCCGCTCACTGCCGTTGCCCGCACTGGTGCCGGTGTTCGTGCTGCTGTGTCGACTCGGGACACAGATGGTGCTCGCCGTGATCCTGTTCGGCGCGGTGTGGGCGGTGCTGCTGAACACTGTGGACGGTGTGCGGACGGTCGACCGGGTGCAGTTGGAGACCGCGCGGGCCTTCCGCGTGCCGGCCGCCCGGCGGCTGCTCGGCATCGTGCTGCCGGCCGCGCTGCCGAAGATCTTCGCCGGGCTGCGGGTGAGCCTCTCGCAGTCGGTGACGCTGATGGTGGTCGCCGAGTTGTTCGCCGCCAACGGCGGTCTCGGCGGCGAGCTCCGCGACGCGCAGGACCAGTTCGACTTCGCCCAGATGTGGGCCGTGGTCGTGATGATCGGCGTGCTCGGCTACACCCTCAACACGGCGCTGCTCGCGGTGGAGCGGCACGCGTTGGGCTGGCATCCCGCCGCGGGCGCCCGCCGCCCGCCGGCCAGAGCAGGAGGACACCTTGTCGACCATGCTTGAGTTGGCTCGGTTGAGCCATGTCTACGGTGATCACGCCGCGATCGCCGAGTTGTCGTTCACCGTGGACGCCGGCGAGCTCGCCTGCATCGTCGGCCCCTCCGGCTGCGGCAAGTCCACTCTGCTGCGGGCCATCGCCGGCCTGCTCCCGCCCACCAGCGGCTCGGTGCTCCTGCACGGCTCGCCCGTCCGCGGCGTGCCCGACGACCTCGCCGTCGTGTTCCAGGACTACAGCCGTTCCCTGTACCCGTGGCTCACCGTGCAGTCCAATGTGGAGTTTCCGCTGCGGGGACGCGTCGGCCGCACCGAGCGTCACGACCGCGCCCGGTTCGCCCTCGCCCAGGTCGGGCTGGCCGGCGCCGCCCACAAGCATCCGCAACAACTCTCCGGCGGCATGCAACAGCGCGTCGCCCTGGCCCGTGCCCTGGCCTACCGCCCCGCCCTGCTCCTGCTCGACGAGCCCTTCGCCTCCGTCGACGCCCAAACCCGCTTCGAGCTGGAGGACCTGCTCCTGCGCGTGCATGCCGAGCAGGGCACCACCATGCTGCTCGTCACCCACGACATCGACGAGAGCGTCTACCTCGGCGACCGCGTCCTCGTCCTGTCCGCATCACCCGCCCGTGTGCTCGCCGACCTGCCCGTCGACCTGCCCCGCCACCGCGACCAGATCACCACCCGCGAGTCCGAGACCTTCGTCGAACTCCGCTCCGAGGTCGCCCGCCTGCTGCGCGGCGTCCCCGTCCCGGTGGCCACCTGACATCAAACGGCCGGCAGCGGGTACCCGCAGCGTGACGAGCACGAGGAGGAGCGCTGATGATCGGGTACACGCTGATGACCGAGCAGGCCGGGCCGCGCGAGCTGGTGGCGCACGCCGTGCGCGCCGAGCAGGCCGGCTTCGACTTCGAGGTGATCAGCGACCACTACTCGCCGTGGCTGGTGGAGCAGGGGCACGCGCCGAACGCGTGGGCGGTGCTGGGCGCGGTGGCTCAGGCGACGGAGCGGGTCCGGCTGATGACGTACGTGACCTGCCCGACCATGCGGTACCACCCGACCGTCGTCGCGCAGCAGGCGGCGACGGTGCAGCTGCTGTCCGACAACCGGTTCACACTGGGACTGGGCGCGGGGGAGAACCTCAACGAGCACGTGGTCGGGCGCGGCTGGCCGCCGGTGAACGTGCGGCACGAGATGCTCGGCGAGGCGCTGGAGATCATCTCCCGGCTGTTCAACGGTGGCTACGTGGACTTCGTGGGCCGGCACTTCCGGGTGGACTCGGCGAAGCTGTGGGACCTGCCGTCGGAGCGGGTGCCGGTCGGCGTGGCGGTGTCGGGGCCGCAGTCGGTGGAGCTGTTCGCGCCGAGCGCGGACGCCATGATCGCGGTGGAGCCGGACGCGGAACTGTGCCGGGCGTGGCGGACGGCGGCGCCGGACGCGGACCGGATCATCGGGCAGTTGCCGGTGTGCTTCGACCGTGACGAGCACGCGGCGATGGCCCGTGCGCACGAGCAGTTCCGCTGGTTCGGCGGTGGCTGGAAGGTCAACTCCGAGTTGCCCGGCCCGTCGGCGTTCGCCGGCGCGACGCAGTTCGTGCGGCCGGAGGACGTGGCGGAGTCCATCCCGTGTGGACCCGAGGTGAAGCCGATCGTCGAGGCGGTGGCGAAGTTCCAGGAAGCCGGCTTCACCGACGTGGCGCTGGTCCAGATCGGCGGCAAGCACCAGCGCGAGTTCCTCGACTTCGCCCGGGACGAACTGCTGCCGGCGCTCAGGTCGTGACGACGACGAACCGGTGGGACAGCGGGAACACCGCCGGCGCAACGGCCATGCAGGGACGGGCAGCGTTGATCATGCGGCATGCTGGACCTTGACCGATCAGCCGGCGCAAGGGGAGGGCACCAGATGACCAAGGTCGACTTCTACTTCGACCCGATCTGCCCGTTCGCGTGGATCACCTCGCGGTGGATCCTGGAGGTGGAGCGGCAGCGTGAGCTGGACCTTCGCTTCCGGATCATGAGCCTGACCGTGCTCAACAGCGGCCGTGAGGACCTGCCCGAGCAGTACAAGGCGCACATGGAGGAAGGCTGGTGGGCCGTCCGGGTGGCGGCGGCGCTCGCGCAGCGGCGCGGTGAGGCGGCGCTGCGGGACTACTACACCGAGTTCGGGATCCGCCATCACAACCAGGGCATCAAGGACCGCCGCGAGGTCATCGCGGCGGCCCTCGACGCGATCGGTGCTCCCGCCGAGCTCGCGGCGGCGGCGGACTCGACGGAATACGACGAGGCCGTGCGCAAGAGCCACCACGAGGGCATGGATCCGGTCGGCATGGACGTCGGCACGCCGACGATTCACATCGACGGCGTCGCGTTCTTCGGGCCGGTGCTCAGCTCGATCCCGCGCGGTGAGGCGGCGCTGAAGGTGTTCGACGGCGCGGTGGCGCTCGCCGGCTACCCGGACTTCTTCGAGATCAAGCGAACCCGGACCGGCGAGCTGAGCTTCGACTAGTTCACGTGGCCGATGCCCGGCCAGCTTCTTCCGTTGTGTCCCAACGCCCGCTGCACCGTGCCGCCCCCGCTGCCCTGCGCCCTGCGCGCCGTCGGAACAGGTTCGAGGAACCTGTTAGTGATGACACTATCACTTCAGTGCGGACTGAATATCAGGGCGGAAAGTCGGGAACGAGGGAGTCAGGAGAGGACGGGCGACGAAAAGGCGGGCGGCAGGGAAGCGCGAGCGAAGCCCGTGGCGGAGCAGCGCTGCGGGCAAGGTGAAGCCTCACGGCGAGCAAGGCCGAGCAGTTGGGCGCGATGGTCGGTCTTGCGGGCCGGTGCTCTGGCCGCCCAGCTAGCTGTCCTCGTCGCGGATGATGTGCACGGCGGCTTCTTCGGCCGAGGCACCGGCGCCGTCGATGCCCACGTCGACGCCGAGGAGGTCGGCGTCCCATTCGGGGCCGCCGACGGAGGCGGAGTCGGAGGCGATGTAGGAGGAGCTGACGAGGCGGCCGGCGCGCACATCGCCGACCTCGTCGTCGAGGAGCTCGCCGTCGGACGAGGAGAGGTCGCCCAGCCCGTCGTCGGAGGGGTCGTCCGCGCCGAAGTCGGGGAGTTCCCGGGCGAGACGGTCGTCGAGGGACTGGCCGGTGAGCTGCTCACGGGGGGTGGTGCCCCAGTCGTCGAGAACCCAGGGCTTCTCGACGGGGGAGTAGCCCTCGTCCAGCGGATCGGCGGGCCCGTCGTCGAGGGTGTCCGAGGCGTCGAGCTGCTCGTAGGCGTCGTCGTCGATCTCGTCGCGGTCCATGGGGCGGCTCCCGTCGTACTCGTGGCAGCGGCCAGAATAGCCGCGTACGCCGGAATGCGTAGGCCGCAGGTACGTCCTGCGTGCGATGTCTGCCGGCAGGGCACGGACATACGGTCACGCCATGAGGATCGAACGTGCGTGTTACGTGGTGGCGGCAGTCCTGTTCGCCAGCGGACTGGCGCACCTGGGCGTGCAGGCCGTCGTGGGCGGACCGTGGGACGGGCCGGTGTCCTGGCGCAAGCCGGCGGACTTCGGCATGGCGTTCGGGCTCACGTTGTACGCGGTGACGTGGGCAAGCACCGTCATCGACCTGCGCCGCCGCCGGGCGGTCCTGGGTGCGTTCGCGGCGGCGTCCGTGGCGGAGGTCGTGGTGATCTCGGTGCAGGCCTGGCGCGGGGTGCCGTCGCACTTCAACACGACGACGCCGGTGGACGCCGCCTTCGCCTTCAGCGCGGCCGCCGGCGGCGCGGTGATCATCGTGACGACGCTGGCGCTGCTCCGGGCGGCATTCCGGCCGTCGGCGGCGCCACCCGGGCGGAAACTGGCGGTCCAGGTGGGCTTCGGCAGCCTGCTGGTCGGGTTGGCCGTCGGCGCGGTGATGATCGCCATCGGCACCAGCGAGGCCCGCACCGCCTCATTGGACGCCGCATACGACGCGGCGGTCGTGCTCGTGCCGGCCCACGCCGCCGCGATGCAGGGCATTCTCGTGCTGCCGATTCTGGCCTGGCTGACCGGTTTCACGACCTGGCCGGAATCCACCCGCACCCGCGTCACCGCCCTCGGCGCCGCCGGCTACCTGGTCTGCGCCGGCACGATCGTGCTGGAGTCGTTCCTCGGCATCAACGGCTTCGACCCGGCCTCCGCGCCCGTGGCCGGCACCGCGATCGCGGCGGCCGGTGCGACGGTTCTGGTCGGCGCCGGTGTGGTAACCCTGGCCGGGCTGAGGTGGGGGAGCCGCTTACCCCGGGCGGCCGCCAGCCGATAAGGTCGGCAAAGCCGAGCGACACTGTGGGGACGGCATGCGAGCGCACGCGTGGATGACGGCACTGACGGCCGGCGCGTTGGTTTCCACCATGATCTGTGGGTCCGCGGAAGCGGCGACCGACTGCGCCTGGAGCGGGACACCGTTGCCGCACGACGGCGTCACCGCCGGAACGGCGCAGGTGCTCGCGGCCCCCGGCGACATCCTGGGATTCGGTGACGGCCGTCTGCTTCGCTGGCACAACGGCACGTTGACCTCGACCGTTCTGCCCGACGGCGCCACCCAACTCCGGCTGCGCGGCGCCGACGGCGCGGGTCGGGTCGCCGGCACGATCAACTCCCCGCAGCACGCGATCACCGTGCGGGACGGCAAGATCACCGAGTACCCGGTGCCGACAGGGGCGAGCAACGGCGAGGCCCGGGGCGTCAACCAGCGCGGCGACGTCGCCGGCTTCGCCACCGGCCCCGGCCCGCAGCAGCGGCGCTACCTGATCTGGACCGACAGCACGACCGGCAACCCGACCGAGGTGCTGGTGCACGCCGACCAGTTCCGCACCCTGTCCGGCATCGCCGACGACCGCCGCCTGGTCCTCGACTGGGCCACCACGGACGGCCACACCCGCGCCGCCACCTTCCTCGGCGGCACCGCGACGCTGCTGGCGCTGCCCGAGGGCGCCACCGATTCGTGGACGACCGCCGTCGCCGGCAGCTGGATCATCGGCAAGGCCGGCACCCAGCCGCAGCGGTCCGTGGTGTGGGACCCCACCGGCGCCCCGCGCCTGCTCCCGGCCGGCTTCGACGCCGTGTCCGTCAACCGCTCCGGCGTGATCGCCGGCTACCTCGACGGCCAGGCCGCGGTGCAGACCCCGGACGGCACCGTGCACCAGCTCGGATCCGGCACCGAACTCGGCTCGGTCGCCGACGACGGCACCGTGCTGGGCGCCGCTGGCGGCGTTCCGACGACGTGGACCTGCCGCTGACGGTCGGGACGCATTCAGCGCGGGTTGCCCGCGCGTAGCCAGGACAGGTAGTCGGCGACGGCGCGCTCCGTGTCGTACTCGGGCAGGTAGCCGGTGTCCTTGTGGACTCGGGTGATGTCGAGATGCGGGTGCGCGGTGCCACCGGCGGGAAGGTCGATGCGCGCGTCGGGGACGACCTTCCTGATGGCGGCGACGACCTCGGCGTTGCTGGTGGCCCGGCCGGAGCTGACGTTGTAGGTGCGGTAGTTGAGCTGGTCGGCGAGCTGGAGCAGGGCGATGGCCCGGCCGCAGTCCTTGGCGTAGCAGAGGTCGATGGCGTCGCCCGCGTGCGCGGTGACGTCGGGCGTGATGCCCCGGGCGGCGGCGTGCACGAGCTGCGGCGCGGCGAAGAAGGGATCCACGGGACGGCCGAACGGTCCCCAGATGGCGCCGATGCGGTAGTTGACGATGTCGAGGCCGGCGGCGTCGGCGAGGTGGTCGGCGAGCAACTCGCCGATCTTCTTGAACGCCGGGATGACGTGGCCGGAAGTCATCGGCAGCGGCAGGTCCTCGGTGAACGGGTCGGCGGTGACGCCGCCGTACACGCCGATGGTGCTGGCGATGCCGACCCGCCGTACGCCCCAGTCCTGGGCCACCTGCAGCACGTTGAACAGGCTGCCGAGCGCACGCCGGGCGGCCTCGATGGGCTGGTCGGGCCCGGGCGGCCAGGGCATCGACCCGGCCAGGTGGACGATGCCGGTGATCTCGTGGCGGTCGCCGACCGCCCGTAACGAGTCGAGGTCGGTGATGTCGGCCTGCACGATTTCCGCTGGTACGGGTACCTCCGCCGGCTGGCGCCGCTGCGCCAGGACGCAGGGCTCACCCAGGTCGACCAGGGCCCGGGCGGTGTGGGTGCCGATGAAGCCGAGGCCGCCGGTGATCAGTATCATCAGTGCTCCAGACGGTTTTTTGAGCTGATCGTCAGTAGTGCTGACAATCAGCGTAGCGATAGGATTACCGGGTGTCCAGCGACAAGGTGAGCAGGCGCCTGGCGTACCTGCTCAAGCACGCCAACCTGCGGATGTCCGAGCTGACCGAGGCGGCGCTGCTGCCCTACGACATCACCGGGCGCGAGCTGGGCGTGCTGAACGTGCTCGTCGGCCGCGAGCCGGGTTCGCAGCAGCAGGCGGCCCAACGGCTGGGTATCGACCGCACGACGATGGTGGCGCTGCTGGACACGCTGGAGCGCAAGGGTTTGGTGTCCCGCCACCCGCACGCGGACGACCGGCGGCGCAACGTGGTCGAGCTGACCGAGCGGGGGGAGGACCTCGCGCGCCGGGCCAACGCGGCGGCCGAGGAGGCGGAGCAGGTGTTCCTGCGGCCGTTGACGGCGGAGGCCGGCGATCAGCTGCGGGAGTCGCTGCGCGCCATCGTGGGTTCGGTTGTCCGGACGGACGACTCCGCGCCAGTTCGGCGGTAAGCACGAGCGGAGCCGCCGAACATCGTTCTAGGGTCGGGGGATGCACACACTGCTGCGGGGCGGCCGGGTGATCGACCCGGGCGCCGGCTTCGACGGGCCGGCCGACGTACTGATCTCCGACGGCACGATCGCGGCAGTGGGCGCGGGGCTCGACGTGCCGGCGGGTGCGGAGGTCGTGGACGTCACCGGCCTGGTCGTCGGGCCGGGATTCGTCGACCTGCACAGCCACGTGCATTCGATCGCCGGGCACCGGCTGCAGGCGATGGACGGCGTGACGACCGCCCTCGACCTGGAGGCGGGCCTGATGCCGGTCGAGAAGGCGTACGCCGACGCGGCACGAGCCGGCCGACCGCTGAACTACGGCTTCTCCGCCTCCTGGGGCGCGGCGCGGGCGCAGGTGCTGCTCGGAGCCACCGCGGACGCACGGATCGGCAGCGGCCTGGCGGTGCTGGGCAATCCGGGCTGGCAGCGGTCGTCCTCGCCCGCCGAGCTGACGGCCTGGTTGTCGGCGCTGGAGAACGAGATCGCCGCGGGCGCGCTGGGTATCGGGGTGCTGATGGGCTACGCGCCGGCCAGTGACCCGGCGGAGTTCCTGGCGGTCGCCAGGCTCGCGGCGAAGGCCGGAGTTCCGACGTACACGCACGTCCGCGAGCTGGTGGAGGTGGATCCCGCGACGCCGGTCGACGGGTCGGAGGAGATCGTCCGCGCGGCCGCCGAGACCGGCGCCGCGATGCACCACTGCCACGTCAACAGCACCTCGGGTCGCCACATCGACCGCGTGCTCGGCACGCTCGACCGCGCCCAACGCTCGGGATCGCGCGTCACGGTCGAGGCCTATCCGTACGGCGCGGGCAGCACGGCCATCGGCGCGGCGTTCATCGACCCGGAGCGGCTGCGGATGAAGGGCCTCGGCCCGTCCAACGTGATCGTGCTGGAGACGGGCGAACGCGTCGCCGACGAGAAGCGGCTTCTCCAGCTGCGGCAGGCCGATCCGGGCGCGCCCTGCCTGATGGAGTTCCTCGACGAGCGGCAGGCCGCGGATCACGCGATGCTGCACCGCACGCTGGCCTACCCGGACGCCGTCGTCGCCAGCGACGCGATGCCGGTGTTCTGGCCGGACGGCAACTCCGAGAGCACCGAGTGGCCGCTGCCGCCCGGTGGCTCGACGCATCCGCGCGCCGCCGGCACCTTCGCCAAGGCACTGCGCCTGATGGTACGGGAGAGCACTACCTGGACCTGGCTGGAGGCGTTCCGGCGCTGTTCCTACCTGCCGGCCCGGATCCTCGACGACTGCGCGCCGGGCGCCCGTGCGAAGGGACACCTCGGGGTCGGCGCCGACGCGGACCTCGTGGTGCTCGACCCGGAGCGGATCACCGACGCCGCCACCTACACCGACCCGACCAGGCCGTCGGTCGGCGTGCGGCACCTGTACGTGGCCGGCACTTCCGTTGTCCGGCACGGCGAATTGCAAACGGATGCGCTGCCGGGGCAGCCGCTGCGTGGGGAGGCGCGATGACCGATCTGCTCGCCGACATCGAGGAACTCGTGCGGTGCGAGTCGCCGTCGTCGGATCACGACGCGGTGGCGCGCAGCGCGGAGGTCGTGGCGGCGGTCGGCCGCCGGCTGCTCGACGCCGAGCCGGAACGGATCGTGACGGACGGGTGCACGCACCTGCGCTGGCGGTTCGGCGACGCGCCCAAGGTCCTGCTGCTCGGCCATCACGACACCGTGTGGCCACTGGGATCCCTTGCCACACATCCGTTCTCCGTGCGGGACGGCGTGTTGCGCGGGCCGGGCTGCTTCGACATGAAGACCGGCGTCGTGATGGCCCTGCACGCCGTCGCGGCGCTGGAGGACCGCAGTGGCGTGACGATCCTGATCACCGGTGACGAGGAGATCGGCTCGCCGCGCTCCCGGCCCCTGATCGAGGACGAGGCGCGGGGCTGCGACGCCGCGTTCGTGCTGGAGGCGTCGGCCGCCGGCGGGGCGTTGAAGACCCGCCGCAAGGGCACGTCGATGTACCGGATCGTGGTGGAGGGCAAGGCATCCCATGCCGGGCTCGAACCGGAGAAGGGCATCAACGCCGGTGTGGAGATCGCGCACCAGATCCTCGCCGTGTCCGCATTGGACGATCCGGAACGTGGAACCACCGTCGTGCCGACGGCGCTCAGTGCCGGCACCACCTCGAACACCGTGCCGGCCAATGCCGTCGTCGCGGTCGACGTGCGGGCGTGGGAGACGGATGAGCAGGAACGGGTCGACGCGGCCATCCGGCAGCTGAAGCCGGTGCTGGACGGGGCGAAGCTCCGGATCGAGGGCGGCATCAACCGCCCACCGCTGGACTCCGCGTCCTCGGCGGGCCTGTTCCGCCTCGCGTCCGCGCTGGCCACCGAACTCGGGCTCGGCGAGCTCACCGAGACCGCCGTCGGCGGTGCCTCGGACGGCAACTTCACAGCGGGGCTGGGAATTCCCACGCTCGACGGCTTGGGCGCGGTGGGCGACGGCGCTCACGCCGACCATGAGCACGTGATCGTCGACGAGATCCCGAGGCGGACGGCGCTGCTCAACGCGCTGGTGAAAGCGGTGCTGTCGCAGTAGTTCACACAACCATGGGGGAGGCGCGGGATGACCCGACGCTTGGAGATCGAGGACCTGTACGACCTGGCGGTCCCGGCGCAGCCGGCGATGTCGCCGGACGGCGGCCGCATCGTGTACGTGCTGCGCACGGCCGACCGGGAGAACGACCGGAACGTCACCCAGCTCTGGGAAGTCGGCACGAGCGGGGGAGAGGCGCGGCAGCTCACCCGTGGCACCAGCGACTCCTCACCGGCGTGGTCACCGGACGGCGCCACCATCGCGTTTCTCCGCGAGGACCAGGTGTGGCTGCTGGACGCCGGCGAACCTCGGCCGGTCACCACGTTGCCGTTCGGCGCGGGCAGGCCGGCGTGGAGCCCGGACGGCACCAAGATCGCGTTCACGGCCGTCGTCGGACCGGACGAGTCCACTGCGCCGATTGTCGTCGACCGCTTGAACTTCAAGGCCGACGGCGTCGGGCTGATCGGGGAGCAGCGCCGGCACATCCACGTCCTCGACGTCGGGACGGGCGAGGTGCGACAGGTCACCTCCGGTGACTGGGACGCCGGCGATCCCGCGTGGTCGCCCGACGGTGCGAAGATCGCCTTCTGCGCCGCGCAGGACACCGACGCGGACCTCACTTTCCGTTCCGCCGCCTACGTCGTCGAGATCGGCGGCGAGCCCCGACTGGTCGGCAGCGACGAGGGCACGTGCGGGGCGGCCGGCTGGACCGCCGACGGCGGCGCGCTGCTCGTGGTCGGGCGGACGGACACGAAGGTCGGGAACACCCGGTTGCTGCGGGTGCCGGTGGACGGCGGTGAGACCGTCGACCTGGCGGAGTCGTTGGACCGCAACGTGATGGTCGGCGAGCCCGGCTACCCCGGCGCGGTGCCGCAACAGGTCGGCGACGCCGTGTACTTCTGTGCCCGCGACCGCGGCTACACCCACCTGTTCAAGGTCGAGGACGGTGCCATCGCGCTGGTTCTCGGCGGTGCCGGGACCGTTGTGTCCGATGTGGACGCCGCGACCGGCAAGGCCGCGATCGTGCTGACCACGCCGACGTCGTACGGGGAGATCGCGGTCGTCGACCTCGACAACGGCGGTATCGACATCCGAACCGCCCACGGCGCCAACGATGTGGAACTCTTTCCGCACGAGGAAAGGGAATTCACCATCTCAGACGGCACGGTCGTGCACGGTTGGCTGCTCCGCGACCCCGCGCGGACGGGCCCGTTGCCGCTGCTGCTCGACATTCACGGCGGTCCGCACAACGCCTGGAACAGCGCTGCCGAGGCCGTGCGCGCCTACCGTCAGGTGCTCGTGGCGCGAGGATGGGCGGTGCTGCTGCTCAATCCCAGGGCAAGCGACGGCTACGGAGAGGCGTTTCTCACCGGGGCCGTCGGCGCGTGGGGTGTCGCCGACGCGAAGGACTTCCTTGAGCCGCTTGACCAACTCGTCGCCGAAGGTGTCGCGGACGCCGACCGGCTGGCCGTCGCCGGCTACAGCTACGGCGGTTACATGACCTGCTACCTGACCAGCCGCGACGACCGGTTCGCGGTGGCGGTCGCCGGTGGCGTCGTCGCTGACACGACCAGCATGTCCGGCACCTCCGACGCGGGGCATTTCCTGGCGGCGGCAGAACTCGGCGACGCGGACTCCTCGCCGCTGGCCAAGGTCGACCAGGTTCGCACACCCACCCTCCTCCTGCACGGCGCCGCCGACGACCGCTGCCCGGTCGGCCAGGCCGAGCAGTGGTTCACCGCCCTGCGCACCCGCGGTGTGCCGACGCAACTGGTGCTCTACCCCGGAGCGTCACACGGTTTCATCTACAGTGGACGGCCGTCGCACCGCGTCGACTACAACAACCGGGTTGTCGACTGGCTGGAGCGGCGGCCGACGATCCGGGCCGACCACTGGCGCCGACGCCTCGCCGAGCTGGCCCGCAAGCACAGGGTTCCCGGTGCCGCGCTGGGCATTCTGCGCGGCGACGAGCTCGTGCGGGTCAGCGCCGGCGTGCTCAACAAGGCCACCGGCGTGCCCGTCACCGACGACTCGGTGTTCCAGATCGGCTCCATCACCAAGGTCTGGACGGCCACCCTGGCGATGCAGCTGGTCGACGAGGGCCGGCTCGACCTGGACGCGCCGATCGCCGCCGTGCTGCCCGACCTGCGGCTGTCCGATCCGGACGTGACGAAGCGGGTGACGCTGCGACACCTGTTGACGCACACCAGCGGCATCGACGGCGACGTGTTCACCGACACCGGCCGCGGCGACGACTGCCTCGCGAAATACGTCGACCTGCTCGACCAGGCCGCGCAGATCCACCCGCTCGGCGCGACTTTCTCCTACTGCAACTCGGGATTCGCACTGGCCGGCCGCGTGATCGAGAAGCTCACCGGCAAGACCTGGGACGCCGTCCTGCGCGAGCGGCTGATCGACCCGCTCGGTCTCGAACGCACCGTCACCCTTCCCGAGGAGACGATCCTGCTCAGCGCGGCCATCGGCCATGACGTGCCAGCCGGCGAGAGCCCACGACCCGTGTCGACCTTCATGCTGCCGCGTTCGATCGGTCCCGCCGGACTGATCACCGCATCCACCGCTGACCTGCTGGCGTTCGTCCGACTGCACCTGACCGGCGGCCTCGCCGAGAGCGGCGACCGCCTGCTGAGTGAGACGTCCGCGAGGGCGATGACCGAGCTGCAGGTCGAGTTGCCGAACAAGCACGCCAAGGGCGGCTCCTGGGGCCTCGGCTGGATGCGGTTCGACTGGGACGGACGCCAGGTCATCGGCCACGACGGCGCCACCTGCGGGCAGTTCGCGTTCCTCCGGATCGTGCCCGAACTGGACCTGGCCGTCACGGTGCTCACCAACGGCGGCAACGTCACCGACCTGGCCAACGACCTGTTCCGCGAGCTGTTCGCCGAGCTGGCCGGCATCACCGTGCCGCGCCCGATCGAGCCGCCGGCCCAACCGCCGGCCGTGGACGCCTCGCCGTACCTCGGTGGCTACGAGCGAGCCGGCATCCGCGTCGACATCCGCCAGGTCGACGACGGCTTGCGGATCCGCACCACCTACAGCGGGACGCTGGCCGAACTGATGCCCGAACCGGTCACCGAGCACGACCTGGTGGCGGTGACCGACACGCTGTTCCTGACCCGGGCGGACGACCAGGGGGCGTGGATACCGGTCGTGTTCTTCACGCTGCCCACCGGCGAGCAGTACGTGCAGGCCAGCGTCCGGACCTTCCGCAAAGTCGACTGATCGCAGCTCGAACGGGTACCCCGTCCACATGAAGCGCACACGTGCCGAGTACGAACGGGGACTGCCCGACTACCACGACCCACTGGGCGGCATCGGCGGCGCCGCGCCGGCGTACAGCGCGCTTACCCTGCGTATCGTGCTCGCCAGCGTGGCGCTGCTGATGTGCATCGCCGCGGGGGCGCTGTTCGTGGTGCTGAACGTGCTGTGGGGCATCATCCTGCTCTCGGCGCTGGCGGTGGTGTGCATCGTCGACCTGGCCTGGGTCATCCACCGCAAACGCCGGGGCGAACCGGGGTAACTCACGCTCAACCGGGGTACCCGGAATCGCATGACACAGCAGACGAAGATCGACCCCGCCCCGCCCACGACGCCGATCCCGGTCCCGCCGGCGCCGCCGACGACCCCGATCCCGGCCCAGCCGGAGCCACCGGAGCCGCGACCGGAAACCGAGTCGGTACTGGGCGACATGCCGAACGAGCGGCCGGGCACGTCGTGACGGCCGTCCGACGCCGCCGTGCCACAGGGTGAACGGGGAGGACGGCAGTCGCCGTCCTCCCCGCCCCCTCATACCAAGGTGATCAGCTCAGCGTCACCGCCGCGTCGTCGACGACGAACGACGTCTGCAGGGAGCTGTCCTCCACCGCGGTGAACTTCAGCGCGAGGGTCTGCCCGGCGAACGACGAGACGTCGATCGACTTCTGGACGTACCCGCTGGCCTTGTTCAGGTTGGAGTAGGTCGCGAGCGTGGTGGAGCCGCCGGCGACGGTCAGCTTGTCGTACTGCGTGGTCGTGGTGGTCTCGGACGAGTCGATGTGCAGGTAGAAGGTCAGCGTGGCGTGGCAGCCGGCCGGGATGGCCACCGACTGGGCCAGCGTGTCGGTGTGGCTGGTGCCGTAGCCGTCCATCCACGCGTTCCAGGTGCCGCCGTGGGCGGGCTGGTCGGGCGCGTTCTGGCCGATCACGCCGGAGCTCGCGGTCCAGACCGTGTTGCCGGACTCGAAGCCGGGGTTGCCGAGCTTCTGCCCGCTGCACCCGCCGGTGGTCCCGATCGTCCACGTGAACGACGCCGAGCCGCTGTGGTTGGCGCTGTCGGTGGCGGTCACCGTGACGTTGTTGCTGCCAGCGGTGGTCGGGGTGCCGGAGATGGTGCCGGTGGAGGCGTTGATGGACAGGCCGGCCGGCAGCCCGGTCGCGGACCAGGTGTACGGCGCGGTGCCGCCGCTGGCCGACAGCGGCAGGCTGACGGCGGTGCCGGTGGCGGTGGACTGGTTGCCCGGGTTGGACACCGTGACCGTGCCGGTGGCGCTGCAGGTCGGGTCGGCCGACTGCGCCGGCACGCTGATCGCGTCCCACGCCGCCTTGACGGTGTTGAACTCGGTGCAGCTGCCCGGGAACAGGTTCTTGGCCGCGGTCAGCGTCCAGGTCCGGTACTTCAGGTAGGAGCTGCCGGACGTCTTGAGCAGCATCGCGTTGTAGAAGATCTTCAGCGCGGTCTGCACGCCCAGGCCGGTGACGCTGGAGTTGTTGCAGGTGGTGCTGGTCGGCTGGCCGTTGCTCGGGTTCGAGCCCTCGGCCAGCAGGTAGAACCAGTGGTTGCCGGGGCCGGCGGCCGCGTGCACCTCGGTGCTGGGGATGGAGCTGTCGTAGCAGTTCTTGTCGCCCAGCGCGGACGGGTTGTACATGTTGCGGATCGGGCCGGAGCCCACCAGGTTCACCTGCTCGCCGACGAGGAAGTCCGGCGTGTCGTAGGGAGCGGGCTCGTTGGCGAACCACTCGGTGGACGCGCCGAACACGTCGGCGACGAACTCCTGGGTGCCGTTGCCGGAGATGCCGCCCGGGGTGTGGTCGTCGATGCCGTGGCCGTGCTCGTGGGCCACCACGTCGATCGAACCGATCCACTGGTTCTGCGTGTTGTGGCCGATCTGCACCTGGCTGCCGTCGTAGTAGGCGTTCTCGTCGTTCAGGCCGACGCGGATCGGCCAGCCGCCGCCGTTGCCGTCGAAGCTGTTGCGGCCCAGCCACTGCGACAACATCTTGTTCTCGGTCTGCACGCCGAACAGGGCGTCGACGCAGCCGGTCTCCTTGCTGGTGGCGTTGCCCGTGCCCCAGCTGTCGGAGGTCTTGGTGAACGTCGTGTTGTTCGAGGCGTCCTGGCAGCTGACGTTGGTCAGCGTCGGGTCCTTCAGCGAGTAGTTGCTGCCGGAGTGCGTGGTGTCCAGGTGCACCGGGTTGGGACCGTTCCAGGCGGACGTTCCGTCGCCGTACAGGACGTGCTCCTGGGTGTGCAGCACCTTGCCGGTGGCGGCGTCGACGACGACGTCGAGCTTGCTCGGCTCACCGGCCTTGATGCCGGTCACGGTGCTCTGCCACGCCAGCGCGGGGGTGCCGAGCGCGTAGGTTACGAGCTGCGCCGCGCCGACGTTGTCCACCTTGGACAACTGCTGGCGGGCGACGGCCTCGGCCTGCGCGGCGGTCAGCTTCGGGGTGGTGGAGGCGAGGTTGATGGTCGTGTCCTGGGCCACCGAGGTGGCGACGACCTGGCCGGTGGAGTTGGTGGCGACCACGAAGTCGCCGCCGACGACCGGGAGACCCTTGTACGTCCGCTCGTACGGCACGTACTTCAGCCCGTTGGTCGAGGAGATCACGTTGTGCTGCACGAAGGCGTCGTCCGAGCTGGCGTGCAGCGCGGCGGGCCTGGATGCGACGAGGCTCTGGGCCGCGGTGGTGGCCATCGCCTCGGCGGTGAGCGGGGTTGCCGTGGGCGCGGTGGTCGGCTGCGCCTGTGCGGCCGTGCTGGTGGTGACGGCGGCGACCAGCAGGCCGGCCGCGACGACAACGGTGGAGCGTCTCAGGATCATCGGCAGTTCTCCTCCGAGCAGGGGCTGACGCGACCCGGGTCTCGGGCCGTGTTCGTCAGAGGTTGAAGGGAGCGTTGACCGCGCACCAGGATCCGGGCTCGGGCAACCGGGAGCAACCGACGAAGGTAGTGAACTTCGCATGAATCGCCTGAACGGCCTTATTGCGACGGACGGCCGCGGGCCGCTCGGCCGACGTGACCTGATTTTATTGCTGTTACAAAGAAAAGGTTCTCGTCACGACGTCTCGGCGACGGCGTCGAGGATCAGCTCGGTCACGGTGTCCGGAAGGGACAATGACGGCGGGCGTGACCCGTCGATCTCGACAATGGCCGAGCCGGCCCGCTGGGCGCGGCCCCGGTGGGGGCACGCCGGGGGCGTGCCTCCGGCGGCGTCAAGGGCGAGGTGGGAGAACGGTCGTTCTGCAGGGTGAGCACCATGGGTGAGGCCCCGCGCGACCGTCTGGTCGCGGAGGCCAACGTCACCCGGTGGGCGCAGTGATCGCCACCTGAGTCAACCAGCGATCGTCCTGAGTGCGAGTCCACATCCGTCCTCGGCCTGACGGCCGCGTCTCGTTCGCGACCGCCAGGCCGAGCGATCCCGCGGCCCGGCTCTACCGCAGCCGCCGCATCAGTCCGCCGACCATCGCCATTCCCGCCGCCGCCACCACTGCTTGCAGGATCCGGCGCTGGCGGCGGGCCCGTTCCTGCGCCTCGGCATAGGGCATGGTGGTGTTGGTGATCATGGCGTGCAGCGGCATCCACCGGTGCCGCAAGGCCTTCTCCAGCACGACGTCACATGCCTTCTCCAGCCGCACGGCAGGGGAGCGGACGGTGTCCCGCAGCTCGGCGAAGTTCTGGCGGGACATCTCGGCGAGGGCGTCGGTGTGGGGCTTGCGGCGCTGGTAGAACCGCTCGACCGCGGCCTCGGGATCGTCGGGGAAGGCGGCGAGGGAGTCCGCCAACTCCAGACCGTCCTCGAAGGCGGCGTTCATGCCCTGGGCGAGGAACGGATACACGGCATGGCAGGCATCACCGATCAGCACGACCTTGCCCTCGTGGTGCCAGGGCGAGGTCCGTGTCGTGACCAGCTTGAAGGTGGGCTGGTCGAGGAAGACCTTGCCGACATCGGGCACGAGGTCGAGGACGTCGGGGAACAGCTCCCGGAACAGGGCCTCGACGTCGTCGGACGTGCGAAGGGCGTCGAAGCTGCGCGGGCCCCGGAAGGGCAGCACGCAGGAGCAGGTGAAGGAGCCGTCGAGGTTGGGGTGGGCGAACATCATGGTCTCGCCGCGCGGCCAGAGGTGGAACACGTCGTCGGCCATGCGGTGCCGGCCGTCGGCGCCGGCGGGGATGTGCAGTTCCCGCCAACCCCACTCCAGGAACTCCTGGTGGTAGTCGGCCCGCTCGTCCCGCTGCATGTGCTTGCGTACCACGGAGAACGCGCCATCGGCGCCGACGATGACGTCCGGGGTGACGGTGAAGGCGTGCCCCGCGTCGTCCACGAAGTCGGCGACGGGGAGGTCCTTGTCGACGGCGACGCAGCGGGTGCCGAACACGAACCGCACGTTGGGCAGCCGCGTGGCGGCCTCGATCAGCAGGATGCCGAGATCGTGCCGCTGGATGGCGAGAATGCCGCCCCGCCCGTACGTCGAGAACCGAACCGACCCGTCATGGCCGTGCACGAGCCGGCCGCGCATCGGGACGACGTGCCGGGTGATCTCCTCGCGCAGCCCGAGGCGGTCCAGGGCCTTCAGGCCCCGCTCGGACAGCCCGAGGTTCATCGACGTGGTGTGCACGGCCGACACCCGGGGATCGGGCCGGCGCTCGTAGACGGTCACCGTGTGGCCCTGCCGGCCGAGCACCAACGCGAGGAAGGCGCCGGCCATGCCGGCCCCGACTACCGTGAATTCCACTGTGGACCCCCGGCCGTGACGATGTGCACCTGGTCGATCGCCTTCTCCGCCAACCGGACCGCCTCGCCGGCGGTCGGCGCGAGCACCATCGCCGAGCCCACCCGGTCCCAGGAGCTGCGCAGCTCCCGCACGGTGTCGCCGACCCCGGGGCCGAGGCCGACGCTGACCACGCCCGGGATGGCCCGGGCCGCGTCCAGGCCGTCGATGCTGACGATCTCGCCCGGCGGCACCTGCATGAACCGCACGGCGGCGGCCTGCGGGGCGGTGCGCGGCAGGGGTGGCGGCTCGAGGCCGCGCATCACCGCGAAGTAGTGCTGGCCGATCGGCTCGCCGTAGGCGCGTTCGATCATCTCGATGATCCCGTCGCCGGGGAACCGGCCGGCGCACTCGACCAGGTACGGCGTGCCGTCCCGGACGATCCACTCGCAGTGCACGACGCCGGAGCCGAAGCCGACGGCCCGTAGGACGGCGAGCGTGCCTTCCTCCAGGGTCAGAGCCAGCTCGGGGGAGATCGCCGCCGGCAGCACGTGACCGAGCTCGACCGGCCGTGGCCCGGGATAGAGCACCTTGTCGGTGACGTTGGCGAACAGCGACTCGCCGTCCCGGACGACCATCTCCACGCTGTACTCGTGGCCGGCCACGTACTCCTCGACCAGCATCCGCACCGCCCGCTCGCGGTCGGGCACGAACATCCCCTCGTCGTGCTGGACACACGATTCCCAGGCCTCGGCCACCGAGGACGGATCGTGCACGATCTGCGTTCCCACCGCGCCCTGCCGGTTGGCCGGCTTGAGCACGACCGGTCCGCCGACGGCGGTCATGAACCGGGCCACGTCCGCCGCCGAGGCGGCCTCCTCCGACAGCGGATTGGGCACGCCGGCGGCGCGGGTCACCTTGCGCAGCAAGGACTTGTCTCGCATCAGCTCGGCGGCGCACAGTCCCGCGCCGGGCGTCCCGAGCCGCTCGGCCAGCCGGGCGGCGAACGTCGTCGCGTACTCGACGAGCGGGACCACCGCCGACGCGGTGAGGTCGGGACGGGTGACGAGCAGGGTGTCGGCCGCCCCGGGCAGCTGGTACTCCCACTCGATGAGCTCGCGCACCAGCGGCGCGTCCGCGATGTGCGCCCGGACGTCCCGCTTGCGCACGACGTCCGGCTCCTCGACGATGATCAGGGAGTTCGCCGGCAGGAACTCGGACAGCACCTGCAGCGCCGCCACGAAGCCCACCACGATGATCGGTCGTTCGGTCACGTCAGCGCTCCTCTACTTCGCGATGCCCAGGCACAGGCCGAATTCGGGGGTGCCGCCCAGCAGGTGGGCGCCGCCGGACTGGAGGATCCGCTCCTGCGCGAACAGGTGCTGGCACATCGTCGTGGTGTCCCGCAGCCAGCGGTCCATCGGCGACGCGCGGTGGATCGACGCGGTCTGCAGCAGGTCGTAGATCCGGGTCACGATCGACCGTGCGGTGCGGAACGCGTGCAGCCGGGACAGCGGCAGCGCCGCCCGCTCGGTGCGGGTGAGATCGTCCAGGCTGCCGCCGCCCGCCAGCACTTCCTCCAGCCGCAGCAGCGCGCCGCGAACCCCGTGCCGGGTGGCGTTGTAGTCGGCCTCGCACTCGGCGATGATCGTCTGCACTCGCCGGTTGTCCGCCCACGCGTCGCCGTTGGGGTAGCGGCGCGTCGTCGCCAGGTCACGCACGTAATCCAGCGCGGCGCGGGCGACCCCCAGCGGCACGCCGGGCAGGCACCGCATGAACGTCTCCGGTTCGGTCTTCGGGCTGGAGTGGTCGCGCAGGTCGCTGAAGACCAGCGTGTGCTCCTCCGGCACGAACACGTCGGTGATCGTGTAGTCGCAGCTGCCGGTGCCCTGCAGGCCCGTGGTCTCCCAGTTGTCGACCAGGCTGACGTCCTCGCGGCGCACCAGGAACAGCCGCGAGTCGTGCGGGTCGCGGCCGTCCGGGCTCGGATCCGGCTGGCCGTCCCGGTAGATGAACGCGCCGGAGATCACCCAGTCGCAGGTGGTCACGCCACTGCCGAACGTCCACCGGCCGGACAGCCGGTAGCCGCCGGGCACCCGGTCGGCCCGGCCGACCGGGAACAGCGCGCCGGCGGTGATCACGTCCAGGCCGGGGAACATCTCCCGCGCGGTTGCCTCGTCCAGGTACCGAGCGAAGTGCCCGGTGTGCGCGCAGACCTCGGCGCACCAGGCGGCGGAAGCGTCCCCGTAGGACAGTGCCTCGACGACGTCCAGCTCCTGCAACGAGGTCAGGTCGGGGCCACCCCACACCCGGGTGAAGCCGGCCCGATAGATGCCGGTGTCCCGCAGCTTCTCCACGATGTCGTCGGGCAACCGCCGGGCCCGCTCGATCTCCGCCGCCCGCTCGCGCAGCTCCGGGGCCAGCGCCTCGGCCCGGGCCAGGATCTCCGCGGCGGTCAGCGTCGCCTCGGGTGCGATGGTCATCTGGTCGCTCCTCACGCGTCGGTGTCCAGCAGTCCGGCGGGCATCTCGAAGGCGGCGTCGGGCGCGGGCGGCCCGATCGGGTCGGCGTCGACCTCGACCATGGCCGAGGTTTCGGCCAGCCGCCGCCGGCAGGTCGGCACGTCGTCGGCCTCGCACACCACGAAGGAGTGGCGGGCCAGGTAGCCGCCCGGCGGCAGCCGCAGGGTGGTGCCGGGGCCGACCATCGGCGACGCCGTGACCAGGCCCTCGACCGCTTCCGGCACGGTCACCGACCGCACCACGCAGTCGGCCGACGGCAGTCCGAACCGGATGCCGGCCACGGACCGCTTCACCGGCGTGACGTCGGGCCGGTTGCCGGTGACCACGTCGAACAGGACCTCGCCGGAGTCGATGCCGGTGGCGATCCGGCCCAGCAGCGGAATCAGGTCCCCGCCGACCCGGCCGTTGATCTCGATCACCACCGGGCCGTTCGCGGTCAGCCGCACCTCGCTGTGGGTGATGCCGTCCTCGATCCCGAGCGCGCGATGGGCCCGCGCCAGGGTGCAGGCCAGCTCCTCGTCGGCCAGCAGCGGATCGGCCGCGTCGACGACGTGTCCGACTTCCTCGAAGTACGGCGGCTCGCCGCTTTCCTTGCGCGCCAGGAACATCGGCGAGTACTCGCCCTTGTGCACGGCGCCGTCGACGCTGATCTCCGGTCCGTCGGCGTAGCCCTCGACGATGACCTTCGCGCCGTACACGCCCTGGTCGACCTCGCTGGCCGCCAGCGCGACCGCGAACGCCGCGTCGAACTCCGACTCGTCCCGCGCCAGCACCACCCCGATGCTCGCGCCCAGGGCACGGGGCTTCACGACGACCGGGAACCCGATAGCCGCAGCTGCTTGCCGGGCTTCGGCCGGATCGGGTGTCATGGCGTAGCCGGGCTGGCGCAGGCCCGCCGCGGTCAACAGGTCGCGGGTGCGGTGCTTGTCCCGGCAGCCGTGCACACCGGCCAGCCCCAGGCCCGGCACGCCGAACTCGGCCGCCAACTCGCCGGCCGTCAGCACCAGCGGCTCGTCCCAGCACATCAGCCCGACGATCCGTTCCCGGGCGGCGACCTCGCGGGCCTCGGCGATCATCACCGCCGGGTCGAACACGTCGGCCAGGACGATCTCGTCGAAGTACGGCCGCTGCCAGGTCGGCTTGAGATTGTTCAGCAGCACCAGGCCCAGGCCGGCCGCGCGGGCACGGCGGTGGATGGACGTGACCAGGTACTCCCGGTAGTAGCGCAGCCCGCTGCCGATCACCAGCAGCACCCCGTTGCCGGTCATGCCACCGCCTCCGAGGTGACCACCGGCTCGGCCTTGGGCTCCGGCTTGACCTTGATGCCGCCCCAGGCCAGCACGCCGGTGACGACGGCGAGCACGGTCAGCACCGGGAAGAACACGGTGCCCAGCGCCGTCCAGGCCAGCACGCCGAGAATCGGCCCGAGCGCCTGGGCCAGTCCGGTGATCGAACTGGTGACGCCGAGGTAGCGGGCCCGGTAGCGGGCCGGCACCTTGGCCGGTCGGGCGAACATGGTCGGGCCGGACATCATCAGGCCGCCGGTGAACAGCGCGGCGCTGATGATCACCACCGCGGCGTTGCCGGACGACAGGCCCCAGCCGAGGAAGGCCAGCCCGAACACGACGTGGCCCAGGAACACCGCCAGCGACGGCGGCCACTTCACGATGTACGAGGTGATCTTCAGCTCGCAGGTGATCAGCACGATGCCCGAGGTGGCCAGCACGAAACTGTACAGGTCGGTGGACAGGCCGTCGGCGACGATCTTCAACGGCAGCGCGACCGTGTACTGGGCGTACACCAGCGTGCCGATGAACACCGCGGCCAGGTACATCAGGAACCGGCCGTCCCGGGCCAGCACCCCGTAGGCCGAGCCGCGAGACGCGGTCTCGCCGGGGGCGGGCTCCTCCTCCGGCGGCGCGACCACGTTGGGCAGCAAGGAGAAGGCCAGCAGCGAGTACAGCACCGCGGTCGCACCATCCACATAGAACAGCAGGTCCCAGTTCACGGCGATGAACACGGTGGCCAGCAGCGCCGCGCCGGCCGCGCCGGCGTTGAGTGCGATCCGCATCATGGAGAACGACATGACCTGGAACTTCTCGGGCATCAGCTCGGCCAGCATGACCGAGGCCGCCGGGCGGTAGGCCTGCGTGACCAGACCGGCCAGGCCCACGTCCAGCACCACCAGCCAGAACGTGCCGGGGCCGCTGAGCAGCGGGATCAGCGCGACCAGCGGGCCGGACGCGGCCATCGCCAGCCCGATGGTGACGCGGGTGCCGAGCCGGTGCGCGAGTTCGCCGCCGAGCGCGCTGCCGATGATCGCGCCCACCGCGTAGGCGACCAGACCGACGCCGGCCAGCTCCGCGGACACCCCGCGGTGCACCAGGTACAGCAGCAGGAAGGACTGGACGAACGCGCCCAGCTGGTTGAGCAGCATGCCGCCGAGCAGGTACCGGATCGACGCCGGCGTCGCCCTGATCGCGGCGAGCACGCCGTCGGACGCCCTCTCGTTCATGCAGTCGCCTCCATGGCCTCGACGATCGTGTTCGCGACGAGCGGTGCGGCGGCGAACCCGGAGCCGCCGCAGGCGGGCCGGGCCCACAGGCCCGGCCCGACCCGGTTCAACAGCGCGCCGCCGGTGTCCGGGTCGGCGGCGTAGTGGCATTCGCGCACCGCCACCACCTGGTAACGGTCCATTTCGGACAGAATCGGCTCGGCCAGCAGCCGGTCGACCCAGGGCCCCGGGTCGCCGCCGGCCGTCGAGTCCACGTGCCGGCACACCAGATCCGAGCTGATCTTGAGCAGGGTCCCGTCGCCCGGCGGCACCAGCCAGGCGCGGCAGTCCGCGCCCAGCCCACCGACCCCGGGCGCGTGGTCCCACCACGCCGCCAGATCCGCCGGCGGACGCAGGTACACCATGGTCTGCCGGTACAACTTCACCGGAACGTCGACCAGCTCTCGACTCCACGGCCCCGCCGCGACCAGCACGACGTCCGCACCCAGGGCCGTGCCGTCCGCGAGGGACACCCAGTGCTCGGCGACGAACCGCACCGTGCATTCCGGCTTCACCGTCACGTCGGGACGGTCGGCCAACCACTGCGCCGCGGCGTCCAGGAACCGGTCCGCCAGCAGCACTCCCGCGTCGGCGTCGAGCACGCCGACCGTGCCGGCCGGGAACCGCACGTGCGGCAGCTTCTCCGGCTCGACGACCGTCAGCGAGCCGGCTCCGGTTCGCGGCCACGCCGTGACGATGCCGACCTGTCGGAAGAACCTCGTGCCCAGCAACGACTCCAGCGCCAGCCACCTTCGGCGGGAGTCGGCCATCCGAGCCGTCAGGACCGGATCGCCGGGCCTTTGCACCCGCAGCGCCCGGTGCTGGTCGGCCGACGTGGACGCCGGGTTGGGGATCGGGCCGCGATCGAGCAGCGTCACGCGGTGTCCCGCCCGCGCGCACTCGATCGCCGTCACCATCCCCGTGACCCCGGCGCCGACGACGATGATCGTGGACATCAGGCGCCGGCCCCGGTGAGGCGGGGCAGGGGAGCGGGCGTGATCGTCACGGCGTCCGGGCGGGCCGGGATCGACGTGTCCGGCAACGCGGCCGCCGCCAGGTCGATCAACACCGGCGCGGCGCAGCGGAGGAACACGTCCACCTCGTGACACAGATCGCCGGCGTTGTCCCTGGTCACCCCTGCGGCCATCTGGTCCAACCGCGCCAACTGCTCGGCCATGGTCGACGCCACGGCCGTGAGGCTGAAGCGCCGCACCCCATAGCCGGCGGCGAAGCGGTCGACCATCCGCTGCGCGGACCGCCGCGACCGCTCGGACACCGGCAACGCGCCCCGCCCCACCCAGGCGTCGACCGCCGCCGCAACCCGGTTCCAGGGCCGGACCAGCCGCGTGTCGGTGACCCGAACCAGTGCCTCGCGGGTGAAGTCGGTGCGCTGGAACTCCGGGCTGGTCGCGGACAGGTGGAACCGGATGAGGTCCCGCGGCACCTCCGCCGCCAGCTCCCGCCCCGACACCACATGTCCCCGGCTGGTGGAGAACTTCTCGTTCGCCAGCTCGTAGAAGTCGTTGGTGATGTACTGCGCCGGCACCACGTGCTCGCCCAGCGCGGTCAACATCGCCGTGCCCACGACCGCGAACGGATAGGTGGCGTCCAGGCCGGTGAAGTAGACGACGGTCGTGCCGGAGTCCTTGCGCCACAACTCGTCGTCGGAGGTCAGCACCGCGCCCCGCCGCTCGGCCGCCAGCGCAGTGGTGAACATGCTCCACGGCATGCCCTCCATGTGCGGATAGATCACTTGCCCCGGCACCTCCGGGAACGGCGCCGGGATGCCCCACGAGGTCGGCTGTGTGATGGGGAAGTCGGGCAGCGGCCCGGCCATCACGTCCTCGATCATCTGCGCCATGTGCGGGCGCATGGTCGTCCCGGCGAAGTACGCCTCCAACTCGGCCCGGTACTCCTCGACCGGGAACACCAGGATCTCCGCCTCGCGGGTCTCCAGCGGCTCGTCCGGGTACAGCGTCGACCGCGGGTCGAGCAGGTCCCCGGGGGCGACCGGCAACCCGCAGCTCTCGCAGATGCCGGCGTAGCCCGTGGCCAGGCAGAACGGGCAACCGCCGAGCACGTAGGCGTCCATCAGGTACTCGCCGGTGCTCGGCAGGTACGGGAAGCGCCAGGTGCGCAGCTTGAGCCGGCCCTGGCTGTGCAGCCGGTCGTAGAAGTCCAGCACCATCTTGGTGAACCGGTCGCCGATGCAGCCGAAGCCGTCCACCTCGATGCCCATCGCGGCCAGCGTCCGCTCGACCTGCTCGGCGGACCGGACCCGGAGGTGCTCCGGCGACACGCCGAGCTTGCGGGCGGCGGTGACCACGTAGTTCTGGGTGAAGTGCATGCCCGTGCCGTACAACGCCTCCCGGCCGGTGGCGCGGGCGTAGCGGGTGCACACGTCGGCGGCGAGGAACGGGCCCGCCAGGTGACCGACGTGCAGGTCCCCGTTCGCGGTGGGCGCCGGTGAGATGATCACCAGCCGGTCGCTGGCCATCAGGCGCTCCTCAGTTCGCCCCGCCGGGCCAGCAGGTCGTTGACGATGTCCTGGGACCGGTGGGCGAGCACGCTGATCAGCGAGTCGGCGATGCCGTGCGTGGCCTCGTTGACGCCCTGCAGGTACATCGCGCCCCAGGTGGAGTCGCCGAGGTCGACCCGGTAGCAGCGGCTGACGGAGACCTCGTCCAGCCCGACCCGGTCGGCGAGATCCCGGACCATGGCCGGCATCCGTTGGTCGTATCCGGTGCCCAGCAGCACGATGTCGCAGCGCAGCGGCTCCACCTTGCCGCTGGTGCGGTCCCGGAGGTCCAGCACCACCTCGTCGTCCTCGACGCGGGCGCCGACCACCTCGGTCAGCGGGCGCACCCGGGACCGCTCCTGGCCGACCCCCCGCTGCTGGTACAGCATCGTGTACAGCTGCTCAAGGAACGGCGGCGCCAGGCCGGCGTAGTTGGTCAGGTGCATCTCGTCGAGCAGCTGCCGGCGCACCTCCGGCGGGCTGTCGTAGAAGACGTCCACAAAGGACGGGAAGAACAGCTCGTTGACGAACTTGCTGGTCTGGTAGTTCTGCAGGCCGATCGAGCGGACCACCATGGTCAGCTCGCTGTTGGGCAGGTTCTGGTGCAGCGCCATGAACATCTCGGCCGCGCTCTGCGCGCCGCCGACCACCACCGCCCGCAGCGGCGCGTCCGGTGGTAACTCAGCGATTCTGGTCCGGTACTGAGCGCTGTGGACGACCCGGTCGGCCGGCAGGTCGGCGAACACCCCCGGGATGTGCCGGTCCCGGCCGCCGCCGACCACGAGATCGCGGCAGCGGATGGTGTCGCCGCCGTGCAGCGTGACCTTCCAGCCGGTGATGGAGCCGTCGTCGGCGCGGGTCGGCTCGATGCACTGGGCCTTGGCGTTGAAGCGGATTCTGACTCGGTCCAGCGACCGGGCCACCCACTGCAGGTAGTCGGAGATCTCCCAGCGGAACGGGTTGAAGGTGCCCAGGTTCACGAACTCGTCCAGCCGGCCGGAGTCGTGCAGGAAGTTCAGGAAGGAGAACTTGCTGCGCGGGTTGCGCAGCGTCACCAGGTCCTTGAGGAAGGACACCTGGCTGCGCGCCCACGGCATCAGCAGGTCGCGCTGCCACTTGATGTCCGGGCTCTGGTCCAGCAGCAGCGTCTCGTCGGCCAGTGCGTCCGAACCGGACTCCTCGATGGCCACCGCGAGCGCCAGGTTCGCCGGCCCCGCCCCGATCGCAAGCAAGCCCACCTCTTGGTCAGTCACAGATGCACCTCGTTCATCGTGATCGATTCGCCCGCCCGGCCGGCGGCCCGGGGCGGTGATGGGTGAAACGCGTGACGTGGTCCCATGTGTCGAGCGAGTGACCAGCTCGTGACCCGATGCTATGGTCGGGCCCTTCCCGGTTGGTAGGGAAGCTTTGCCCTTCTGTCGGGGAATCTGCCGCCCTCGGCGTGCTTTCAGCGGTATCCAGTACGCGCTTTGGCCGGATCAAGCCCCTGGTCTTTGGCGTCTCAACTAACGTTGTGTGGTTGCGGTTCGCTAGCTTGACAACCCGAGACAGGCGGGCGCTGGGGGGAGCCTGTGGACGTTTGGGGGACGACATGACTCACCCAGCACAGATCGAGGGCTTGTTCGCCGGCAGACAGAGCGCGACCATCGAGGCCGCCCGCGGCCCCCGGGTGACGGTCCTGCTGGCCGATGCCCATCCCGTGGCCCGCCGCCGTGTCCGGTCCACGTTGGAGCGGGCCGGTGGCTTCGTTATCGTCGGCGAGGCCACCACCGCCGCCGAGACGTTCGCCGAGACGGCGTGGCACCGGCCGGACGTGCTGGTGGTGGACCCGCACGAGTTCGGCCATCTCGATGTGGCCGACATGATCGGTCACGTGTTCCGGATCGCCCCGGGCACAAGGGTTCTGGTGGTCACGTCGGTGGACGACGACGCGTCGGTGCGGTCGGCGTTGCACGCCGGCGCGCGGGGTTACCTGGTCGCCGCGGACGCCGATGCCGATCAGGTGCTGCGCGGTGTGCAGGTGGTGGCCAACGGCGAGGTGATCGTCGGGCGGTCCGTCGCGGGTCGGCTGCCGGCGCTGTTCGGCCCGCTGGGCGGGCACGTGCCGTATCCGTTCCCGCAGTTGACCGCGCGGGAACAGCAGGTGCTGGAACGGATCGCGGCCGGCAAGTCGAATCTGGCGATCGCGCGTGACCTCGCGCTGGCGCCGAAGACGATCAGCAACCGGGTGTCCGCGGTGCTGGGCAAGCTGGGCGTCACCGATCGCGCGCAGGCCATCGTGTTGGCCCGGGACGCGGGACTGGGACGCGGCTGACCCTGTTGGCGGGCAAGGGATTTCCCGGGAGCACGGGACAACTTCCCCTACCGTGAGGGAAAGCTCCGACATTAGCCTCGGTCGCAGTCAACAGGATCCGGCTGATCGGAGTGGGGACGTGACCGACCAAGAGCCCGTGGCCGTGGACTTCCGCCGACTGGAGCACGAGAACCTGGTCCGTGCCTATGGACTGGAGATGAAGCTGCTCTACCCGTGGGACGGCCTGACGGCCCCGTTCGAGGGCGCGTGGTGCGTGCTGCGGCCGGGCGACACGTCGGTGACGCACGCCCACCACGAGCACGAGATCTTCATCGGGATGACGGGCCGGGCCGAGGTGGTCACGCCCGACGAGCGCTACGAGTTCAACGCCGGGGACATCGCGTTCCTGCGGCCCGGCATCGAGCACCATCTGACCAACACCAGCGACGGGGACTTCGCCTACTACGCGATCTGGTGGGACCGGGCGATGTCCGAGGGGTTCGTCAAGCAGGAGGAGGAGCGGGCCGCCGCCGGTGGTCGACAGTGATCGACTACAACGGCCGCCGGTTCCGCAAGGAGGGCGCCGGCGACGCGCCGGTGGCGGTGTACCGGCAGCGGGGCGATGTCGTGTGGACGGAGGTGTCCGGCGGCCCGGTGCTGCGTTGTTCTGTCACGGGATTGAGTGATCGCGACGGCACCCTCCACATGGGATACACGATCGTGCTCGACTCCGGGGACGTGATCTGCGGCCGTACCGTGAACACGCCGGAGGTCGCCGACGACGGCCGGATCCGGCTGTGCGAGCAGTGGGAGCGCTACGGCCCGCACGCCGCCACCGGCACGTCCTACCTCGAAGAGGTGAGGGATCTCAGATGAAGTCACCGTCCGAAGAGGACTGGCGACGCCTCGGCCGGGCGGTTTCCGGCCGGGTGCTGCGCCCCGGGGACGTCGGCTTCGGTCCGGCGAGCACGCCGTTCAACCGGCGGTTCGCCGGGACCGTGCCGGCCGGCGTGGTGTCCGTCGCCGACACCGTCGACGTGCAGCGGGCCGTTGTGTGGGCGCGGGAGCTGGGCGTCGGTGTTTCGGTGCGGGGCGGCGGGCACAGCTACGCCGGCTATTCGGTCGGCTCGGGGCTCGTGATCGACATGGGCGGGTTGAGCACCGTGACCGCCAACGGTTCCACCGGGTTGGTGACGGCTGGCGGCGGCGCGTCCATGGCCAACGTGTACGCCGCCATCGAACCGTGTGAGATGGCGTTCGCGCTCGGCAACGGGGCAACGGTCGGCATTGGTGGTCTCACGCTCGGGGGCGGTTACGGCGCCACCTCCCGCGTGCACGGCATCACCGCCGACGCGTTGGTGGCGACAACGCTCGTGACCGCCGACGGGGAGGTGCTTCGCTGTGACGCCGACGAGAACGCCGACCTGTTCTGGGCGTGTCGCGGCGGTGGCGGCGGCAACTTCGGCGTGAACGTGTCCTTCACGTTCCAGGCCCAGGCGGTCGCCGACTGCGCGACCTACGTGCTGCTGTGGCGCATCGAGGACGCGGAGAAGGTGTTCTCGGTCGTGCAGGAGACCGTGCGGTCCGCGCCGGACGCGTTCGCGGCCCGGGTCGGCGTCAGCACCACCGGCTCGGACGCCATCGTGTCGTGCATCGGCCAGCACCTCGGGTCGGCGGCGGAACTGCGGGAGATCCTCGACCCCGTGCTGTCGGTGGCGCAGCCGTTCCGGGTGGCCATCGACGACCGAACGTACTGGCAGGCCAAGGATGATCTGCTGCACGAGACCTCAGCCGGCGCGTTCGCGGCCCGGACGAGCGTGTTGAACCGGCCGCTGCCCGATGAGGCCATCAGCGCGATGTTGGCGGCGGTCCGTCGATGGCCCGGCAGTGGCAACCCGGATGGAGGCGGGGCTGCGCTGTTCTCCTGGGGTGGGGCGGTGAACCGGGTTCCGGTGGCCGGCACCGCCTTCGCCCACCGGGACGCGATGTTCCTGCTGTCCATGGACACTTCGTGGGCGGAGGACGACTCCCGTGCGGTCGTGGACGCGAATCTCGGCTGGCTGGGCGAGCTCGCCGACACCATGGCGCCGTACGGCAGCGACCGGTCGTACCTGAACTTCACCGACCCCGACCTGAAGTCATGGCGGAGCGCTTATTACGGCGTCAACTACGAGCGGCTGTCGGAGATCAAGCAGCGGGTCGACCCGGACGGCTTCTTCGCCTTCGCTCAGGGGATCGGGTCATGACGACGCCGCCGCAGGTCGACGCGCGGGTGCTGTTCTGGTCGGCGGCGGAGGTCGACGCCGGGGACGTGCCCGATGAGCATCGGCCGTACGTGCAGGAGATCCTGGCGTGGGCGCGGAGGTATCTCGTGTCCCCGCATCCGGAGCTCGGTCGCAACGGACCGGTGTGCCCGTACACGCAGCCGTCGCTCCACAAGGGACTGTTCCATCTGGCGGCGTTGTCGGGTGACGGGGACGTCAACGAGGCCGTGGAAAGCCTGCGTTCTTGGTACGAACGCATCGGCTCGACCATGTCCGGCTCCGACCGTGAGCTGCTGACCGTGCTGCTTGTGTTGCCGCACCTCGACTACACCGACGCCAGCGGGCTGGACGAACTGCAGCGCGTGGCCAAGGACAAGTTCGTCGAGGACGGGCTGATGATCGGCCAGTTCCACCCGGTGTGCGACGCGCCGGGACTGTGGAACCCCGAGTTCAAGGCGCTGCGGGCGCCGGTGCCGCTGCTGGCGATCCGCAAGCTGGTCGTGTTCGACCTGCCGTTCCTGGTGGAGCACCGGGCCCACGCCGAGAGCTACATCCGCCGCTTCGCCCCGGAGATCCCGCCCCGCATCCGCAAGCAGCTCGCTCAGCGCATGACCGCTCGCTGAGCAACGCTGAGGTGCATGGACGCTATCGAGGAGTACGTGGCGCGGCACGGCGACCAGCACGAGCGGGAGCTCGCCGCGTGGGTCGCCGCGCCGAGCGTCAGCGCCACCGGCGAGGGCATGGCCGAGGCCGCCGATCACGCCCGTGACCTGCTGGTTCGTAGCGGCTTGGCGCCCCGTGTCGTCGAGACCGGGGGATGGCCGCTGGTGGTCGGGCACGGGACGGGGCCGGCGGGGAGCCCGCACGTGGTGATCTACGGCCACTACGACGTGCAACCGGCCGGGCCGCTGGCGGAGTGGGACAGCCCGCCGTTCGAGGCGGTGATCCGGGACGGCCGGATGTACGGGCGCGGGACCGGCGACAACAAGGGGCAGCATCTGGCTCAGCTACTGGCGATCAGGGCGTTGCGGGACTGCGAGGGCGGATTGCCGTGCTCGGTGACGGTGATCCTCGACGGCGAGGAGGAGATCGGCAGCCCGCACCTGGCGTCGACACTCGCCGGGATGCGGAAGGAGCTGAACGCCGACGTCGCCCTGTACAGCGACGGCCCGGTCAACGACGGCTACGAGCCAACGGTGTCACTCGGCGTGCGCGGCGTCGTGAGCTTCGAGATTGTCGTGCGGGGCGCGGGGGCCGTCTTCCACTCCGGTAACTGGGGCAATGTGGCCCCGAATCCGGCCTGGGAACTGGTGTGGCTGCTGGGGACCATGCGCGCGCCGGACGGCCGGGTTCTCGTCGAGGGATACGACGACGGCGTTGTCCCGCTCACCGAGGCTGAACTTGCGTGTCTGGAAGCGCTGCCGGTCAGCGCGGATGTCGGCCTTGACCGTTTTGATCTGGCGACGGGTGGAGTGAACGAGCGGTTGGCGATGCCCACGTTCTCCATCAACTCGCTGACCTGCCTGGACAACGACGAGCATCGGACCGTCATCCCGGCTGTTGCCGTTGCCCGGTGTGACATGCGGCTGGCGTGTGGGCAGCGGACGTCCACGGTCGTCGACGCCGTCCAGAAGCATGTCGCGCGGCACCTGCCGCATGCGGAGGTCCGGTTCAAGGCGATGATGGAGCCGTCGCGCACCCTGCCCGACGCGCCGTTCGCGAAGGTCGTGCTCGACGCCGTCGGAGCGGCCGCTGGCCGGCCCGCGTTGTTCGAGCCGGCCATGGGCGGCAGCCTCCCCATCGCCGGCATCACCGACGGCCTCGGGCTGCCGTGCTACGGCATCCAGCTCGCCAATGTGGATGAGCGCAACCATGCGCCGAACGAGAACTTCGAGCTCCGGCGGTTCCACGCCGGGATCGTGACCGCGGCGAGGGTGCTGCAGGGGATAGGCCGCAGTGAGTGAGTCGCGAAATCCCGGTGGCGCCGTGCATTTTTGGTTGGTGGTGGCGGGGTTCGGGGTGTTGGGTGGACCGATTTTGTGTGGAGCCTCTGGACGATGGCCTACGAGGGGCAATTCCGGGGCAGGCTTCGCCTGCCCCTCGCGCGGAGAGCTTAGGCCATCGTCCACCTCCACACAAAATCGGCCCAAGTGCATTGCTGGGGGTGGTGGGTTGGCGGTTGTTGGTCGCTGTGGAATTGTCAAGGAACCGGGGGTCAGTATTCGAAGGGGTGGGTCGCGTAATGGCGGCCGGTCGGGGTGGTCCAGTGTGAGGTGCCGTTAGGGTCCCTGGTCACGGTGTAGTTGTCGTGTTTGCGGTGGTGGTGCCACCGGCAGAGGCCCTGGAGATTGGCGGGTTCGGTGTTGCCGGTTGGCCAGGGGGTGATGTGGTCGTATTCCTGAATGGGGCTGGCGCAACCCGGGGCAGTACAAGTCCCGCCGGCGGACACGTGGGCGAATTCCTTCATCAACGCGGTGGGGCGGTAGGTGTCGGTGGTGATGGCGGTGGCGTGGCGGTACTCGTCGAGCAGGATGCCGCGCCAGGGGCCGTGCATAGCTAGCTCCCGGGCGGCGTCGGCGGCGATGGGGCCGTAGCCGGCGAGGTGGCCGGGGTCGTTGGTCAGGCCCAGCAACGTCTCCATCGAGAGGGTGACGAAGGTCCGCACGTTCCAGTCGCGCTTGGTCCCCCGTAGGCGGTCCAGCAGGGCATCGGAGCGTTTCTGGTCGGTGGTGCGGTCGTCGGTGGGGAGGGCTTTGGCGTCTTTGCAGAGTTGTTGGAACACGAGGTGGGCTTCGGTGGCGGGCAGGATCCAGGTCAGTTTGGCCATCCCGTCGGGGAGTGGGGCGAACTCGACCCGGCGGTCCTTGGTGGCCTTGTGGCAGCGCTGCTCGTAGCCGTCGGGGTCGGCCTGGGCGACCAGGGCGGTGGTCTTGCGGCACAGCTGGGTCCGGTTCAACCCAGCAGCGACCTCGACCAGTGCATCCTCAACCTCGGTGACCAGGTCGGGGGACAGGTGTTGGACCCGTTCCCGCACGGCGTCGAGCCGGCGGAAGTCCAACTCGCCGCGCCGCAACTGCTCGGCCAGCCGGGGCAGCGTCTCCAGGGCTTCGCTGGCTTCTTTCCGCCGGGCCACGATTTGCTCCGGTTCGGTGAGGGCCATGGCGAGTTCGGTGGGGTCCTCGGTCCGGCGTAGTGCGGCCAGTTCGACCCATTCGCAGGCGGACTTCAGTTTGCGGGCGAGGATGGACACCGTCACCAACTGGTCGGCGTCCAGTCTCGCCCATTCCACACCCATGATCAGGTCGAACAGGTCGCCACTAGGCTCCCTGGTCTCCATTTCGCGGGTGAGTTCTTCCATGTGTCCAGAATACTCGCACGCATGATCGAACTCGAATCACTAATGGGTGAACCTTTTCATGCATAATTACGCCGGCTGCCACCCCACCGTCGACACCGAACACCTGAGCGTGGATTTTGTGTGGAGGTGGACGATGGCCTAAGCTCTCCGCGCGAGGGGCAGGCGAAGCCTGCCCCGGAATTGCCCCTCGGAGGCCATCGTCCAGAGGCTCCACACAAAATCCACGCGACCCAACACGCGCAAACCCAACGCCATCCTCGGCCCGAAAAACCCCACCACCCTTGACAACCTGGGTCTTGTTACGAAACCCTGCTGGGTATGAGCACCTGGCACAAGACCGCCTGCAGCCTCTGCTACGTCAACTGTGGCATCGAGGTGCTCACCGACGGCCGGGCGATCATTCGCGTCCGTGGCGACCGGGACAACCCCCGCTCCCAGGGCTACCTGTGCCAGAAGGCGCAGCGGCTCACCTGGTACGGCGACCACGACGACCGGCTCACCACCCCGCTGCGCCGCCGTCCGGACGGCACGCACGAGGCGATCAGCTGGGACACCGCCCTCACCGAGATCGCCGCCAAGCTGAAAGCCGTCAAACGAGAAGACGAGCGGGCAAACCGCCCGGGTTCGATGGCCTACGTGGGCGGTGGCGGCCAGGGCAACCACTCCGGCGGCGGCTACGGCTTCGCCCTGCGCCGCTGGATGAACTCGCCGCGCTTCTTCGGCGCCCTCTCCCAGGAGAAGACCGGTGACTTCTGGGTCAACGGCAAGATGTTCGGCGGCCAGACCAACCACACCGCCGAGGGCATCGACGAATGCGACCTGCTGCTGGTCATCGGCTGCAACCCGTGGCTGGCCAACGGTTTCACCCGCGCCCGCAGCGCCGTCAACGACATCAGGAACGATCCCGACCGCAAGATGATCGTCATCGACCCGCGCCGGACCGAGACCGCCGACATCGCCGACGTGCACCTGCCGCTGCGCCCCGGCACCGACGCCTACCTCCTCGGCGCGATCCTCGCCCTCATCATCGAACGCGGCGGCCAGGACGCCGACTTCCTCGACGCGCACACCGAAGGCTTCGCCGAAGTAGCGGCCACTCTCGGCAAGATCCCCGTCGACGACTGGATCGCCCACGCCGAGGTCGACCGTGAAGACGTCGACCACGCCGTCGACCTGATCCTCGCCGCGAACGCGATGTCGGTCCGCGTCGAGTTGGGCATCCAGCAGGGCCGCAACTCCACGCTCAACAGCTACCTCGAAAAGCTCCTGTACCTGATCACCGGCAACTTCGGCCGGCCCGGCACGAACGCCCTGCACACCTGGCTGATGCCGCTGTGGGGCGAGTCCCGTGGCGAACGCTCGGAGATCACCGGCTTCGAGTACATCGGCGGCATGCTGCCGCTGAACACGCTGGCCGAGGAGATCCTCGCCGACCACCCGAACCGCGCCCGGGTGCTGTGGGTGGAGTCCTCCAACCCGGCCAACACCGCCGCCGACACGCTGGGCATGGAGCGGGCGATCCGCGCCGCCGAACTGTCCGTCGTCATCGACATCGCCTACACCGAAACCGCCGCGTTGGCCGACTACGTGCTTCCGGCGGCGTCGCAGCACGAGAAGTGGGAGTTCACGTTCTTCGACTTCGACTTCCCCACGAACTACTTCCACCTCCGGCCACCGCTGTTCGAGCCACTCCCGGGCACGCTCGTGGAGGCGGAGATCTACGCCCGGCTGTTCGAGGAACTCGGCGCCATGCCCGAGCAGTCCACAATGGACCAGTTGGCCGGGACGAACCGCGAGGACCTTCTCAAGGCCGCAGGCCCCGTCCTGCGGGAGAATCCGGCAATCGCCCCGATCCTGCTCTACCGCACGCTCGGCCGAACGCTGCCGGACCGCGCCGCCCCGGTGGCGATGCTCTGGCCGGGTCTCCTGGCGCTGGCCAAGCGCATGCCCGTTGCCGTGCGACGAGCGTTGGGCTCCAGCCAGGAAGGCCCGGCGCTGGCGGGGGAGTTGTTCGACCGGATCCTGAACAGCCCGAGCGGAACCGCCTTCACCACGCATGAGTACGACGAGGTCTGGCAGCTCATGCGCCACGACCGCGTGCACCTGGCCGTGCCGGAACTCTTGTCCTGGCTGGAAAACCTTGACCCGGCCACCGACCGTCCTGACCTGGACTACCCGCTCTCGCTGATCAACGGGCAGCGTCGCCGGCACAACGCCAACCAGATCCTGCGCCCGCCGGGCTGGCGTCGCACCGACCCGGACGGCGCGCTGCACGTCCGTACCGACGACCTGAAGGCCATAGGCGCCAACGAAGGCGACTGGGTGGCGGTCGTCAGCCGCGTGGGCCGGATCGTCGTCCGGGCGGAGATCGACGACTCCCTGCGCAAGGGGCAGCTGGCGTTGCCGCACGGTTTCGGCATGGCGGTGCCGGACGGCCGCGGCGGCCGGGTCTTGAACGGCCCGAGGATCAACCTGCTCACCGACGCGCACGACCGCGACCCCATCGCCGGCACGCCCCACCACAAGGACATGCCCGTACGCCTCGAACCCGCCACCGCCGAGGAGGCGGAGGCGGCGCAGCGGGACGCCGAACTCGTGCACGCCCTCATCTCCGCCGGCTCCTGAGAGCGTTAGACCAGGCTCACGTCCGAGATTCGCTGCTCACGGGTGTTTCATCGAACTTGCCGCCTCGACGAACGGCTTGTCCCGGCGCATACTGGCCGCCGCATACCGGCGAGGTGAGTGCCAGTGCACGAGGTGCTGAGAGCAGCAGCCGGCAGCCAGGTGTTCGCGGTGACCGCCGCGCCCTACCTCCTGCTGGACCGCGACCTGCGGATCCAGGCGGCGAACCCCGCTTATCTCCGCGCGACCGCCCGCCACCCGGACGAGTTGACCGGCGCGTTCGTGTTCGACGCCTTCCCCGACAACCCGGGCGACCCCGCCGCCGACGGGGTGCGCCGGCTCGGCTCCTCGCTGGAGCGGGTGCTGCGCCACGGCGTGCCGCACGACATGGGCGTGCAGCGCTACGACATCCCCGACCCCGAGGATCCCTCGTCCTTCCGGGTGAAGGTGTGGTGCCCGGTCAACTCGCCGCTGGTGGACGGCGACGGGCGGGTCATCGGGGTGCTGCACCACGTCGAGGACATCACGACCGTGCACGACATCCTCGATCACGCCGGGAGCTTGCGGCGGCCCGGGGCGATCGTGCGGCACGCGATGCTCTCCGCTGCCCGGTACAAGCGGGCGGCGTCGCAGTCGAGCGCCAGTCAGTCCAGGCGGGACCGGCTCTGGCACCGCCTGACCCACGACGCCCGCGCGGGCCGGTGCGTCGACGCACTGTGCGCGGCCGCCGTCGAGGAGCTGCCCGGCATCGACGGCGCCGTGATCACCTTGTACAGCGGGGGATCAGTGCAGTGTCTGCTCACGGCCAGCGACCGCTGGGCCCGCCGGGTGCAGGAACTTCAGGTGATCATCGGACGGGTGCCGGCGCTGCAGGCCTTCGCCACGGGCGAGCCGGTCCTACTGCCCGACCTGGAACGCGCCGGCCACCGCTGGCCCGCGTACACCGAGGCGGCCCTCGGTCTCGGCGTGGCGGCGGTGTTCGCGTATCCGTTGCACACGGCCACATTCGCGGTTGGTGCCCTCACGCTGTACAGCCGCGGTCACGTGAGCCCGCCGGTCGACGCGGAGGCGTTCGCTGACATCGCCACCGTGCTGGTGCTGGCCGACACCGACAACGACGTGATCGACCGGCTGGCCGCCGCCGGCGACGAGGACGACATCAACCTGGCGGTCGGCTTTCTCGCCGCCACAAGGGGAATCACCATCGAAGCCGCCAAGGCAGTGGTGAACCAGGTGGCCCACACGAGCCTTCGCCGCCCGGTCGACGTCGCCCGTGACGTGCTCGCCCGGCGGCCGGGAGTGCTCACCTAGCGGCGGGCGACGCCGGGCGCCTCGGTTCCTGGCGCTCGACGCCCACCTACAGCTGGGGCGCGATGTCGGACGCGACGACGTCCAACTGCCCGAGGTCGCTGATGTCCAGCACCTGCACGTAGAGCCGGGTGATCCCGGTGCGCTCGCGCCACCGCCCGATCTGGTCGACGATCTGCGCGGGCGAACCGGCCAGCGGGTTCGCCGCCGGGTCGGCCGTCCGCAGCCCGAGTGCCTCCGCCCGGCTCTCGACCTCGGCGTCGGTCTTGCCGAGGACCAGCGTGTGCGCGCAGGAGCGGACGATCTCCGCCGGGTCGCGGCCGGCGTCGACGCAGGCCTGCGCGACCCGGTCGAACTGCGTGGCCACCTCGTCGATGGGGGTGAACGGGACGTTGAACTCGGTGGCGTAGCGGGCCGCCAGCGCCGGCGTGCGGCGCGCGCCCTTGCCGCCGACGATCACCGGGATCGGTGCGAGCGGCTTGGGCAGCGCGGGCGAGTCGGCCACCGTGTAGTGCTTGCCCTGGAAGGAGAAGGTCTGCCCGGCCGGCGTGGACCACAGGCCGGTGATGATCTCCAGCTGCTCGGTGAGCCGGTCGAAGCGCTCGCCCAGCGGCGGGAACGGGATGCCGTACGCGGTGTGCTCGGCCTCGAACCAGCCGGCTCCGAGGCCGAGTTCGACCCGGCCGCCGGACATCTGGTCGGCCTGCGCGACGGCGATCGCGAGCGGGCCGGGCAGCCGGAACGTGCCGGACGTGACGAGTGTGCCGAGGCGGATGCGCTCGGTCTGCACGGCCAGCGCGGACAGCGTCGTCCACGCGTCGGTCGGGCCGGGCAGCCCGTCGCCGGCCATGGCGAGATAGTGGTCGGAGCGGAAGAAGCCGTCGAACCCGGCGGCCTCGCTGGCCTTGGCGACCCGCAGCAGGTCGGCGTAGGTGGCGCCCTGCTGGGGTTCCGTGAAGATCCTCAGATCCATGTCGCCATCCTAGGCAGACAGGTGGCGGGCGGCGTCCACGAGCACTCGCCCGTGCAGCGCGAACAATGCGCCCAGATCGACCGAATCCCCGCCGATCTCGTGGGCCACGAAGAACCCGTCCACCGCGGCCATCGTGTACAGCGCCAGCAGTCGTACGGCCTCGTCGCCCAGCTCGGGGGCGTGTTCCCGGATCGTCGAAGCGATTCGCTCCAGCGTCGTCGCCCGCACCTGCAGGAACATCCGACGCGCGCTCGCCTCGTGGGGACGCCGCTCCAGGGCGAGCATCAGTCCCAGGCGAAGGAAGTCCGGGGTCGCGACCAGCGCCTCGCCGATCCGCACCACCAGTTCGGGGACGTCCTCACCCTCGGCGTCGAACGCCGTCAGCCACTGTTCGAAGCTGCGCTCGATGACGGCCGCGATGAGCTCGTCCTTGTCCTTGAAGTGCCAGTAGATGGAGCTCACCGGCAGCCCGCACCGGGCGCTGACCTGCGCGATGCTGGTGCCGTCGTAGCCGCGCTCGCCCGCGACCTCCGCCGCGGCGTCGAGGATCCGCCGCCGCGACTCCTCGCCGTTGGCGCGCCGCTTCCGCTCGGTGCTCATCCGCCCACCTCCTTGACAACCCAGCTTACTGTAGCGACCATTCCAGTAATTACTGGAGTGATCGCTACAGGAACGAGGTCCGGTGTCCCACTACGACGTCGCCGTCGTCGGGTACGGCCCGACCGGCGTCACCGCCGCCAACCTGCTCGGCGCCCTCGGCTTGAAGGTGCTGGTCGTCGAGCGTGACGCCGAGGTCTACGCCCGCGCCCGGGCGATCTCCACCGACGAGGAGGTCGTGCGCGTCTGGCAGGGCGTCGGCCTTGCCGACGAGCTCACCCGCGACATGCTCGCCGACCGCCCGATCAGCTTCGTCGACCACAACGGCAGGTGCTTCTACGAGGCCGCCTTCACGCCGCGCGGCCATGGTCATCCGCCGCAGCTGTTCCTCTACCAACCCGCCCTGGAGGCCACCCTCCGCCAGGGCGTCAAGCGGTTCCCCGACGTTGACGTCCGCCTCGACCAGGAATGCCTTGGCATCAAACAAGACCCCACCGGCGTGGACATCGAGCTGGCCGAGGGCATCGAGCGCGCTTCCTATCTGATCGCCGCCGACGGCGGCTCCAGCCCGATCCGCACCCGGCTCGGCATCAGCTTCGACGGCCGCACCTACGAGGACCGCTGGGTGGTCGTCGACACCAGGGTCAAACGCGAGTGGCCGGGCCACGACCACCTCAGATTCCACTGCGACCCCAGCCGCCCGGCCGTCGACTGCCCGACCCCGCTCGGCCACCACCGCTGGGAATTCCCCGTGCTGCCGGGCGAGACCGAGCAGCACCTCGTCGCCGACGTCTGGCGGCTGCTCAACCGCCACGGCATCACCGACGAGCACGTCGAGGTCCTCCGCGCGGTCGTCTACAGCCACCACGTGCGGGTCGCCGCCCGTTGGCGTGTCGGGCGCGTCTTCCTCGCCGGCGACGCCGCGCACGCGATGCCGCCGTGGATCGGGCAGGGCATGTCCGCCGGCGTGCGGGACGTCGCCAATCTGTGCTGGAAACTGGCCGGCGTCCTCAGCGGGGAACTCTCCGACACCGTGCTCGATTCGTACGAAACCGAGCGCAAACCCCACGTCCGGGCCACCATGCGCCGCGCGGCGCTGGTCGGACGCGTAATCACCGAACGCCGACCCGCGATCACCGCGGCCCGTGACGCCGTGTTCCGCCGGTTCGGCCGCAGCCCCTGGCTCCGGCGGCAGCTGATGCGGCAGAGCTGGGTTCCCGAGCCCCGTTACGCACAGGGGTTCTTCACCCGTAGCCCCGGTGCCGGGCACAAGATCCCGCAGCCGTGGGTGCTCGACGGCGTCGGCGCTCGTCGCCGACTCGACGACCTGACCAGCGGCTGGACCGTGTTCAGTCTCGCGGAACAGCCCGACGCCGTCACCGTCCTGCCGCCCGGCTCGCCGCCGCGTCCCGGTTGTGTCGTCGACATCACCGGGGCGCTCATCGCGTGGCTGAGCCAGCACAAGGTCGAGCAGATCACCGTGCGGCCGGACGGATTTGTCCACTCCAGCAGGAAGCGAACGGCATGAACGAGCACACCATCAAGGCCGGCGGCCACGAGATCTTCCTGGCCGAGACCGGCGCCGGTCCGGCGGTCGTGCTGCTGCACGGTGGCGGGCCCGGCGCCTCCGGAGTCCCCACCTACAAGGCCAACATCGACGTCCTGGCCAAGCAGTTCCGGGTGATCGTGCCCGACCTGCCCGGCTACGGTCGGTCCAGCAAGACCATCGACCAGGAGGATCCGTTCGGCTCGCTGGCCGACGCCGTCCGCGGCGTGCTCGACGCGCTGGGCATCGACTCCGCCACGCTGGTCGGCAACTCCTACGGCGGGTCCGCGGCGCTGCGGCTCGCCCTGGACACGCCCAGCCGCGTCGACCGGCTCGTGCTGATGGGCCCCGGCGGCATCGGCACGACCCGCGCAGTCCCGACAAAAGGCCTGCGGCGTCTGCTCGGCTACTACCCGGAGCCCAGCCGGGAGAAGCTGGCCACCTTCATCCGCGAGTACCTGGTCTTCGACGGCGCTTCCGTGAGCGAATCGATGATCGACGAACGGTATCGGGCCAGCCTGGATCCCGAGGTGATCGCCAATCCGCCGCTGCGCCGGCCGTCCAACGCCAAGACGCTGTTCCGGATGGATCTCACCTGTGACCGCCGGCTGCGCGGGCTCGACGTGCCGACGCTGGTGTTGTGGGGCACCAAGGACAAGGTGAACCGTCCGTCCGGCGGCGTGGCCCTGGCCCGGCTCATGCCGAACTGCGACCTCATGCTGTTCGCCAACACCGGCCACTGGGTGCAGTGGGAGCAAGCCGACCGGTTCAACCGGATGGTCGCCGACTTCGTGGGGTGTCCAGAATGAATCGACACAGCGTGAACTCCGTCTTCGGCAACGTGCACCTGGGGCACATCGTCATCGAGACGCGGAAGTTCGCCGAGTGGCGGCGGTTCGGCGTCGACGCCATCGGCATGCACCTCGACACCCTGGACCACGGCACGATGCGTTTCCGGCTGGACGAGCGGCAGTGCCGGTTCCTGCTGAACTACGGGCCGGCGGAGGACGCGGTCGCCCTCGGCTGGCACATCGACGATCACGAGACGTTCGACCGGATCCTGGCCCGGGTTGTGGACCGGGGCGTTCCCGTCACCGAGGGCACGCCCGACGAGGCCGCGCAACGCGGCGTGGAACGGCTGTGGCGGTTCCCCGGGCCGAAGGGGCTCACCCAGGAGATCTTCACGACGCCGCTGGTGGATCCCAAGCCGGTCAAGGGTTTCGTCACCGGCGAGGGCGGCCTGGGGCACATCGCGGTGACCACCATGGAGCCGCACAAGGTCCGCGGCTACTACAACACGGTGTTCGACGCCCGGCTCACCGACTACGTCGACGAGACCATCAGCGGCGTCAAGCTGAAGATCCGGTTCCTGCGGGTCAACAGCCGGCACCACTCCGTCGCCGTCGCCGCGACCGGCGGCCTCAAGGTGAACCCGATCCGCACCCGCATCCAGCACCTCAACATCCAGGTCGCCAACCTGGACGACATGCTCCTGGCGTACCAACGGGTCCAGGAGCTCGGCTTCGGCATGGCGCTGTCGGTCGGCCAGCACACCAACGACCGGGAACTGTCCTTCTATGCCCGCAGCCCCTCCGGTTTCGAGTGGGAGGTGGGCTGGAACCCGATCGTCGTCGACGAGTCCACCTGGGAACCGGCGACCCACCAGAGCATCAGCATCTGGGGGCACCAGCCGGTCGGACAGACGGTGATCGACAAGCTGGCCCAGTTCGCCCGGGCCGCGCAGTCGTTGCGACACCGGGAGGAGACGGTGCCGGCGCTCAGCGGCGCCGGCATCCCGGACGAATGATCGTCAGGCCACGGCCACCGGCAAGGACAGGAACTTCGCGGCGTTCCCGCCGAGGATCTTGTCCTTGTCCGGCTGGGACAGGAAGTCCGACTCGCGGACGACCCGGCCGACCGGCCGTTCCCCGAGCGGGTAAGGGTAGTCGCTGCCAGTCATCACGTTGTCGACGCCGAGCGTGTCCACCAGCAGCCGCAGCGCCGCCGGCTCGAACACGACACTGTCCACACTGAACCGCCCGACATAGGCCGACGGCGGCTTTTCGGAGGTGCCGAGCAGATCGTGCCGCTGGTGCCAGGCGTTCTCGAACCGGCCCAGCCAGAACGCGAACGAGCCGCCGCCGTGGGCGAAGCAGATGCGAAGATCGTCCGACACCCGGTCGAACACGCCGCCGAGCACCATCGCCACCAGCGACAGGTGCGTCTCGGCCGGCATACCCGTGATCCATTGGGCCATCCAGCGGTTCAGCCGCGGCGAGGCCGGCATGTCCCACGGGTGCACGAAAACCGGCGCGCCCCGGTCGGCGCAGTGCTGCAGGAACTGGACGATGCCCTCGTCGTCGAGGTCGCGGTCGCCGACGTGGTTGCCGATCTCCACGCCGCGATGCCCGTTGTCCAGGCAGCGGTCGAGCTCCCGACAGGCCAGATCGGGATCCTGCAACGGAACCTGGCAGAACGGGATCAACCGCCCGTTCGACGGCGCGGTCAGCTCCAACGCCGCGTCGTTGAACACCTCGGCGATCCGCAGCGCCTCCCGCGGCGACCGGTCGTAGGAGAAGAACACCGGGGTGGGGGAGACCACCTGGGTGTCGACGCTGTCGGCCCCCATGTCGGCCAACCGCACCGTGTGGTCCCAGGAGTTGGACTGGATGCGCCGGAACTCAGCGGAGCCGACCATGATCGTCGCCTCGCGGGCGCTGTCCACCCGCAGCCACGGCGCGTCGTCCCAGCCGAGCGCCGGCCACTGCGCCGGCACGTAGTGGGTGTGGACGTCGATGACGCTCATCGGGCCGCCTTTCCGGGATGCACGGCGCCGCAGTTGTCGCACTTGCGGACGGTCTCGTCAGCGTAGAACTGCTCGAACACCGGCGGCAGGTCGACGACGATGTCCCGCACCTGCAACTCGACCTCGTGCACGAGGTGGTTGCAGTTCAGGCAGTACCACTGGAACTTCTCCAGCACCCCCTCCTCGCGGATGCGCTCGATCACGACACCGGCCGAGCCGGGATCGGGGCGCTGCGGGGAATGCGGCGTGTTGCGCGGCAGCAGCCACATCTCGCCCTCGCGGACGTGCTGCGTGACCACACCTTCGTCGGTCTGCAGGTTGATGTGCATGTCGCCGCGGACTGGTAGAACCACTCCTCGTCCATGGTCACCCTCCGAACCGGGCCACGAACCGCTTCTGCCACGGGGTCTCGACGGCTCGTCGCGAGTAGTGCTCGCGGACGTACGCGACGGCCTCGTCGGCCGGCACGCCGTCCAGCACCGCCAGGCAGGCCAACGCCGTTCCGGTGCGGCCGAACCCGCCGCCGCAGGCGATCTCCACCCGTTCGCCCGCAGCCCGCTCCAACAGCTCGGTCAACGCCTGCGCGAAACCCGCCCGGTCGGTCGGCAACCAGAAGTCGGGCCAGCGGACCCACCGGCTGTCCCACCCCATCGCGCCCGGATCGGCCCCTTGGAGATAGAGCCCGAACTCGGGCGTCGGCCCGGGCGGCAGCGGATTACGGAGGCCACGCCCGCGAACCAGCCGCCCCGACGGCAATCGCAGCAGACCGGGCGTGTCGGGTTCCCACGTCATCCGACGGAGCCTATCGGGGCGCGATACCAGCGGTGGTGCGTCAGCGGCTCCACCGCGAGCACGGCGGCGGCCGCCACGACGGCGTCGAGGCGGACCAGCCAGTCGTCGGTGCCGAGCCCGGCCCACACCACGGCGGCGACCACGACCAGCGGGCGGACCAGCGTGAACGGCCCGAGGCCGACCAGGATGACAAACGTGCTCTCACGCATCGGCAGCAGCCAGTACGCCACCATCGACAGCACGACCACGGCGGCGAACGGCAGCAGCACCTGGCCCATGAGAACGCCGGCAACCACGAGGTCGTCGAACCGGTCCCCGAGCGGCACCAGAATCACCGTGGCGGTAACGGCCATGCCGATCGCGCCCAGAGCCAGCCCCCGAGCGGCGGCCCGCGCGTAGTAGCGACGCTTCCGGATCCGCGCATTGCGGCCGGTCGCCGCCCGGAAGCCGGCGAACGCGGCGTCGACCAGGGCGAGGAGCACCAGGGACACGGCGACGGTCACGCGACCAACCCCCGCGCCCGCCGGCCGAGAGCCCGGCGGAACCCGTCGGTGAGCTCCGGCCGTAGCCCGAGCACCGGCCGCATCGCGGCGCAGAACGGGTTCGCGAACCGGATCGGCTCGAACAGGAACGCGTCCAGGCCGGCCGCTTGCCGCGCGGCCGACAGCAGCACGTCGTCGCCGTGCGCGCGGCGGGCCGAGGCGACGCCGTCGTGCCGGCCGAGCGGCTCCCGCATGCGGGCCCGGTGGAACAGCCACGCCCCGAACGGCGCCAGCGGCGTCGCGGCGATGTCGTAGTGCAGGAAGCCGTGAGTGCCCGGCCGGTCCTGGGCCTGGAAGAACTCGGCCAGGCTGGCGGCGGGGAAGTGGTGCAGCACGCCGTTCGACAGGTACACGGTCGCGTCCTCGTCCAGCGCGAACGCGTCCCCGCAGACGAACCGGCACGGCAGCCCTTCCGCCGCCGCGAGCCTGGCCGCCTCGTCGACCAGGGCGCGGTTGCCGTCCACGCCGACCAGTTCCACGTCCGCGCCGAGCAGGCCCGAGGCCGCCAGTGACCGGAGGACGAAGCCCAGGCCGCAGCCGATGTCCACCACCCGGGGCCGGCGCACGCCCGTCGCGGCGAGCATCGGCCGCAGCAGCTCGGCGAAGCGCTGCGCCATGTGCAGCTCCTCGTTCAACCGCTGCAGCTCGGTGTGCACGCGGACGAGCGTCCGGTTCACGGCCCGCTGATCCAGGAACTCGCCGGCCACCGGCATCCGTTCGACGATCCGGGCCGCCCTGGCGTCGCCCGCCGCCCGCAGCGTCGCCAGCACGTCGTCGCGGCGGACCGGGAGCTGCTCCCCGCTGCGGGGATCCCAGGCCACCACCAGGTCGGAGATCTCCAGCACCGCCACGGCCGGCAACACTAGCGCTGCTAGCCTGGGGCACACTTGTTGACCTGCGTGCTGGAGACCGAGACCCGATGCTTGACCGTGCCGTCATCGACGCGTTGTTCCCCGCCGATCTGCCCGAGCCGGCGCACTGGGAGCAGCGCTACCCGCAGCGGGAGCTCCCGGACGGCGCCCAGGTCACCCGGGTCGGGCCGTCGCCGACCGGCTGGCTGCACATCGGCGCGCTCTACGTGGGCGCGATCAACCGTGACATCGCGCACCGCACCGGCGGCCGCTACCTGCTGCGCATCGAGGACACCGACCAGGCCCGCGAGGTCGAGGGGGCGGTCGAGCAGTTCACCCGCGCCTTCGACTACTTCGGTCTGCCGGCCGACGAGGCCGAGGGCAACGGCGACTACGGCCCGTACCTGCAGTCCGAGCGCGAGCAGATCTACCTGACCTACGCGCGGGAGCTGCTGCGCGAGGGCAAGGCGTACCTGTGCTTCGCCACCGAGGACGAGCTGGCCGACATCCGCCGCCGGCAGGAGGCCAGCAAGATCCCGCCCGGCTACTACGGCGGCTGGGCCATCTGGCGCGACCGGGACGACGCCGACGTGCAAGCCAAGCTGGACGAGGGCGCGCCGTACGTGGTGCGGTTCCGCTCGCCGGGCCAGGTCGACGGCCGGGCCGTGTTCACCGACGCCATCCGCGGCCGGCTGGAGCACGAGGACAACCGCAACGACGTGGTCATCCTCAAGTCCTCGGCCAACCCGGTGCGGCTGCCCACCTACCACTTCGCGCACGCCGTCGACGACCACCTGATGCGGGTGAACCTGGTGATCCGGGCCGAGGAGTGGATCTCCTCGGTGCCCACCCACCTGCAGCTGTTCGCCGCGCTCGGCTTCGAGCAGCCCACGTACGCGCACATCGCGCCGCTGATGAAGCAGATCTCCGGCGGCAAGCGCAAGCTGTCCAAGCGCAAGGACCCCGAGGCCTCGGTCGACTTCTACATCGCCGAGGGCTACCCGGCCAAGGCGGTGCTGTACTACCTGAAGGGCCTGGCCAACGGGCGCATCGCCGAGATGCCGCTGGCCGAGGCGCTGGACGCGCCGATCAAGCTGGACGAGATGGGCGTGGCCGGGCCGCTGATCGACATGGCCAAGCTGGACGACATCAGCGCCGACCACATCGCCACCCTGACCGGCGCCGAGATCCTCGCCGCCGTGCGCGAGTGGGCGCTGACCCACGACGCCGACCTGGTGCCGGTGCTCGACGCCAACCCCGACCTGGCGCTGGCCGCGCTGGCCGTGGAGCGCGAGGGCGTCGACAACCCGCGCAAGGACCTGCGCAAGTGGTCCGACTTCCGCACCGCGTACGGCTTCTTCTTCCCGGAGCTGTTCACCCTGGTCACGGCGTCCGACGAGCGGATTCAGGGCGTGGAGCCGGCGCTGGCGCGGGCCTTCGCCGCCGACTTCGCCGCCGGCTACCAGCACCTCGACGACGGCCAGGAGTGGTTCGGCCAGATCCGGGAGCTGGCCGCCAAGCACGGCTTCGCGCCGAACGCCAAGGAGTACAAGAAGAACCCGGACGCCTACCCGGGTTCGATCCGCGAGGCCTCGCAGATCATCCGGGTCGCGCTGACCGGCTCCACCCGCAGCCCCGACCTGCACGCCGTGGCCACCACCCTCGGCGCCGACGAGGTGCTGCGCCGCATCGGCCACGTGGCTGGCTGAAACCCGGCGGAGATTGGCAGGCCGGCGGCTTCCGCACGGGGCGAACGCGTTCTAGCGTTCGCCCCGCGACGGCCGAGCTGGTGTCCGCGGAGGGTCTCGTGACGTGCCCAGCGGCAACGGGTTGATGTCGCCGCGGGCCGAGTCCCGCCTGGACCCTGCGCGGGTCATGCCGGTGGTCAGCCGGCCAGGCTGAACTTCTCGGCGTGCACCTGGCGCTCGGGCACCTTCAACGCCCGCACGCTGGCCAGGACGGCGTTGGTCATGGCGGCCGGGCCGCAGACGAACACGTCGCGGGCCCAGATGTCCGGGACCATGTAACGCAGGCTCTCCGGGTTGAACTGCCCGGCCGACGGTCCACTGAGGACACGGACCACCGGCGCCAGGGCGCGGAGTTCGTCCAGCAGCACGGCATCCCGCTCGTCACGGACCCGGTACAACACCACGACGTGCCCGCGGATCTCCTCCAGCAGCGCGCGGATCGGCGTCACGCCGACGCCGCCGGCGATGAGCAGGGCGTGCGGGTGAACCTGGTTGGCGGTGGTGAAAGCGCCGTACGGACCCTCGGCGTAGACGCGAGTGCCGACCTTGAGGTCGCGCAGGGCGGCGCTCGCGGTGCCGACGGCCTTGGCGGTCAGGCGTAGGCAGCGGCCGTCCGGCGCGGCCGACAGCGAGAACGGGTTGGCGCGGTGCCACATGCCCTTGGCCAGGAAACGCCACACGAAGAACTGGCCCGCCCGTGCCGGCAGCTCGTGCAGGTTCCGGCCGGAGATGTAGACGGAGACGACGTTGTGCGACTCGGCGACCACGCCCGCGACCCGCAGCTGGTAGCGGCGGTTGCGCAGCAGCGGGCGGATCACCCGACCGGTGATCAGCACGCCGATCGCCGCGCCCCACAACAGGATCCAGTAGATGCGGCCGCCGGTGGACGCGATCGTCGTGCCGGAGATGAACTGGTGCGTGAACGCCAGCGCCACGATCGCGTAGGTCAGCAGGTGGATCGCGTGCCACGTCTCGTACGGCAGCCGCTTCCGCGCGATCCGGGCCGAGGTCGCGCCCACGACGATCACCAGCAGGAAGGCGATGATCGCCAGGAAGACGCCGGTGAACGTGTCGGACAGGACAACAACCTCGGAGATCACGTCGTGGGCCTCGAGCTCGGCGTAGCCGACCACGATCAGCACCACGTGCGCCAGCAACGTCCACATCAGACCGATGCCGTTCCAGCGGTGGTAGGACGTGAGCCGGTCCATGCCGAGCCGCTCGTCCAGCCACGGCAGGCGGGCGATGAGCAGGAACTGGAAGGCCATCAGCAGGCCCGCCACCAGCCCGGCGATTCGTTCCAGCGTGATCAGGATGTTCGGTGACGCCCCGGTCGCCACCACCAGCGCGGCGACGATCAGCACGTTCACGCCGAGCGCCGCGAGCAGCGCCACGCGCGCCGTCGAGCGGCGGTCCGGCTTGGCGGCCGGCGCCACGGCCGGACGGTGTTGAGTGGTGGTCACGGGGTCCTCCCGGGGAATCGGTACGCCAGCACACACGAACCGGCGCCGCCCCCGGTTCACCCCGCGACCAAGATCTTTCCTCGCCGGGGACCGGTCGCCGCGTGGAACCCAGCCCGTGACGTGCTCGGCGTCCTCGGTCACCACCCGATCGGCGAAACTTTCGATGTCGCGGATTCCCGCCGTCACGGTCCGAACGCCCTCGGCGATCACCAGCCGTTGCTACGGTTCAACGGTGGGTGAAAGTGGGGTTCTGCATACCGACAGCGCGGCGCTGACCAGGGTGTCGTCGGACTTCGGCGGGATGATCCGACGCCGGCCGGACGCGGTGCTGGTGCCGGGTGCGGCCGCCGACATCGCCGAGGTCATCCGCTCCGGCAGGCCCGTGACCGCCCGTGGGCGCGGGCATTCCACGCACGGCCAGTCGCTTGTGGACGGTGGCGTCGTGATCGACATGGCCGGCCTGGGCACCGTGCACCGGGTCGAGCCCGGCTACGCCGTCATCGACGGCGGCGCCTCGTGGCGGACCGTGCTGGAAGCGACTCTGCCGCACGGGTTGACGCCACCCGTGATCACCGACTTCCTCGATCTCTCCGTCGGCGGCACGCTCTCGCTCGGCGGCATCGGCGGCACCAGCCATCGTCACGGGGCGCAGTCCGACAACGTGCTCGAACTGGAGGTTGTCACCGGCGCCGGCGAGATCGTCACCTGCTCACCGGGGACGGACCTGTTCCGGGCCGTGCTCGGCGGGCTCGGCCAGTGCGGCATCATCACCCGGGCGACGATCAAGCTGGTGGCGGCCCCGCCGACCGTCCTCCACCGCAAGATCCGCTACCCCGACACCGCCGCCCTGAACGCCGCCCAGCGGGATCTGGTCCTCAGTGGACAGTGTGACCACGTCGAGGGGCTCATCGTCCAGGACGGCGGCTGGTCGCACGTCCTTGAGGCCGTCTCCTTCGGGGCGGAGGAGTTCGCCGTGCCCGGCGGCGGCGAGATCATCCGGTCGGAAACCGTGTCGTACTTCGACTTCCTCAACCGCCTGGGCACCGAGGACGAGTTCCTGGCCACCCTCAGCCGCCGCGTCCAACCCCGCCCCTGGTGCACCGTCTTCCTGCCCCACACCGCCATCGACGCAGCCGTCGACGCCTCGCTGGCCCGGCCGCTGGCCGAGGTCGGCACCGCCGGCGGGTTCCTCGTCTATCCCATCCAGCGGTCCGTCTTCAACACCCCGCTCCTGCGCGTCCCCGAGGACCCGATGCCCTTCCAGTTCAGCGTCTTCCGTTACGCCGACGACGACGGTGACTCCGCCGCCATGCTCGCCGCCAACCGCGCCGTGTACGGTCTCGCCCTCGCCGCCGGCGGCACCCTCTACCCCTTCGCCTCCGTGCCCCTCGACCACGCCGGCTGGCAGGCGCACTGGGGCCCGCACTGGGAATTCCTTCGTGCCGCCAGGTCCAGCTACGACCCGGCCGGCATCCTCAACCGCGGACAGGGCATCTTCCCGTGAGCCCGCAGCGGAACCGGGTGACGCCGACCGGGGAGATCGAGGCGTTTCCGTTGCGCGGGGCGTGGACGGGCAACCGCGGCGTGATCCACCGCGGCCGGGAGATCGTGCGGTTCCACGCCGGCGACCTGTGGATCACGTGTGCGCTGGAGTTCAAGGGGCGGTGGCGGGAGCAGTGGCTGCCGAACCGGTGGACGCACCTCTACTTCCACGACGAGGCGGTGTCGTTCGCCGCCGGCCACCGGCCGTGCGGAGAATGCCGGCGGGCCAGCTACGTCGCCTACCGGGACGCCTGGGCCGATGCCGTGGGCCACCGGCCGTCCGCCACGGAGATGAACCGCCAGCTGCACGGCGAGCGCATCATCCGCGGCACCCACACCCGGCGGTTCCACGACCTGCCGTGGGCCGGGCTGCCCGATGGCACGTTTGTGCTGGTGGACGCGCTGCCGGCGCTCGTCGTCGACGGCTCGCTGGCGCTGTGGACCCGGGCCGGCTACCTCGGCCGCAAGCGGCGGCCGACGGCCGGCACCGCCACGGTGATCACCCCGCCGTCCACGGTCACGGTGCTCCGGGCCGGCTATCCGGTGCAGGTCGACGAGTCGGCCCGTCACTAAAATCGTGGTGTGATCACCGTGGCGACCTGGAACGTGCTGCACCGCATCCACGCCGACAACTGGGGCGAGGACGTGGCCGGCAACTGGCCGGACGAGGCGAAGCGGGTCGCCGCGATCGCGCACCGGGTGGCCGAGCTGACCGAGGACGTCATCGCGCTGCAGGAGGTCAGCGGCGACCAGTTGGCGGCCCTGCGCGAGACCGGCCGCACGGTGCACGCGATGCGGTACCCGCGGCTCCCGCGCCCGAGGGTGACGACCTCCCAGCTCACGGACGACGCCGAATACCTGGTGCTGCTGGTGAACGGCCCGAGCCGGGAGCTCTCGCAGGAGGCGTTCCCGGACGACGGCGGCAAGGGAGCGCTCGCGATCACCGTCGAGGGCCTGACGGTCGTCGCCACGCACGTCAGCTGGGGCCGGAAGCGCGTCGGCCAACTGACCAGGCTGGCGGCGCTCGCGCCCGCGCCGGCCGTGCTGCTCGGCGACTTCAACGCCGACGCCGAGACGGTGCTGGCCGTCCTGGGCGACGACTTCGGCGCCGCCGAGTTGCCGCCGGGGGAGCCCACCCGCGGCAGGCAGGTCATCGACCACGTGATCGTGCACGGCGCGACGGCCACGAACGCGCAGGTGCTCAACGCGGACGGCCTCTCCGACCACAACCCGGTGCGGGCGACGATCAGTTACTGACCGGAAAGCGCTCGTTGCCGAGCACGTTGAGCAGCTGCAGCTTCTCGTACCCCTCGGACCGCGGCGCGGCGGTCAGCACGAGCAGCGCCTGCGACTGGTCCTCGGTGAACAGGGCCTGGCAGTCCACTTCGATGGGTCCCAGCTCGGGGTGTATCAGCGTCTTGTGGTCGACGAACCGCTGCGCGACCTCCTGCCGTTCCCACAGCTCGGCGAACTCGGCGCTGGCCTTGCACAGCACTGCCACCAGCTCGCCGGCCCGCGACTTCGGGCCCATCTGGCCGTAGGCGGCGCGAAGGTTGGCGACCAGGGCCCGGCTCTGCCGGTCACGATCGTCCTCGGGATAGACCTTGCGCTGGTCGAGGTCGGTGAACCAGCGGTAGATCTCGCTGCGGGCATGCCCGGTGTGCCCGGTGTGGTCCCCGAGCAGGGCCTTGGACATGCGGTTCTGCACCAGCACCTCGCCGAGGTTGGACAGGATCAGCGCGGGCGTGTCGTCGAGGCGGTCCAGCACCCGCAGCAGCGCGGGGGCGACGTGCGCGGCGACCGAGATGGAGGACGGGGCGTTGCGTCCGGCGACCCGGAACAGGTAGTCCCGCTCCTGGGTGGACAGCCGCAGCGCCCGGGCCAACGCGGCCAGCATCTGCTCGCTGGGCTGCGGGCCCCGTTCCTGCTCCAGCCGCGTGTAGTAGTCGGTCGACATCGCGGCGAGTGACGCCACCTCCTCCCGGCGCAGTCCCCGGGTACGGCGGCGTGCGCCGGTGGGCAGCCCGATGTCCTCGGGTTGCAGCGCCTCCCGTCGCGTGCGCAGGAACGCGGCCAGTGCGGGTCGATCCATGCACCCAGTATCGGACCGGGCCGATCGGCCAGCCAGGGATCGCCGATCCCCCGATATGCGCTCTCTGCACACGTCCGCCGAAACCGAGCAGGCTTCAGGCCATGGACATCACCGGAAACACGATCTTCATCCCCGGCGCCACCAGCGGCATCGGCCTCGCCCTGGCACTGGCCCTGAAGGACAAGGGCAATAAGATCATCATCGGCGGGCGGCGGGCCGCGCTGCTCGACCAGATCGCCGCCGAGCACCCCGAGATCGACACGGTGCAGATCGACACCGCGGACTCGGCCAGCATCCAGGTCGCGGCCAAGGAGGTGCTGGCCCGGCACCCCGAGCTGAACGTGCTCATCGCGATGGCCGGCATCATGCAGGTGGAGGACTGGCACAAGCCGGCGGGCTTCCTCGCCTCGGCCGAGGCCGTCGTGACGACCAACGTGCTCGGCCCGATCCGCCTGGTCGCGGCCTTCGTCGAGCACCTGCAGACCCGCCCGGACGCCACCATCGTCACCGTCTCCTCGGGCCTGGCGTTCACCCCGCTCAAGGTCACGCCGAGCTACAACGCCTCCAAGGCCGCCATCCACATGCTCAGCGAGTCGCTGCGCCTGCAGCTGTCCGACACCACCGTCAAGGTGCTGGAGCTGGAGCCGCCGTCGGTGCGCACCCCGCTGATGCCCGGCCAGGAGGACAACGAGCACGCCATGCCGCTCGACGAGTTCATCGCCGAGGTCGTGACCCTGATCGAGACCCAGCCGGACGCCAAGGAGATCCAGGTGGAGCGGGTGAAGTTCCTCCGCTACGGCGAGGCCCGCGGCGACTACGACCAGGTCGTGGCCACGCTGAACGGGACCGACCCGCACGGCAAGTAGCCCGATGCCGGCCGGCGACGCGAAAACCCCACGCGTCGCCGGCATCTTCCGTGCCAGAATCCGCCGAGTGCCCGACTTTCGCAGCTTCGACGGCCTGAGGATCGCGTACCGGGAACTGGGGGAGGGCCGGCCGGTCGTGCTGCTGCACGGCATGATGGGCCTCGGCTCGCAGTGGATCGACCAGGGGCCGGCGGCGGCCATCGCCGAGCGCGGCCACCGGGTGATCCTGCCCGATCTGCGCGGGCACGGCGACAGCGCCCGGCCGCACGATCCGACCGGCTATCCGCCGGACGCGCTCGCCGACGACATGCTGGCCCTGGTCGAGCACCTCGGCCTCGACGACTACGACCTCGGCGGCTACTCGCTGGGTGGCCGCGTGACCCTGCGGATGCTGGTTCGCGGCGCCCGTCCGCGCCGCGCCGTCATCGCCGGTCAGGGCTTGGACGCGATCGAGGGAGTGACCAGCAGGACCGGCGGCTATCGCAGCGTGCTGACCTCGATCCTCGACGGCGGCGAGCTGGATCCCGCCGGGCAGCGGACCGCGCGCTGGCTGGACCAGCTCGGCGCCGACCCGTACGCGCTGCTGCACGTGCTGGACACGCATGTGGCGACGCCGATCGAGGACCTGGGCCGGGTGAAGGTGCCGACGCTGGTGCTGGTCGGCGACGGCGACGACGGGCACGCGTCCGCCGTGGACCTTGCGGCGGCGCTGCCCGAGTCGCGGTACGTGCGGGTTCCCGGCGACCACTGGAGCGCCTTCACCGGCCCGGACTTCGCCGCCGCGATCTTGGACTGGCTGGCCTACTGATCGCGAAACGTTTCGACGCGTAGCATGCCGGACCATGCGTGGTGACGCCCCGACGCTGGCGGAGATCGCACGGGAGGCGGGCGTGTCCACGCCGACCGTGTCGAAAGTGCTCAACGGACGCTCCGACGTCGCGCCGGCCACCCGCGCCCGCGTCGAGGAGCTGCTCCAGCGGCACGGCTACCGGCGGCGCTCCAGCGGACCACCGTCGCGGCTGTTCGACCTCGTGTTCCACGAGCTGGAGAGCGCGTGGGCGATGGAGGTCATCCGCGGCGTCGAGAACGTTGCCCGGCAGGAGAATCTGCACGTCGTGCTGTCCGAGTCGGCGGGTCGGCTGATGCCCGGCCAGTCCTGGGTGGACGGCGTGCTGGCGCGCCGGCCCAGCGGGGTCGTGCTGGTGCTCAGCGACCTCGACGCCACCCAGCGGACGCAGCTGGCCAGCCGCGACATCCCGTTCGTGGTGCTGGATCCGGCCGGCGACCCGGCCGAGGGCGTGCCGGCCGTCGGCACCAACAACTGGCTCGGCGGGCTCACCGCGACCCGGCACCTGATCGACCTCGGGCACCGGCGGATCGGCATGATCGGCGGCCCGTCCCGGATGATGTGCAGCCGCGCCCGGCTGGACGGCTACCGCGCCGCGCTGGAGACCGCCGGCCTGCCCGTCGACCTGAAACTGGTGCGGGAGGGCGACTTCCACTTCGAGTCCGGCTACAGCGCCGGCCGTGACCTGCTCTCGCGGCCGGAGCCGCCGACCGCCGTGTTCGCCGGCAACGACCTCCAGGCCCTCGGCCTCTACGAGGCCGCGCGCGAGCTCGGCCTGCGCGTTCCCGAAGACCTGAGCGTGGTCGGCTTCGACGACCTGCCGATGGCCCGCTGGGTCGGGCCGCCGCTGACCACCGTCCGGCAACCGCTCGTGGCGATGGCGGAAACCGCGGCGCGGCTGGCCTTGGAGCTCGGCCGCGGCGAGCGGCCCACCGCCACCCGGGTGGACCTGGCGACCACGCTGGTGATCCGGCACAGCACCGCCGCCCCCGGCAACGTTTGAGGTCGCGCGGCGTCTACGTTCGGAAACTCCGCCGAAACATCCGCTCTGTCCGCCACCGGTGAAGGCCCCGCCCCCGTCGGAAGGCGGGGGCGGTCGGACAGGGGTGAAAGTTCCGCGGAACGGACCCTGTCCCGTTCCGGCCGACAGCGACACCGGCGCTCCCCGGCGGGGAAGCGTCGGTGTTGACGTGCCCGAGGCCCGGCCCTACAGTCTGGCGAACCGGTTCGCGAACCGGTTCGCAGGCAAGGAGGCCGCGGGTGAACATCGGCGAGATCGCCAAGCTGGCCGGCGTGTCCCGGAGCACGGTGTCGTACGTGCTGAGCGGGAAACGGCAGGTGAGCCCCGAGCTGCACGAGCGCATCACCCGCGTGATCGAGGAGGCCGGCTACCGGCCCAACGCCACCGCCCGGGCGCTGGCCGAGGGCTCCACCCGGACGATCGGGCTGGTGATACCGCCGACCGGGCCGCACCTGAGCGTGGACCAACTGCACTTCGTCGGCGCGGTCGCGGAGGCCGCCGCCGACCGCGACTTCGACGTGCTGCTGTCGCCGGAGCGGCAGCAGTCGTTCGAGCGCATGGTCACGGAGAAACGCGTGGACGGCGTCATCCTGATGGAGACGGTGCTGCGCGACGCCCGCGTGACCAGGCTGATCGACGAAGGCTTTCCCTTTGTCACCATCGGCCGCACCGGCGCCGACGACGCGCACGGCTGGGTCGACCTCGACTACGCGGGCCTGGTGACCGAGGGGGTGCGACGCCTGTCGGCGTTGGGGCACAGGTCGATCGCGCTGGTCAACCGCCCGCAGGAGTTGTTGGACCACGAGTACGGCCCGGCGTTCCGGGCGGCGGACGCGTTCGAGAAGGCGACCGTCGAGTTGGAGATCGCCGGCATCTCGCGGTGCTGCGACGACAGCGACGATGCCGCCGCCGGCTGCCTGGACGAGATCCTCGCCCAGGCCCCGGACACGACGGCGATCCTGACCATCAACGAGCGCTCGCTCGCCGGCCTGGTGTCGGCGCTTTCGGCTCGTGGCAAGGCAATTCCGGACGACGTGTCGCTGCTGGCGATCACCTCCGTCCGCAACGCCACCGCGTTGCGTCCCCAGATCAGCGCCGCCGACGTGCCGGCCGCGGAGATGGGGGAGGCCGCCGTGGATGCGCTGCTGCGCCGCATCCGCTCCCACACCGAGCCCGGACCGAACGTGCTGATCTCGCCGCCTTTCGTCGACCGCGGCAGCCTCGCGCCGCCGCGCCGCTGACCCACCACTCTCTTTTGCGCGAAGGAGGCTTCGCGATGAGGAAACTCGCCCTGATCGCGGCGACCGTCATGCTGCTCACCGCCGGCTGCGGCGGCGCGTCCGCCGGTGACGACTCGACGCTGACCGAAATGGACTACTACAACACCGACCCCCTGCTCACCGCCTTGCCGCAGCTGCTCGACACCTGCGGCAAGCAGGCCGGCGTCACGATCAAGCGCCAGGTCGTCCCCGACCTGCGCACCAAGGTCTTACAACTGGTCGGCAGTCACGACGTGCCCGACCTGGTGCTGCTGGACAACCCGGACCTGCAGCAGATCGCCGCCACCGGCGCGTTGTCCGAACTCGGCCTCGCCACCGACGGCCTGTACCCCAACGTCGTCGAAGCCGGTCGCTACCAGGGCAAACTCTACGGCGTCGCACCCGGTGTGAACGCCCTTGCCCTGTACTACAACACCAAGCTCTTCGCCGCCGCCGGTGTCGCCCCGCCCAAGACCTGGGACGACCTCAAGGCCGCCGCCGCCCGCCTCACCACCGGCAACCAGCACGGCATCGGGTTCGCCGTTCCCGCCACCGAGGAGGGCAGCTTCCAGTTCGAGGCGTTCTTCCTCAGCGCCGGCGGTTCGTTGTCCAGTTTGGACTCCCCGCAGTCCGTCGCCGCGCTGCAACTGCTCACCGACCTCGTCGGCAGCGGTTCCGCTCCGAAGGACGTCCTCACCTGGACCCAGGCCAACCTGGAGGAGCAGTTCGCCAACGGCGCCCTCGCCATGATGGTCAACGGTCCCTGGCAGTTGCCCCAACTCGCCAAGGCCGGCATGACCGACTTCGCCATCGCCCCCATCCCCGTGCCCGCCGGCGGCACCCCGTCCAGCGCGCTGGGCGGCGAAGTCTGGGCCGCCGGCAACGGTCCCAGGTCGGCCAAGGCCACCGAGGTCGTCAAGTGCCTCACCGCCAAGGACAACAGCCTGTCCTGGTCGAAGCTGACGAACTATGTGCCCAGCAACGAACAGGCCGCCCATCAGCTGGCCGAGACCGATCCCCGGTTCAGGTCCTTCGTGGACGAGATCGCCGACGCCAAGGGCCGCACCGCCACCCTCGGCGTGAACTACCCGAAGTACTCGCAGGCCCTGTGGACAGCCGTGCAGTCCGCGCTGGCCGGCCGGGCCACTCCCGCCGCCGCGCTCGAAGCGGCCCAGAAGCAGGCGACCGGCCAATGAGAGCCGCACAGGACGGGGCAACGGTGGCCGGGGAGTGGCAGCGCCAGCCGGCCGCAGCCGGCGGGAGGCCGGGCCGGTGGGCCGTGGGGCGGCTCGGGTGGGAGCGCGGTGACCGCCCGGCGCGGGGGAGCGGCGTCCGGCGGCGGTGGAACTCCGTCGCCCGCATCGGCTTCGTCCTGCCGGTGATCCTCTACCTGGCCCTCTTCTTCCTCTACCCGCTCGTCAGCAATCTCGTTCTCTCGTTCCAGGACTTCGGCATCCAGTCGGTCTACAGTGGACGAGCACCGTTCAACGGCGTCGACAACTACCTGCGCCTGCTGCGCGACCCGGTGTTCGGCACAGCGGTGGTCAACACCGTCGTTTTCGTGGTGGGCTCGCTGGTCTTCCAGTTCACCATCGGCCTGGGGCTGGCGGTGTTCTTCAACCGGGCTTTCCCGCTGAGCGGGCTCCTGCGTTCGCTGCTGCTGATCCCGTGGCTGCTGCCGCTGGTGGTGACGGGCACGGTGTTCCGCTGGATCCTGGACACGAGCAACGGAGTGCTCAACCACGTGCTACTGAGCCTGCACCTCGTAGATGCGCCGGTGCCGTGGCTGAACAGCGTGAGCACGGCGATGATCGGCGTGTTGCTGTGCAACGTGTGGATCGGGATCCCGTTCAACATGGTGATCCTGTACGGCGGCCTGCGATCGATCCCCGTGGACGTGCACGAGGCGGCGGCACTGGACGGGGCCACGGGGTTGGCGCGGTTCCGGCACATCACGATGCCGCTGCTGAGGCCGGTGGTGGCGGTGGTGCTGACGCTGGGCCTGATCTACACGATCAAGGTGTTCGACGTGATCTGGGTGATGACCAAGGGCGGCCCGGCGAACTCGACGCAGACGGTGACCACCTACGGCTACCAGCTGTCCTTCGGCGGGCTGTCGCAGTTCGGGCTGGGGGCGGCGGCCAGCAACCTCCTGATCGTGGTGGCGCTGGTGTTCGCGGTCTTCTACCTGAGGTCGACGCGGTCCGAGGTGGTGGCGCGATGAGAACCGCCATCGCGATCGTCCTCCTCGCGGTGATGTTGTTCCCGCTGTACTGGATGGTCGACGCCTCCTTGCAGACCAACCAGCAGATCGCCGACCGGGAGCCGCACTGGTTGCCGTTCGGCGGAACCCTCGACGGTTACCGGGACGCGCTCGGCCAGCAGGGCGGCCACCTGGTCGTGTCGGTGATCGTCGCGCTCGGCACGGTTGTCCTGACGCTGCTGATCGCGGCGCCGGCGGCCTACGGGCTGTCGCGGCGGAACTCGCGGCCGGTGCTGTTCACGCTGCTCATCGTGCAGCTGATCCCGGGCATCGTGATGGCCAACGCGCTGTACCGGGTGTTCTCGACGCTGGGCGTGCTGAACTCGCCGGAAGCGTTGGTGCTGGCCGATTCCACGCTGGCGGTGCCGTTCGCGGTGCTGATCATGCGGGCCTTCATGCTGTCGGTGCCGAAGGAGCTGGTCGAGGCGGCCGGGCTCGACGGGGCCGGGGCGGTGCGCACGTTCGTCACGATCGTGTTGCCGGTCAGCCGCAACGGCGTGGTCACGGCCGGCTTGTTCGCGTTCCTGTTCTCGTGGGGCGACTTCATGTTCGCGTCCACGCTGAACCTCGGTGCCCCGAACTGGACGCCGATCACCGTCGGCCTCTACGACTTCATCGGCGCCGGCACGAACACCACCAGCTGGAACTCGGTGATGGCAACCGGGGTGCTGGCGTCGTTGCCGGTCGCCGTCCTGCTCGTGGTGGCGCAGCGGCACGTGTCGGCGGGCCTGGCCGCCGGCGCGGTCAAGGACTGAGGGGAGTCCCGTGACAGAACTGTGGTTCCGCAGCGGCGACCACGTGCTGTGCGCGCAGCCGTGGGGTGCGGACAGCATCCGGGTTCGCGTCGGCCGCAAGGCGATCCTGCCCGACATTCCGGGCGCGCTGGAGATCACGCCGCCGGAAGTGCCGGCAGCGGCAACGGAAACTTCGCTGACGGTCGGGAAGCTGCGGCTCGACCTGTCCGAGGACGGGCTGCTGACCTTCTCCGAGGACGGCAGGGAGTTGCTGGCCGAGCAGCCGGCGCACTTCGCCTGGCCGGGGCCGAGGTTGTTCGCCGCCAACGGCGACGGCTACCACCGGCTGGAACAGCGGTTCCGCGCCTACGAGGACGAGAAGATCTTCGGGCTCGGGCAGCACCAGCACGGCCGCCTCGACCAGAAGGGCATGGTGCTGGACCTGGTGCAGCGCAACGCGGAGGTGACGATCCCGTTCGCGTTGTCCTCCCGCGGCTACGGCATCCTGTGGAACCTGCCCGCCGTCGGCCGCGTCGAGTTCGCCGAGAACGGGACGCGTTGGGTGGCCGACTCGGCCCGGCAGATCGACTACTGGGTGACCACCGGCGACGGCCCGGCCGAGATCCTCCAGCACTACGCCGACGCCACCGGCCACGCGCCGGCCCTGCCGCACTGGGCAACCGGCTTCTGGCAGTCCAAGCTCCGTTACGAGACCCAGGACGAGCTGCTCGCCGTCGCCCGCGAGTACCGCGATCGCGGCCTGCCGCTGGCGGTGATCGTGGCCGACTACTACCACTGGACGCACCTGGGGGACTGGCGGTTCGACCCGGCGGAGTGGCCGGACCCGGCGGCGATGGTGAAGGAACTCGACGGCATGGGCGTGAAGCTCATGGTGTCGGTGTGGCCGTCGGTGAACCCGTTGAGCGAGAACTACGAGCACATGCGGGACAACGGGTTCCTGATCGGGACCGAGCAGGGCATGCCGCTGCACCAGATCTTCCCGGACAAGGGTTTCGACGGGAACCGGCACGGCGTCGCCTTCTACGACGCCACCGACCCGGCTGCGCGCGACTTCGTCTGGGAGAAGCTGAAGGCCGGCTACTACGACCACGGGGTGCGGGTGTGGTGGTTGGACGCCTGCGAGCCGGAGATCTTCCCGGAGCAGTTCGGCAACCTCCGCTTCGCCGCCGGGCCGGGCCGCGAGGTGGCGAATCTTTATCCCCGCGAACACGTTCGGGGCCTGCACGAGCACATGGCCGCCGAGGGGGAGGACGAGGTCGTCTGTCTGGTGCGGTCGGCCTGGGCGGGCAGCCAGCGGTTCGGGGCGGCGCTGTGGTCCGGTGACATCCCGGCGACGTTCGCCTCGCTGCGCACCCAGATCCGCGCCGGCCTGAACGTCGCCATCAGTGGAATCCCGTGGTGGACAACGGACATCGGTGGTTTTCACGGCGGCGACCCGTCGTCGGAGGAGTACCGCGAGCTGATGGTCCGCTGGTTCCAGTACGGCGTGTTCTGCCCGCTGTTCCGCCTGCACGGCCACCGTGAGCCCCGGATCGGCTTCGGCGCGGGACATTCCGGCGGTCCCAACGAGGTCTGGTCGTACGGCGACGACGCGTACGAGCTCGTCGCCGAGCAGCTGCGCCTGCGGGAGCGCCTCCGCGACTACATCCACGAGCAGCTGCGAACGGGATTCCCGTTGCAGCGCCCCATGTTCGTGGACTTCCCGGACGATTCGTCCGCATGGACGGTCGAGGACCAGTTCCTGTTCGGTCCCGACCTGCTCGTCGCGCCGGTCACAGAGTTCGGCGCACGGTCCCGCCCGGTGCACCTGCCGGCCGGAACCGCCTGGATCGACGTGCACACCGGCATCGAGCACGCCGGCGGTGTCACCGTCGAGGCCCAGGCCCCGCTGGCGCGCATCCCCGTCTTCCGGCGCGCCGGCAGCACCCTGCACCTGTAGGACCGACGAAGGGTCAACGATGACCACGTCCCTTGTCGCCGCGGCCACCCTGCTGCTCGCCGCGGCGGTTCCCTCACCGCAGACCGACCACACTGTCACCGTCGATCTCGGCACGTCGCTGGGCGCGCCGACCGGCGTCGGCTCCGGCTTCCTCTACGGCCTGAGCCAGGACGGCAGCGCACCCGCCGACAACCTGCTCCGCCCGCTCAACGTGAAGTCCGGCCGCGGCGGCGGGGCCCGGATCGACGGGCACGGCTGGATCGGCGACGGCATGACCGCCGGCAACGGCTACCGCGTCCGGATCACCTCCGCGCTCGACCAGGCCCGGCGGCTGAGCACCTACCAGGCCGGCTACGACCTTCTGGTCAGCGATCTGTTCGGCGCCGACACCACGCAACCGTCGTCGACGGTGTATCCCTGCACCAACGGCGACTGTTCCAACTGGACGAAGTTCATCGACCAGGTCGTCAACGACGTCAGGGCATCCGGGCTGACCGTGAACTACGACGTGTGGAACGAACCGGACGGCACCGCGTTCTGGCCCGCCGGCATGAACTCCACGCAGTACTTCCAGATGTGGGACGCCGCCGTACGCGAGATCCGGCGACTCGCACCTGCCGCGTCGATCATGGGGCCGAGCATGTCCGGCTGGAATCCGTCGGCGCTGGGCACGTTCCTCGACCACGCGAAGTCCGCCGGCACCGTCCCGACCTACCTGAACTGGCACTTCAGCCCGCACCCGGTCGAGGACGCGCGCACCGCCCAGTCCCTGCTGTCCGCCCGGGGAATCACGGGAGTCAAGCTCGCCGACAACGAGTACCTGTTCTCCGGCGAGCAGCACGCCGGCTACGAGGCGTGGTACCTGGCCGAGCTGGCGAAGTCCGGGATCAGCCTGGCCGATCACGCCATCTGGTCGGACTGCTGCGTCACCGGCAGCCTCGACTCGACCCTGGTCAACGGGCAGCCGACCGGCCAGTGGTGGGTGTACCAGGCGTACGCCAACATCACCGGCCAGCTCGTCTCCGTCGACAATGCCGGCGCCTCGACCGACGCCGTCGCCGCCAAGGACCAATCGCTTCGACGGGCGACTGTCCTGTTGGGAGACTCGGCCGGCAACACGGGGACGATCACCCTGGCGTTGCGGAACCTTCCCTCCTGGCTGGCGGGAAGTTCCGGCGTGCAGGTGACCGTGCAGCGCATCCCCGACCAGAACCCCTTGGCGCAGCCCATCACCGTCAGCACGACGGTCGTCACCGGCAACGCGACCGTGCCGATCGGCTGGGCCGCCGGCACCGACGCCTACTTCGTCACGCTGTCACCGGCGAACGGCCCGATCACCCGGATCATCGACGGCACGGTGACCTCCGGCCCCGACTACTTCCAGTACGGCAGCAACTGGGGTCAGACCAACGGCGTCTCCGACATGTACGACGGCACCGCGAACTGGAGCTACGTCCCGGGTTCCGTCGCCCAGTTCCACTTCACCGGCAGCCAGGTCGCGCTGCATGCCGTGCGGGACTTCGACCAGGGCCAGATGCTGCTGTCCATGGACGGCGGCCCGGCCGTCACCATCGACGACTACGCCCCGAGCCGGAACGCCTCCGGCATAGTGTGGACGAGCCCCGGCCTCACCACGGGGGCGCACACGCTGACGATCACCGTTGGCAGCGGCCAGAACCCCGCCAGCGCCGGCCGGAACATCGCGATCGACCGCGCCGACGTGAGTTGACTGCGCTGAAGGAACGAGGCGTCCAGGGCACGCGTCCCCTATGCCACGCTGTCCGGCGCGAAGTAGTCGCGCAGCCGCGCTATCTTCCCGTCGCGCAGGCGGACGATCTGCACCAGCGACTTGGCCACGCCGTCGACGACGGTGTCGATCTCGGCGATGAACACGTCGGGGTCGGCGGTGTCGTGCAGCACGTAGCTTGACCGCGTGGTGTCGACGGTGCCCTGGGCGCCGGCCGGCAGCCGGTAGTACTCGGCCATGCCTGCCCGGATCGCGTCCCGGCCGACGAGGTGGTTGGGGAAGACGTGCCCGTCGGGGACGAGCGGCGCCTCGAACACGCCGTCCTCGGTGAAGAGGTCCGCGAGCGCGTCGGCGTCGCGGCTGAGCGCGCCGGCGTGCACGTAGCGGCCGAAGATCTCTCGCACGGTGGCTCCTCTGCTGGTGGGGCCGCCGACGATAGGCGTTGGAAGGCGAGCGGGATCCGTGAACCGGCTGGTTACTGCCCGGACGGGTGTCGTCGGGGGCGTGATCCACTGGGGCCGGGCAGACTGTCGGCGTGAGCAACGAGAGACACCATCGCACCGGGATGGCGGCGCTGGCGGTGAGCGCGCTCGGCGTCGTCTTCGGCGACATCGGCACCAGCCCGCTGTACTCGCTGCAGACGGTCTTCGCCATCGACGGCGGCGCGATCCGGCCGGTGGCGGCCGACGTGTACGGCGTGATCTCGCTGGTCTTCTGGGCCGTGCTGCTGATCGTGTCGATCAAGTACGTGGTGTTCGTGATGCGCGCCGGCAACGACGGCGAGGGCGGCATCATGGCGCTGGCGGCGCTGATCCGGCGCAGCGTCACCGGCCGGACCAGGATGGTCGCGACGGCGATGCTGTTCGGGGTGATCGGAGCGTCGCTGTTCTTCGGCGACAGCGTGATCACCCCGGCGATCTCCGTGCTGTCCGCGGTCGAGGGCATCGAGGTGGTGTCGCCGGAGATCAAGGAGATCGTGCTGCCGGTCGGCGTCACCATCCTGGTGGTGCTGTTCCTGGTGCAGCGCCTCGGCACGCACCGGGTCGGCCGGTTCTTCGGGCCGGTGATGCTGCTCTGGTTCGTGGTGATCGGGGTGCTCGGGCTGCCGTGGGTCGTGGCCAGGCCCGGTATCCTGCTGGCGCTGTCGCCGACGTCGGCCGTCGCGTTCTTCGTGGACCGCCCGCTGCTGGCGTTCATCGCGATGGGCGCGGTCGTGCTGGCCATCACCGGCGCCGAGGCGCTCTACGCCGACATGGGCCACTTCGGCCGGCCGGCGATCAGCCGGGCCTGGTTCTTCGTGGTGTTTCCCGCCCTGACGCTGAACTACCTCGGCCAGGGGGCGCTGATTCTCAGCCGGCCCGACGCGGTGGCGAACCCGTTCTTCATCCTGGCCCCGGGCTGGGCGCAGATCCCGCTGATCGTGCTGGCCACGGTGGCGACCGTCATCGCGTCGCAGTCGGTGATCTCGGGTGCGTTCTCGATGGCCCGGCAGGCCGTTCAGCTGGGATTCCTGCCGATCCTGACCGTGCGCCACACCTCGAAGGAGGAAAGCGGCCAGATCTACGTGCCGGGAATCAACTGGATTCTGCTGGCCGGCGTGCTGATCTTGACGGTGACCTTCGGCTCCTCGCAGTCCCTTGCCACGGCATACGGACTCGCGGTCACCGGCACGCTGCTCCTGACGACGTCGCTGTTCCTCGTGCTGGCGGCCGCCGCGTGGCACTGGAAGTGGTGGCAGCTGACGCTCGTCGCCGTCGTGTTCGGCGGGCTGGAGCTGGTGTTCCTCGCCGGCAACCTGACCAAGGTCGTGCACGGCGGCTGGCTGCCGCTCCTGCTCGGCGCGCTCGTCGTTACGGTCATGCTGACCTGGCAGCGCGGCCGCCGGGTCGTCACCGCGCGCCGGGCCGAAATCGAGGGTTCGATGGCGGAGTTCGTGGACGAGCTGCGTTCCGCCGGCACCGTCCGCGTGCCGGGAACCGCCGTGTTCCCGCACCCCTCGAAGGAGACCGTGCCGCTCGCTCTGCGGGCGAACTTCGAGTTCAACGGCGTCGTGCACGAACACGTCGTGATCGTGACCGTGATCCCCGAGAACGTCCCTCATGTGCCACGCAACGAGCGCCTGAACGTGGATTCCCTGCACCGGACCGACGACGGCATCGTCCACCTGACCGTGCGCTTCGGTTTCCAGGACGACCAGGACATTCCGTCCGCCCTGCGCGACGCCTTCATGCTCACCTCCGAACTGGAGGTCGATCCGGCGTCGGCCTTCTACTACCTTTCCCGCGTCAGCATCGAGCTCGGGGCCGGCGACGGCCTGCCCCGATGGCAGAAGATGCTGTTCATCGGGCTCGCGCACAACGCGGCCAGCCCGGCGTTGTACTTCCGGCTGCCGGTCGAACGGACCGTGGTGATGGGAACCCGCGTGGATCTCTAACCGTGGTGATGGGGAATCCCCAGCACCGCGTGATCCGCGAACCCGAGCGCCTCGTCGACCAGCCCCGACAGGTGGTCGCTGGTGATGCGGTAGAGCATCCGCCGGCCGTCCCGGCGCGCCTGGACGAGGCCGGCGAGCCGCAGCCGCCCCAGGTGCTGCGACACGGATGACCGTGACGCCGCCACCTGCGTGGTCAGGGTGGTGACGTCCTGCTCGCCGTCGCCGAGCAGCCGGAGCAGGTGCAGCCGGGTCGGGTCGGCCAGGTGGCGCAGCACGTCGGCGGCGACGGCGAGCCGTTCGCCGTCGATCTGCTGGTGCGAATCGCTGGCACCTGCCATGTTCTTGTGCGCGCACATGCTTGCATATTGCTCCTGACCAGCGCATCCTGGCAACGTGACGCCTCAACACGGACACGGTCACGGCCACCGGCACTCGCGGTGGGCGAAGCTGCGGCATCTGGTCACGCCGCACAGCCATGACAGCGCCGATCGCGTCGACACGGCGTTGGAGACCAGCCGGCAGGGCATGCGGACCCTGGCGTGGTCCTTCGCCGCGCTGTTCGTCACGGCTGTCGCGCAGCTCGCGGTGGTGCTGGTCAGCGGCTCCGTGGCGTTGCTCGGCGACACCATCCACAACTTCGCCGACGCGCTGACGGCCGTGCCGCTCGGCGTCGCGTTCCTGCTCGGCCGCCGCGCCGCCACCCGCCGCTACACGTACGGTCTGGGCCGCGCGGAGGACCTCGCCGGGGTTGTGGTCGTTCTGATCATCGCCGGCTCCGCGGTGGTCGCCGGCTGGCAGGCCGTCGACCGCCTCTTCCACCCGCAGACCGTCGATCACCTCTGGGTGGTCGCCGCTGCGGGTGTCATCGGCTTCCTGGGCAACGAGATCGTCGCCCGCTACCGCATTGTCGTCGGCCGCCGCATCGGCTCCGCCGCCCTCGTCGCCGACGGCGTGCACGCCCGGACCGACGGCTTCACCTCGCTCGCCGTTGTCCTCGGCGCCGGGGGAGTGGCTCTCGGTTTCCCGCTCGCCGACCCGATCATCGGGCTCGGCATCACCGTGGCCATCCTGTTCGTGCTTCGCGACGCCGCCCGTGAGGTCTTCCGCCGGCTCATGGACGCCGTCGACCCCGCCACCATCGACCTCGCCGAGCGCACGGCGTCGGAAGTGCCGAATGTCCTTGCCGCCGGCCAGGTTCGGATGCGCTGGATCGGCCACACCCTGCGCGCCGAGCTCGCCGTGACCGTCGACGCCGACCTCACCGTCGAGCAGGCGCACCGCATCGCCCACGACGTCGAACACCGGCTTGTGCATGCCGTTCCCCGTCTCGCCGCCGCCACCGTGCACACCGAGCCCGCCGTCCGCGCCGGCGACGCCCACCAGACCCTCGCGCATCACCGGTGATCTAGGAACTCCCTGATCGCCGGCGCGACCCTGCGGTCGAACATCGTCGTCATGTGATCGCCGCCCTCGATCGCCAGCAGCGTCGCGTCCGGGATCCCCGCCGCCGTGGCGCGAGCCAGTTCGAACGGGATGATCGCGTCCCGCGTGCCCGCGATCACCAGGGTCGGCGCCGCAACCTCGCCGAGGCGGTCTGTCACGTCCCAGTTCTGCACCGCCTCGACCAGCGCGAACTCGCCCGGCGCTCGCTTCCTTCCGCCGACGGCCGCCGCCGCGTACGCCACGAACGTCAGCACGCGTCGAGGCCCCCGCGTCACCAGCCCGCTCGCCGCCCACGGATCGTTCCGCCCCTCCCGCTCGCCCCGCGTCAGCCGCAGCAGCGTTTTCTTTCCCTGCTCACCCGGTCTGCTCGCGATCGTGCAGAGGATCAGTCGCCGCACCACGTCCGGATGATCGATCGCCAGTTGCAGCGCCGTCGCCCCGCCGCCCGACGTGCCCATCACGTCCACTGCCCCGTCGAACCGCTCTCGCAACGCCGTCGCGTGCCACCCCGCTAGCTCCGCCAGCGTCGTCCCCACCCGCATCGCCGGCGGCCGCTGGATGTGGTGGACCCGCCGGTTCAACCCCCGTGCCAGCACTGTCGCCGAGAAGCCCGCCAGCGGCGGCACCTTCACCGCCAGATCCGCCCCCTTGCCCAGCCCTGGCAACGTGACCAGCGGCGGACCTTCCCCCACCACCACCGCTGTCAACCCGTCGTTCAGCCGCTCCCCACGCATGTTCCCCCCTTGTCCCGTGCCGGTGGAACGCCGCCGACCCCGGCTCGGGTTCCATGCTTGAGCGTGGCTTGACGCGAGGTGCTTCGCCTCCGACACACCACTGAGTTTCAAAACGGAACTGTGATGCTACCGTGAGCCCCATGGACGAGATCACCACGGCGGTGGACGGCCCGGCGCTGACGATCACCATCAACCGGCCGGCCAAGCGCAACGCGCTGACCACGGCGATGTACCGCGAGCTCGCGACCGCGCTCCGAGACCATCGCGACGTCCGGGTGGTGGTCCTCACCGGCACCGGCGGCGTGTTCAGCGCGGGCAACGATCTCGGGGACTTCGTCGGCGACTTCAAGGCGGACGACGCCGTGCGGCAGTTCCAGGAGGCGGTGCTCGACACGACGGCGGTGCTGGTCGCGGCGGTCGACGGCCCGGCCGTCGGCATCGGGGCGACACTGTTGCTGCACTGCGATCTCGTGTACGCGACCGAGCGCAGCTATCTGCAGTTCCCGTTCGTCAACCTCGGCGTGGTGCCGGAGTTCGGCAGCAGCCTCCTGCTGGCGCAGCGCGTCGGCCGGCAGCGGGCAGCGGAGCTGCTGCTGTTCGGCGACCGCCTGCCGGCCACCACGGCGCAAGAACTGGGACTGGTCAACGAAGTTCTCGTCAACGTTGAAGAACTGCACACCCGCGTCAAGGACCGGGTGTCCACGCTGCTGGCGAAGCCGGCCCGGTCGCTACAGGAGACCCGGGCGTTGCTGCACAACACAATTCACCCGCACGACCAGCTCGAGCGCGAATCGGTCGTGTTCGGGGAACTGCTCGACGACCCGGACACGAAGGCCCGTATCGAGGCGATGCGCCGCTGACCGGCGGCGGTCGGCTCCCCGGGCCGGCGCGATGAGCGCGCCGCGGCCCGGCGAGTAGCGGCGACATCGCCCCAAATGTCCCGGAGATCGAAGTGACCCGGGTCGCCTGGCACACTCGCGTGATGGCGACCCTGGTGGCGTTCCACGCGCACCCCGACGACGAGGTGCTCCTTACCGGCGGCACACTGGCGAAAGCGGCCGCCGAGGGGCATCGCGTGGTGATCGTCGTGGCGACCGACACCATGGTCGCCGCCGACGAGGGGCAGCCGCAGCGCATGATCGAGCTGCGGGCCAGCGCCCACGTACTGGGCGCGCAGCGGGTCGTGCACCTCGGGTACGCCGACAGCGGTCACGGCCCCGTGCTCTATCCCGACCCGCCGGACCGGCAGCGCTTCGCCCGCGCCGACGTGGACGAGGCCGCCGGCCGGCTCGCCGAGCTGCTTCGCGAGGAACGGGCCGACCTGCTGCTCAGCTACGACGCCAATGGCGGCTACCGGCACCGTGATCACGTCAAGGTGCACGTCGTCGGCAAGCGGGCCGCCGAACTGGCCGGTGGCGTGCGGGTGTTGGAGGCGACAGTGCCGCGTGACTTCGTCGTCCGCATGATGCGGCTGATCCGCCTGCTCCGGGTGCCGTTCGGACACGACCCGGAGGCGTGGGCGAGCGCGTTCAGCCCGTCGAACGCGATCACGCACCGGATCTCCGTGCGGAAGTACGCCGCCCAGAAGCAGTCGGCGCTGGCCATGCATCGCACGCAGGTCTACGGCGGCGGGCGGCTGGCGGCGGTGATGCGGCTGCTGGTGCGGATGCCGACCAGGCTGTTCGGCCTGCTCCTGGGCTACGAATGGTTCGTGGAGGAGCCTTAGAAGGCCAGCTCGGGCTCGGCGTCGCGGCGGCCGGTGCGCGGCAGCACGGCGTAGACGGCCCAGCCGATCACGGCCAGCCCCAGCCACGTGATGGCCCGGTAGAACAACACGATCGCGCCGGCCGGCGCGGCGGCGATGCCCGCGCCGAGCAACACACCCAGCAGGCCGGTCTCGGCGAGGCCGGCGCCGCCGGGCAGGATCTGCAGCGCGATGCTGCCCTGCACGATCAGGAAGCCGACGACCAGCGCCGCCCAGGGGATCTCGACGTCGACGCTGAGCACGCTCGCCACCAGCGTGACGAAGTCGAGGACCCAGCTCAGCAACGCGACGCCCACGAGCGCCAGCCACCGGCGGCCGCTGGGGCGCATCGACGCCACGTTGTCCGACAGCGCGATCGCCGAGGATTCGGCGCGCTCGGCCCAGCTGCGGGGCGCGAGGCGGAGCAGGGCGTGCAGGCCGCGGCGCAGCACGGCCGGGTGCGTCAGCAGCTGCCACGCGCCGATCGTCCCGAAGCCGATGACCAACGCGATCGGCACCGCCACGATGGCCGGCAGCTCGCCGGCGACGGCCAGCGCCAGCGCGCCGATGACGATCAACGTCACGGTGGTGATCAGCCCGGCCATCAGCACCGACCAGGCGGCGACCGGCCCGTTCACGCCACGCTTGCGCAGCTGCGTGATGCCGTAGCCGAGCGACCCGGCCCCGCCGACCACGGGCACCGTCGTCGAGACCGCGTTCTGCGCGAAGTTGATGCCCTGCACAGTGCCGGCCGGCAGCTCGACGCCGCCCACGACCAGCAGCTGCCGGTGCAGTTCCCCATATGCCGCGAGCGCCCCGGCGCCGCTCAGGATCGCCACGAGCAGCCAGCCCCACTGCACGTGGTCGAGGTGCACGCCGGTCGCGGTGAACTGGGCGACCATGTCCGGGATCCGCCACGCGACCCATCCCAGTGCGGCCCCGACCACGGCCCAGTGCAGCACGGCGCGCCACGGGAAGACGAACGGCTTGTGCTCTTCGTGCACCCACCCGATAGCCGTCATCGCCGCCTCCCTCGTCCACCCGAGTCAACCTTGCCGTCGGTGAACGAATTTCCGCCAACGGCGGCGATGTGGCCAGCGTCTCTCCGACTCAGGCCGCCCTGTGCCCCTCGCGGACGCGCGAGAGGCAGGGCGATCGAGGACTTCGTCAGCTGACCGTCCATCCGGGATCGCGGCCGGTCAGGCCGAGGACGCGGTGCATGGCCGGCGCCGACTTCGCGACGGCCACCTCCGGTCCGAAGATGCCCATCTGACGGGCCTGCTCGGCGGTCTTGGCCAGCTCGGCTTCCAGGTACTCGGCGATGTCCGGGTCCACGGGCAGGTCCCGGCCGGCGGCGCGGGCGAGGTCCCAGCCGTGCACGACGAACTCGCCGGCGACCATGGCGCCGACCAGCTCCGCCGGCAGCTCCATCGGGCCGCCCATGTAAGTCGTGCCCTCCCAGGCGGCCGGGTCGCTCCACGCCTTGACGGTGGTGGTGATCGAGGCCGTCAGCGCGGCCAGGCAGTCGCCGGTGGTGAGGTCGAGGTCGGACTCCGCTGCGGCCGGCGGTGCGATGGCCTCCTTGGTCGCGCCGCCGGTCAGGGACGGGGCCCAGAACAGCAGGTGGTTGATCAGCTGCCGGACGGTGTAGTCGGTGCAGGGCGTCCGGGCCTCCAGGTGCGGTTCGAGTTCCGGGATGAGGTCGAGCAGTGGAGCGGTGGCGCGTTCGATCAGCATGTGCGCAGTCAAGTCCGCCCTGCCGGCGATGTATTGAACAAACGCGACGCGCAACTGATGGTTGCGCGTCGGGTCGTTGGCGGCCTAAGGTGCAACCACTGGTTGCGAATCCGAGGGAGACGTCATGGAGTACGGCACCATCGAGCGGGAGATCCACATCGCCGCCACCCCCGAGGTGGTCTTCGAGGTCATCAGCAAGCCGGAGCACCTGGCCGCCTGGTGGGGCGTCGACGCGCGGTTCGAGGCCGGCACGATGTCCTGGCACCGGCCGGAGCGCTCGACGGTCGTGCAGGTCGACGTCGTCGAGGCGGAAGCCCCGAAGCGGTTCGCGTTCCGTTGGCTGCAGCCGGAAGGCGAGTCGGCGACCCCGCGGAACTCGTTCCTCGTGACGTTCGAGCTGTCGCCGGCCGACGGCGGCACGCTGCTGCGGCTGACCGAGGCCGGTTTTCGGGAGATCGGCTGGGAAGCCGCGAAGCTCGAGGAGCACTACCGTTCCCACAGCATCGGCTGGGACGAGCACCTCGCCGACCTGGTGACCTACGCGGCCGACCTGGTGCGGGCATGACCTTCACCATCGACGACGAGCTGTGGGCCGCCCTCGGCGACCCGACCCGCCGTCGGCTGCTGGACCTGCTGCTGGCCGACGGCGCCGGCACGGCGACCGGCCTCAGCGACCGACTGCCCGTGACGCGGCAGGCCGTCTCGAAGCACCTCGGCGTCCTGGAGCGCGCCGAACTGGTCGTGTCCCACAAGGACGGTCGTGAGGTGCGGTACGCCGTCAACGAGGCGCAGTTCGCGCGCGCCGTCCGGCAACTCGCCCACGTCGGCGCGACCTGGGATGCCCGACTGCGCCGCGTCGCGGCCATCGCCGAGTCGATCCAGGCGAAGCGCCTAGAATCGGGCCGGTGAGGGACGACCGGGAGCTGCACGGCGCCTGGCGGCGGTTCCAGCGCCACGACTTCCCGCCGCCGTCGCCGGACCTCGCGGCGTACGTGGACCACTACTGGATCGTCAGCTGGTCGTACGCGGAGCCGTACCGGCAGAAGATCGTGCCCTATCCGCGGGTCAACCTGACCATCGCCGACGACGGCACGGCGGCGGTCACCGGCGTCGCCAGCGAACACGGAATCCGCGTCCTGGAAGGCGATCGCACGGTTCTCGGCGTCGCCTTCCGGCCCGGCGGCTTCCGGCCGTTCCTCGGCCAGTCGGTCAGCACGATCACCGACCGGGTGGTGCCCGCGGCGGAGATCTTCGGCCCAGAGCTGCCGCCCGAGCCGACGGTCGAGGCCGTGGAGGAGCTGCTGCGACGGCAGCGGCCGGAGCCCGATCGGCGGGCGGAGGAGGCGGCGGACATCGTCGCCACCATCGCCGCGAAGCCCGAGATCACCCGGGTCGACGAACTCGTGCGAGCGTTCGGCATGACCGTCCGCCAGCTGCAGCGGCTGTTCGCGGACTACGTCGGCATCAACCCGAAATGGGTGATCCGGCGCTACCGCCTGCACGAGGTGACCGAGCGCCTGGCCAAGGGCGCGAAGATCGACTGGGCGGGCCTCGCCGCCGAGTTGGGCTACGCCGACCAGGCGCACTTCGTGCGTGACTTCACCAAGATGTTCGGGGAGACGCCGACGCACTACGCCCAGCGGTACTAGCCGGCGAGCCCGCTCAGGTACGCCCGGCAGGTGGCGCGCATCCGGTCCACGGTCATGTTCCGCGACCCGAGCAGCACCTGGATGGCCAGCCCGTCGATCATCGCCACCACGGTGTTGGCCAGCAGCACCGGATCGCCGTCCCCGATCAGCCCCTGGTCCTGGGCGTCGCGGAGCAGCCCGATCACGGTCCGCCGCCAGTCGCCGTAGATGCTCTCGTTGAGCTCCTGCAGCTCCGGCTCGCGCAGCCCGTGCACCCACAGCTCGGCCCACACCCGCCAAGCCGAAACGCTCTCCGCGTCCAGCGGCGCGTACGACTCGACGAGCCTGGTCAGCAGCTCCAGGGGGTTTCCGTCGGCGGCGAGCACCGCGGCGCGGCGTTCCAGCGAGTGCCGGAAGTTGTACTCGAACGCCGCGTGCAGCAGCGCCTGCTTGCTGTCGAAGTAGTAGTGGATGGTGCCGGAACTGACGCCCGCTCGCGTCGCCACGTCGGTCAGCCGCAGGTCGTGGATGCCGGACTCGGCGATCACCGCGCACGTCGCGCTCAGGATCTGCGCCTTGCGCTCGGCCTCGACGCTCGGACGCGGCACGGTCACTCCTCCCTGCGGGTGTGACCGTGAGTATAGATAACTGGCCCGCCGGTCAGAGATGACGGGAGATCACCAGCCGCATGATGTCCGAGGTGCCCTCCTCGATCTCCTCCAGCTTCACGTCCCGCATCCACTGCTCCACCGGGAACTCCCGCGAGTAGCCCCAGCCGCCGAGCGTCTGCACGGCCGCCCAGGTCACGAACATCGCCGTCTCGGACGCGGTCAGCTTCGCCATCGCGGCCAGGCCGGTGACCCGCTGGCCGGCGTCGATCTGGCGGGCGGCGTGGTGCACCAGCAGCCGCGCCGACTCGATCCGGGTCGCCATGTCCGACAGCCGGAACGCGACCGCCTGGTGCTCGATGATCGGCACGCCGAACTGCTGGCGGTGGCGGGCGTAGTCCAGTGCGAACTCGTACGCGGCGCGGGCCGCGCCGACCGCGGCGGCGCCGAGAACGACCCGGGAGATGTCGAAAGCGCCCATCAGGCCGTGGAAACCGCGGCCCTCGTCGCCGAGCCGGTGCTCCGCCGGCACGAAGACGTTGTCGAAGAAGACCTCCCGGCAGACGATCGCCCGCTGGCCCATCTTCCGCATCGGCTCGCCGAACCGCAGGCCGGGCGCGTCCCGTTCGAGCAGGAACGCCGTCACGCCCGCGGACCGCTTGCTGCGGTCGGTCTTGGCGAACACCACGTAGTACCTCGCCGCGCCGGCATTGGAGATCCACGCCTTCTGGCCGGTGAGCTCGTAGCCGCCCTCGACCCGCCGGGCCGTGGTGATCATCGACGCCGCGTCCGAGCCGGCGTTCGGCTCGGTGGTGGCCAGGGCCGTCATCGGGGCGTCCGGGCCGGTCAGCGGGGTCAGCCACCGGCGCTTCTGCTCACCGGTGCCCAGCACGAGGATCGGGTCGGCGTAGAAACCGTTGGAGCACAGCAGGTTCCCGATGCCCGGGTCGCCCCAGCACAGCTCCTCCTGCACCAGGCACTGGGTGAACACGTCGGTGAAGCCGCCGCCGCCGTACTCCTCGGGCAGCATGAAGTTGGTGATGCCGACCTCGGCGGCCTTCGCGAACAGGTCCACCGGCGTCACCACGTCCGCCTCGTCCACCTCCCGCGCCCGCGGCCGGATCTCCTTGGCGGCGAAGTCCCTGCACAGCTGGACGATCTGCCGCTGCTCGTCGGTGAGCGGCCAGGCCGGGAAGTGGATGGTCATGCTCGATGTGCCTCCAGACGTGTCGTCGGGATGATCAGGGCGTCGACGGCCAGCGGCCCGTCCGGCCCGACGCGGACGGGGTTCAGCTCCAGCTCGCCGACCAGCGGCGAGCCCGCGACCAGCACGGATACCCGGTGCACCAGCTCGGCCAGGCCGTCGATGTCGACCGGCGGCCGGCCGCGCCAGCCGTGCAGCAGCCGGGCACAGCGGAGCCGGTCGAGCATTTTCCGGGCCGTTCCCGGGGAAACCGGGGCCAGCTCGGTGGCGGTGTCGTGCTGCACCTCGGTCTCGGTGCCGCCGGCGCCGACCGTGATGAGCGGGCCGAAGTCGGGGTCGCGTTTCCCGCCGACGAGGATCTCGACGGTGTTCGGGCGGGTGTCCTGCTCCTCGACGACGTACTCGCCGGGGCCGAGACGGGCCGCCATCTCGTCGAATGCCCGGGCCAGGGCCTCCGGAGTGGACAGTCCGGTGCGGACGCCGCCGGCCTCGCTCTTGTGCTCCAGCCAGGCGGCCTTGAGCACGTACGGAGCGGTCAGCCGGGCGGCGTTGCCGAGGTCCTCGCGGCGGCGCGCGACGAAGGCCCGCGGGAAGGCGACGTCGACCAGCACCTGCCGAGTCTCCCAGTAGCCGTCGGGCAGAACGCCGATGGGTCGGGTCTGGTCGGGGAGTGGCAGCTCAGCCGGCCGGCCGAAGGCGGTGAGGCCCTTCAGCGCCGACAATGTCGCCTCGATGCGGTCGTAGGTCGGCACGCCGGCCGCCCACAACGCGTGCGCGGTGGCGCTGTCGGGGCCCATGGAGTGCACCAGCACCGGCTTGCCGGCGGTCGCCGCGATCTCGCCGATCCGTTGCGCCACGGCGACTTCCTGGTCGCCGATGGCCGGAATGTCCAGCCCGTAGCGTCCGAAGTAGCCGGTCAGCACGGCGGCGTCGACGTGGTCGGACCGCAGCACGGCCTCGGTGACGCGGGCGTAGTTGGCGATGTCCTGCTCGCCCGCGCCGGCCAGGTCGACGGGATTGTGCTGCGCCGCGCCGTCCGGCAGTGTCACGGCGATGTCGACCGGCGGAACCCGCAGCTGGTGGGCGTGCGCCACATCCGCCGCGATCCCGCACTGGCCGCCACTGTCGCCGATGATCGCCACCCGTCCGCCGCGCGGCGGACGGGTGGCCAGCAGCGCACGGGCAACGTCGATCACCTCGGCCGGCGTGCCCACCCGCGCGACTCCGGCGGCCCGGCACGCCGCGTCCACGACGTCCAGCGAGGACGTCAGGGATCCGGTGTGCGAGCGGGCCAGCCGGGTGCTCGCCGCGCTGCCGCCGACGGTCAGCAGCAGGGTCGGCTTGCCCAGCTTCCGCAACACGTCGAGCAGCGCCGCGCCGTTGGCGAAGTTCTCCAGGTAGACGGCGACGACACGGGTCGACTCGTGGTCGACCAGGTCGGCCAGCAACTCCGTCGCGGTGACGTCGCTGGCGTTGCCGAGGGAGACGAACCGCGAGATGCCCAGTCCGTGCCGGACGCCGAGCAGCGCCAGCTCCGAGCCGACCTGCCCGCTCTGCGACACGATCGCCAGCGGGCCCGGTGTGAAACTGCCCCAGGCCAGGCACAACTGCGTCGCCGTGTCGACGATGCCGAGGCTGTTCGCGCCGACGAGCCGTGCGCCGGCGGCTCGAATCCGTTGCGCCAGCTCAGCTTCCGCCGGAACGGCGGCCGTGATGCCGAGGAAACCCTTGACGCCGGCCGAAAGCCCCTCGTCGACCACGTCCGACACGTGTGCCGGCGGCACGCAGAGCGCGACCAGCTCGGGCACGTCGTCCAGCGCCGAGAGGCTCGGGGCGGACGGCTGCCCGCAGACGGTGCCGCCACGGCGGTTGACCAGGTCGACCCGGCGGCGGTGGGCGCCCGTCAACGCCCCCGCCGCCAGCCAGTAGCCCCACTTGGACCGGTTGTCCGAGGCGCCGACCACCGCCACCGACGCCGGGTCGCGGAACACGCCCAGTCGCTGCATCGCCGCCCCCGAGGTAGATAACTGGCTGACCAGTCAGTTATCGTGGGCGGCGTGGCGCGTGGTTGTCAACGGCGGGCTGTCGTCGACCGCGCCTAGGCGTGTGCCATGGCCGCCAGCCGGTCGATGGCGTCCTGGCTGGCCAGGCTCTCCGCGGTGCCGACCAGGAGCTGCTGCCCGGGCGCGTCCGTCACGTCGAAGGTCTGGTACGTAAGTTCCACTCGACCCACCCCGGGGTGCACGAACACCTTGTACGCCCGGGTGAGGCCGGCGACCGTGTGGTCCGCCCACAGCTCCCGGAACTCCGCCGACGCCGCGGACAACTCCGCCACCAGCGCGGAGATCCCCGGATCCGACGGGAAACGGCCGGCGTTGAGCCGCAGCGCGTGCACGGTCGCGCCGGCCACCAGCGGCCACTCCACGAACACCGTCCGCGCCGCCGGATGCGTGAACAGGATCCGCGGCATGTTCCGCTCGTCGCCGAACGGGAACAGCAACCCGTCGGCGATGCGGTTCGTGGCCAGCACGTCGAACGCCGGTCCCAGCACGTATGCCGCCGCCCGCGGGAAGGCGTCCACCAGCTGCGACAACGACGGATGCACCCGCGTCGGCGCCACGTCCGACAGGCCGGGCAGCAGCCCCGCCAGCCGGTGCAGATGATCGCGGGCGTCCGGGGTCAGCCGCAGCGCACGGGCCAGCGCCGTCACCACCTGAGCCGACGGATTCCGTTCCCGCCCTTGCTCCAGCCGGGTGTAGTAGTCGGCGCTGACGCCCGACAGCACCGCCACCTCCTCGCGGCGCAGCCCGGTCACCCGGCGCGCGGTCAGGTCGCCGGGCAGCCCCGCCGCCGACGGCTCCAGCCGGCCCCGACTGGAGCGCAGGAACTCACCCAGTTGGTTCTCGCGGGTCGCCATGCCCAGATGCTACGGCCTGGTCAGTACAACGGCTTGCGGCCGATCGCCCCGTAGGCGCAGCTACGCTCCGGATGCTCGTCCACGTCGTCCGGCGACTCCGGCCGCCACTGCGGCACGTAGACCACGCCCGGGTCGACCAGGTCCAGCCCCTTGAACAGCTGGGTGAACTGGTCGCGGTTGCGCGCCGTGAACGGGCTGTCGGTCTCGTCGTACAGGCGGATCACCTGCTCGCCCTGCTCGCCGGCGGTCTCCTGGGTGCCCTGGGAGATCACGACGAAGCTGCCGGGCGCGATGGCGTTGCGGTAGCCCGCGACGATGGACTGCGCCTCGGCGTCGGACTCGACGAAGTGCAGCACCGCCGACATCAGCACCGCCACCGGCTGGGACAGGTCCAGCAGGTCCGTGACGACGTCGCTGTGCAGCACGTCCCGCGGCCGGCGCAGGTCCGCCCGCAGCGCCACGGCGTTGGCGTTCTTCTCCAGCATCAGCGCGGAGTGCGCGATGGCGACGGAGTCCCGGTCCACGTAGGCGACCCGCGCGTGCGGCGCGACCGCCTGCGCGATCTCGTGCACGTTGCCGGCGGTGGGGATGCCGGAGCCGAGGTCGAGGAACTGGGTGATGCCCTCGTCCAGCAGGAAGTGCACGGCCCGGCGCAGGAACCGGCGCGAGGTGCGCAGGATCACCGGCAGGTCCGGCATCGTCTCCTGGGCCCGGTGCGCAAACTCCCGGTCGACGGCCAGGTTGTGGTAGCCGCCGAGGAAATAGTCGTACACCCGGGCGGCGCTGGGTACTTCCGGATCCAGCCCCGTTGGCATCCAGGCGGATTCGTGCACGAGCATGACCTCCCGTTTCACCGCACGTTCTGCGGACGCCCCCGATTCGCCGCGGGAATACTAGTACAACCTCACGCGGTTGCGGTGACAACTAGGGTTGGTGGCCTGCGCAGATATTCGCGGAAGTGGACCGTATCGGCGGCAGGGTCGCAGACCGGATCCCACCACGTGACCTGCCGGAAGCCGGCCCTGAGCAGGGCATGTTCCTGGGTGGCCCGTGACCAGTAGTGCGGGGTCACGTCGATCGTGCCGCCGAGGAACTCGCTGTGTAACTGAATCGGATCACCGTCGTGAAGTTCAGCCGAAGGGGCTATCAAGTCGAATCCGTAGCGGGTGTAGTAACCCGGCTCGCGGGCGAAACCGGGATTGATGGTCACGGTCACGAATCGCTTTCCCGGCCCGGACAGCGCTGATCGGGCGGTCGCGCACATCGCGGCGAACGCCTCGAAGGTCTCCGCGTACGGCAGTAGGTGCACGGCGAGGACCAGGTCGAAGCCGCCGTTGACCGGCTCCACCGCGTCCTGCAGCACGAAGGTCGCGCCGGACGGCTCCTCGGCCTCGCGCCGCCGAGCGTAGTCGATCATGCCGGCGGCGCCGTCCATGCCGACCACCGGCCGCGCCCCGCGCTCGGCCAGCAGCCGGGTGTACGCCCCGGAGCCGCAGCCGAGGTCCAGCGCCGCCAACCCGGTCACGTCGCCGAGCGCCGTCAGCACGGAATGCTGCTCCACGTCCCGTCGGTACGGCCACACGTCGAAGCTGCGCTCGTACAGGAAGGCCAACTGGTCGAACTGGCTCCCGGAGCTGGTCGTCTCGGTCATGGCGCTCCTCACCAGGTGACGGGCAGCTGCATCGGGCGGGTGAACATGCGGTTCGGGTCCCATGGCAGCTCCCGCTCGCTGACCGCCAGGTCCAGCGTCGGAAACCGGTGGAACAGCGCGGAAATGGCCTCCTGCAACACGACCCGGGCCAGCTGCGAGCCGAGGCAGTAGTGCGGCCCGGCGCCGAAGGTGGCCGACCCGTCGGTGGACCGGTGGATGTTGAACCGCTCCGGGTTGTGGTAGTGCCGGGGATCCCAGGTGACGGCCTGCATCGGCACCACGACCGCGTCGCCGCGCTTGATCAGCGTGCCGTGCAGCTCCACGTCCTCACGGGCGATCCGCGGAAAACCCAGGCCGCCGTTGTGGAAGTAGCGCAGCACCTCCTCGATCGCCTTGGGCCACAACGCCGGCTCGGCCAGGCACTCGGCGAGTTGCTTGCGATGCAACATGAGGATCATCGGCCCGGTGGTCAGCGGAGCCACCAGCGGGTCGAACGACGTGACGAAGATCAGGAACACCGTGCCGAACATCTCCGACTCGCTGATCACGCCCTGGGAGCGCGCCCGGAGCAGCGCGTGCACGGGGGAGTCGGGCACCGGATCGGCCCGGTGCGCGGCGATGAGCCGGGCGATGAACTGCTTGGCGGCGTCGGTCTCCTTCTCGACGGCCTCCTGCGTGGACGACAGGTCCAGGCTCATCGGGTACGTGCGACGGCACTGTTCGGCCAGCTCCGCCGGCACGCCGAGAAGTTCGCCCATCGCGTCCAGCGGCAGCGCCGCCGAGTAGGACTCGACGAGGTCGGTCGGGTTGGGGCCGTTCGACATCAGGTCCAGCAGTCGGTTCGCGTGGCGGGCGACGAGCGGGCGGTGCCGCTGCACCGCGCGGCGGGTGAACCAGCCGCTGAGCACCTGCCGCACCCGGTCGTGGTCGGGCGGGTCCAGGTTGAAGATCGCGTCGTCCACCGAGGTGAGGTCCTCGCCGACCATGCGGGGCGAGCCGCGTTCGGCGAGGTCCCGGCTGAACCGGTTGTCGGCGAGCATCCGGGCCACGTCGTCCTTGCGGGTCAGCATCCAGGCGGTGATGCCGCTGGGCAGCCGCACCGGGCAGACCGGTCTGGCGCGCTGCGCCCACGCGGTCAGCGGTGGCAGCGCACCGGTGTCACCGAGCGGGAACGGGTATTGCAGCGGGAGTCGCGGTTCGGGCGAGTTCGTCATGATTGTTCTCCTGGTGGCTGGCGACCGCCCACGCCTGTCCGGGCGCCGCGGTGAGAATGGAGTTGCCCGCCGCGATCGCGGTCACCAGTGGAGTGGCACGGTGGTACACGAATACGCTCCGATCGGCGCCGAAGACGCTCGGACCGTCGGTGAGCAGCGGAATTTCGGCAATCACGTAGCGAACCGCGATGTCGATATCGGCCGGCGTGGCCGGGCGTCGCCCCGCGGCGTTGCCGACCACCTCGGCGGTCATCTCCCGGCAGACCCGCCGAATGTGCGGATCCGTCAGATACGCCTTCCTCGACCGGATCAGCGACGCCCGATAGGCGGCGTTCGCGTGCAGCTTGGTCCAGCTCGTCACGTGCCCGGCCGGGTCCGGTACGCCCAGGTCGGCCAGGGCTCGGACCGCCGGGTTGCGCAGCTGGCGGTAGGCCCGGCGGGCCCGGTGCACCGCCTGCGCCGGCGGGTGGCCCGCCGCCACCAGTGTGTACGCCGCCTCGAATCCCGGGATGACCACGTCAATGGATCTGAACCGGGGATGCAGCCACCAAATCAGCTGCCGGATGTATTCCGGCTTGTATCGTCCGTTCTGCGGACTCAGCCCGACGAGAACGTGGTCGCAGTGCCTGTCGGTCGTTGTTAACCAGCCGAGCGTGAACACGATGGAGCCCCTCCCTCGCCCGTTCGACATGGCGTCGACGGACCGTTGGAGACGGACAACTGCGCATTATGCATAGTCATATCTGCAAATTTCGGCACAAGTCTAGGTCGTGTTCGTCGGTGGCGGACAGAGCTAGTTCGTGTGAAAGAGCAATCACTCGCCGCAATCGCCCCTCACACTGTCGAGGGAACCGTCCCTCGGGTGAGGGACCCACGCCGCCGGTGCCGTTGAGACGCCCGGTACGCCTCCGGCCTGTGCGAGCGGGCCCGCCACCTGGTCATACACCGGATTCTCGCCACTATTGGGTGACTTTCGCCCCGATCACGCACGACCAACGGGGCGAATGTGGCGGATTTGTGCGCGGGGGCCGAGGAAGGCATATGCGCAGCGGAGCACGCGGCCGGCGTGGCGACGCGTCGAGGCGCGCGGCGGCGCGTATGCGTTGTTCGCGGTCAGCGGGCGCGGGTCATCGCGACCCGCGCCGCCGTGTGCTGCCGCCTCACACTCGAGGCGGCAGCCGTGGAGATCCTCAGCCCTGCGTGGACTCGGCGCGCTTCGGGAGCTTCCACCCCGGGCGCACGAAGTGGCAGGTGTAGCCGTTCGGGTAGCGCAGCAGGTAGTCCTGGTGCTCGGGCTCGGCCTCCCAGAAGTCACCCGCCGGCTGGACCTCGGTGACGACCTTGCCGGGCCACAGGCCGGAGGCATCGACGTCGGCGATGGTGTCCTCGGCGACGCGGCGCTGCTCGTCACTGGTGTAGAAGATCGCGGACCGGTAGCTGAGGCCGATGTCGTTGCCCTGGCGGTTCTTCGTGGTCGGGTCGTGCACCTGGAAGAAGAACTCCAGCAGGTCCCGGTAGCTCGTCGCGCTCGGGTCGAAGACGATCTCGACGGCCTCGGCGTGGGTGCCGTGGTTGCGGTAGGTGGCGTTGGGCGTGTCGCCGCCGGAGTACCCGACCCGGGTGGACAGCACGCCGGGCTGCCGCCGGATCAGGTCCTGCATGCCCCAGAAGCAGCCACCGGCCAGCACCGCGGTCTCGGTCGTGTTGCTCATCGCTCCCTCTCTCGTCCGTTGCCCCCGGCCGATACAACACCGGTCAGTCCGGTTTTGGTCCCGGCTGTGACGTGCGTCCGGTCCAGCGTAAGCGCCAGGTAATGACTCTCAGGAGCCCTCCCGAAGAAGCCGGCCACCAGGCCCACGGCAATCACGAACTTGTTCGTAACGAACATGTTCGTTAGGCTGGGGTCATGACCAAGACACTGCTGGCTCTGCACGGTGGCCCGGGGCGGCGCTCGGTGCAGCCGATCGTGGATCGCTTCGGCGCCACGCACGAAGTCCTCGCCCCGACCCACGCCGGCTGGGACGGCACGCCCCGACCGGACTGGTACGAGGGCGTGGACGACCTCGCGATCGAATACCTCGACCTGCTTGACGACCAGAACCTCGACGACGTGGTGCTGATCGCCAGTTCGTTCGGCGGCTGGGTCGCTGCCGAGATGGCGGTGCGCGACCGTGGCCGGCGCATCTCCGGTGTGGTGTTGATCGACGTGATCGGGCCGCGCATCCCGGGCCACTCCATCGCCATGCCGAACATGGACGACACCCGGCTGCCCGAGGCGGTGCGTGCCAACTTCGGCCACTACACCGCGCGGCATCCGCAGGGCGACCCGCGGTTGCTGCACCGGGTGGGGCGGGTGGCCGTGCCGGTGCTGTTCATCTGGGGCGGGGACGACCGGATCGTCGGGGCGGAGTACGGCCGCGCCTACGCCGAGCACTTCCCGAAGGCGGAGTTCGTGCTGCTGCCCGGCGTCGGCCACGCACCGCTGATGGAGGCGCCGGAGCGCACGCTGGACCTCATCGACGATTTCCTGCGTTCGTGACGAACATGTTCGTCACGAACGCGTCCGTTAGGCTCGGTCCATGGACAAGATCTACAACCGGCGGGAGCGCCCGGCCAAGCCGGCCCTGACCCGCGACGGCATCGTGGCCACCGCGCTCGCCGTGATGCGGGCCGAGGGCATGGACAAGGTGACCATGCGGCGGCTGGCCAAGGAGCTCGACACCGGACCGGCCTCGCTCTACGTGTACGTGAAGGACACCGAGGAACTGCACGCCGCGATGCTCGACGAGTTGCTCGGCGAGATCGACCTGGCCACCGGCCACGAAGGCGACTGGCGGGCCAGGCTCTGGCAGGTCGTCAGCTCCTACCGGCAGGTGCTGCACGACAACCCGAGCCTGGCCCGGGTCGCGCTGGTCACCCGGCTCAGCGGCCCGAACTACCTGGCCGTCATCGAGGCGGTGCTGGCGCTGCTGGTCGAGAGCGGCATGCCGGCGGCACAGGCCGGCTGGGCGGTCGACCTGCTGCTGTTGATCGCCACGGCCAGCGCCGTGGAACACGGCACCCGCAGCGAGAACCCCGACGCCTCGGCGGCAGACCACGACCTGCTGCTGCGCACCGTGCGAGGCGCCTCGCCGGAGACCTACCCCAACATCGCCGCCCACGCCGCGGAACTGGTGGCGGGCCCCGAATCCGACCGGGCCCGCTGGATGTTCGACGTCCTGATCACCGGCGCGTTCGGCACACCCATACCGTAGAAGGAGATCCGCCATGAAGGTCACCATCGTCGGCGGCGGGCTCGGCGGCCTGACGCTCGCCCGAGTGCTGCACGTCAACGGCATCGAGGCCGTTGTGTACGAGCTCGACGGCTCGTCCACCGCCCGCGACCAGGGCGGCACGCTGGACATGCACGAGGAGTCCGGGCAGCGCGCGCTGCGCGCGGCCGGCCTGTTCGACCAGTTCCGCGCGGTCGCCCGGGACGAGGGCGAGGCGCTGCGGCTGTTGGACGGCAGGGGAGTCGTCCACCTCGACGAGAGGCCCGACGAGCCCGGCGGCCGGCCCGAAGTCGATCGCGGCGAGTTGAAGCGGATCCTCGTCGAGTCGCTGCCGGCCGGAACCGTTCACTGGGGCTCCAAGGTCACCGCCGTCGAGCCGTCGGCGATCACGCTCAGCGGCGGCGACACCGTCGAGGCCGACCTGGTCGTCGGCGCGGACGGGGCGTGGTCGAAGGTGCGGCCGCTGCTGTCGAGCGCCCGTCCCGTCTACTCCGGGCTCTCGTTCGTCGAGACACACATGTCCGATGTGGACACTCGACACCCCGACCTGGCCGCGTTCGTCGGTCCCGGCTCGATGTTCGCTCTCGACGACGGGAAGGGCGTGCTGGCCCAGCGGAACGGAGACGGCCGGATCCGCGTCTACGCCGCCGTGCGGGCCGAGGACGAGAACTGGGTGGCGACCGACGTCGTCGACAGCGACCCGGTGCAGACGCGGTTGCGGCTGCTGGAGATCTTCGACGACTTCCCCGAACTGGTGCGCGCGCTGATCGCCGACGGCGACGGCGTCTTCGTGCCGCGCCCGATCCACGCCCTGCCGGTCGGGCACCGCTGGCCGCGGGTTCCTGGGGTCACGCTGCTCGGCGACGCCGCGCACCTGATGTCACCCTTCGCCGGCGAGGGTGCGAACCTGGCCATGCTCGACGGCGCCGAGCTGGCGCTTTCCCTTGCCTCCCATGACGACGTGGAGTCGGCGCTGGCCGCGTACGAGGCGGCCATGTTCCCGCGCGCCGAACAGGCCGCGCGGGAGTCGGCGACGAACCTCGTCGAGTGCTTCGAGCCCGGCGGCGCCGCGCGGCTCGCCGGGTTCATGGGGTCAGGTCAGTAGCCAGCCGCCGTCCACGTTCAGGTCGTGGGCGTTCATGCCGCCGTTGCGCAGCAGGAACTCGGTGGCGTCGGCCACCTCCTCCATGGTCACCAGCCGCCCGATCGGCGTGCGGGCCACCGCCGGGTGGTCGTCCCTCATGTGGGCCCACTTCGGGCTGTCGCCGACCACGCCGGAGTGCAGCGCGTTGACGCGGACCGGCGCGAGCTCGCGGGCCAGCGTGCGCATCAGGCCGGTGACGCCGGCGTTGATCGTGGTCACCATGGTCGAGCCCGGATAGGGGCGTTCCTTGGCCAGGCCGCCGAACAGCACCACCGAGGCGCCGGGGCGGAACCGCCCGTGCAGCACGCGGACGGTCTCCGCGTAGCCGACCAGCTTGATCGTCACCGAGTTGATCGCGTCGGCGATGTCGAAGGCCGCGATGGTCTGCTGCGTCTGCTCGATCGCCGTGACCACCAGGTGGTCGACCTCACCGACCTCGGCCAGTGCCGCCTCGATCGTGGTGGGAGCGGCCAGGTCCAGGGCGATGCCGGTGGTGGCGCCGCCGATCTCCGCCGCCACCGTCTGGGCGCGGGCCTTGTCCCGGCTGGTGATCACCACGGTGTCGCCGCGCCCGGCGGCCCGCTCGGCGATCAGGCGGCCGATCCCGTTGCTGCCGCCCACGACTACAGTTGTTGACATTTCATCATCGTGGCACGCGGTTCCCGGTGGACGACCCGATGTGTACGAACGGGCAGACGGCCGTGATTGCCCGGTCAGCGCCGGAAATCCGCCCCGCGGGACAGCGATTCGTGGGCGCGTAGTTCGGTCAGCATCGAGTCGAGCTTGCCCGCCACCGCGTCGTAGCCCGCGTTGCCGAGCACGAGTCGCTGCGGCGGGTTGTCCGTGCTCATCGCCGCGAGCACGGCCCGTGCGCCGCGGTCGGGGTCGCCGGGCTGCTTTCCGTTGTCCTCGACGAAGGCCGCGCGGATCGCCGCCAGCATCGGCTGGTAGTCCGGGATGGCCTCGCCGATCGGCTCGTCCTCGAAGCCGGCGTAGGCGTTGGTGCGGAAGGCGCCTGGTTCGACCGTCAACACCTTGATGCCCAACGGTTCCACCTCGCTGCGCAGTGATTCGCCGAGGCCCTCCAGCGCGAACTTCGCCGCCGAGTAGTAGCCGAATCCCGTGACGCCGACCAGGCCCGCCACCGAGGACATGTTCACGATCCAGCCGCTGCCGCGGGCTCGCATCCCCGGCAGCACGGCGCGAATCACGGCGACCGTGCCGAAGAAGTTGAGGTCGAACGTCCGGCGGACCACCTCGTCGGCGGTGCCCTCGACCGACCCGTACCAGCCGCGGCCGGCGTTGTTGACCAGGACGTCGATGCCGCCGAACCGGGTTTCCGCCTCCTCGACGGCCTGCCGGATCTGCTTCTCGTCCGTGACGTCCAGCGGCAGCACCAGCACGCGGTCGCCTTGCCGCCGCGCCCATTCCGCCAGCTCGTGCGGCCGACGCGCCGTCAGCGCCACGCGATCGCCGGCATCGAGCGCCGCGTTCGCGTACGCCATGCCGAACCCGCCCGGCGTGCCGCCCGTGATGAACCAGGTACGCATGCCCGCCTCCTCTGCTACATACGCTATAGCAGACACTGTATCGACGTTACCCATCGCGTGCAACGAGACGCCACATGCGCCTCCCATGTGGCACCAGGGCGCAGATGGGAAGCGCATGTGGCATTACCCGAGGGCTGTTACTCGTCGGCTTCCGCGGCCGCGTTGAGGGCGTCCATGGCGTCGGCCATCTTGCGCAGGGCCTCGTCGTCGAGGCGGCGGAGCAGGCGGCGCTTGTTGTCGCGGCCGGCGTCGCGGAGGACGGCGAGGGTGGCGGAGCCCTTGTCGGTGAGGTAGATCCGGCGAACCCGACGGTCATGGGGGTCGACGGCGCGGCGGATGAGGCCGCGAGCGGAGAGCCGGTGCGTGATGCCGGTGACGGCGGCGAGTCCGACGCCGAGCGCGCGGGCGAGGTCCTGGCCGGAGGCGCCGTCCTGGAAGGACAGGACGAGCAGCACCTTGAGCTGGCGCATGGTCAGGTCGGTGTCCTGGAGCGGGCCGGCCCCGGTACGCGAGGTGATGCGCAGGAAGCGGTCGTCGGCATGCTCGATCCGCTCGATGAGCCGATCCCTGTCGTCCACGGCGCCTCCCGCTGATAGTTTACGGCATGCATACTGTTCACATCATGTGAAGTATTTCGCGTCAGGGGGAGGACGGCATGGCGGACGTGTCGGTGCTGGTGGTCGGGGGCGGGCCGGTCGGCCTGTTCCTGGCGGCGGAGCTGCGGCTGGCGGGCGTGAAGCCGCTGGTGGTTGAGCGGCTGGCGCAGCCGGACCAGGGCAAGAGCGACGACGACCGGGGGCTGACGGCACGCACCGTGCAGACCCTCGACCTGCGTGGACTGGGTGACCCGGTGCGTGCGATGACGGCGGCGGCGCTGCGTCGCCTCGCCGGCTTCAGCGACGAGACCGCCGGCGAGGATCCCGGTGATCTCGCGGAGCTGATGGCCCGCCTCGGCATGGCGGACTTCAAGGGGGACTTCGCCGCGTTGCCGCTGATCGACCACGACGGCCAGTTGGGGGACCTGGCGCCGCCGCTGATCGTCATGCAGGGCGAGCTCGAGCAACTGCTGGCGGCCCGCGTCGCCGAGCTCGGCGTCGAGGTGCGGAAAGGCGCCGAAGTCGTCGACATCGACGGCGGCACGGCCGTTCTCGCCGACGGCACGAGGATTTCCGCGGACTGGATCGTCGGCTGCGACGGCGGTCGGAGCACCGTGCGCCGCAAGGCCGGCTTCGACTTCCCCGGCACCGACCCGTCGATGCTGGCCCGGGTCGCGGTCGCCACGTACGCCGGCGAACTGCCGCTGGAGCCGGGGATTCACCGCCTTCCCGGCGGGATTCTCGCCGTCGCGCCGTCACCGTCGCCGAGCATGACCATCGAGTTCGACCCGGAGCCGTTCGACCGCGACTCCGTGCTGACCGCTGCCGAGTTCGAGGCCAGTCTGCGCCGGGTCAGCGGCCAGGACATCGCCGTCACGGCCGTCGAGCAGCCGATACGGATCACCGACAACGCCCGCCAGGCTTCGACCTACCGCCGCGGCCGGGTCCTGATCGCCGGCGACGCCGCGCACGTCCACTCGCCGATCGGCGGCCAGGGCCTCAACCTCGGCCTCCAGGACGCCGCCAACCTCGGTTGGAAGCTCGCCCTCGTCGCCCGTGGCCGCGCCGACTCCGAGTTGCTGGACACGTACACCGCCGAGCGGCATCCCGTTGGCGCACAGGTGCTTCGCGACAGCCGAGCGGAGAATGCCCTGCTCCGCACCGATCCGCAGACGGAGGCGCTCCGGGAAGTCCTCGGCGACGTCCTGCGTGAACCGCAAGCCGCCCGCACCCTGCTCGAACTCAGCCACGGACTGCGGATTCGGTACGGAGACGACAAGAACCCGCTCATCGGCACCTTCGCCGTCGACGTGAAACTCGAGGACGGACGCGGTCGCTACATCGGCCCGGCAGGCGAAGTCGTTGCGCCGTGGGCGGATCGTGTCGCCATCGAGCACGCTGACGATGGCGGCACGCTGATCCGTCCGGACGGCTACATCGCCTGGGTCGGCACCGACCCGGACGAGCTGCGCGCCGCCCTCGGCCGGTGGTTCGGGGCCTGTGCCGGAAACCTACATTCGGTGTGACGCTGAGCGGGACTCGCCGGGGTTGGCGTAGGCGCGCATGGCGGCGGTGACGTCGGTGAGGAAGGCCAGGACGGTGGTGGCCTCGGCCGGGCTGAGGTTGCCGACGATGGTGTCGATCTCCGTCAGCAGCGGCGAGAGCGCGGCATGGACGTCGCCGCGGGCGTGGTCGGTGGCGTGCAGGACGACCCGTCGGCGGTCATGCGGGTCGGGTTCGCGGCGGAGGTGGCCGGCGGCGACCAGGCGGTCCACCAGCGCGGTGGCGGAGGCGGAGCGGATACCGAGCCGGCTGCCCAACTCGACCGGGCCGAGCGGCTCGTCGGCGGACACGACGTGGTCGACGGCTTGCACGTCGGTGATCCGCACGCCCATCCGGCGCGCCACCGCGCTCTGCATCTCCCGGCCCGCCTGCAACATCCGGCGCAGCGCCAGGCTGATCGACTGGTCCCGCACGGACGCATCGTAGCTAGAAAATCTAGCCATCGGGTACGGTGGGCGACATGGCTAGAACTTCTAGCGAATCAGCGTTGGTCGTCGGCGGCGGGCCGGGCGGCATGATGCTCGCCTACCTGCTGGGGCGGGCCGGCATCCGCGTGACGCTGCTGGAGGCGCACCGCGACTTCGACCGCGATTTCCGTGGCGACTCGCTGCACCCGTACACGCTGGAACTGCTCGACGAGCTTGGATTGGCCGAGCCGCTGCTGGAGTTGCCGCACGAGAAGGCCCGGCAGTTCCGGCTGCACACCACGGCCGGCTCGGTCACCACCGCCGACTACACCCGCCTGCGCACGCCGTTCAACTACGTGACGCTGATGCCGCAGGCGCGGTTCCTGGACTTCATGGCCGAGCGCTTCCGATCCCTGCCCGGCTGCGAGCTCCGCACCGGCTGCAAGGTGACCGAACTCGACGAGCGCGACGGCCGGATCGTGGGAGCCCAGGGCATCGAAGCGGACGTGGTGATCGGTGCGGACGGCCGGCACTCGCGGCTGCGCCGATTGGCCGACCTGCCGGCGCGGTCGCTCGGAGCGCGGACCGACCTGATCTGGTTCCGGCTCCCGCACCGGGACGGCGATCCGCCGGACGCCGACGTCGACCTGTTCTTCGGCCGCGACCACTATGTCGGCCTGCTCACCGGCACGGAGGGGTGGCAGCTCGGGTACAGCGTCCCGAAAGGCGGCTACGCCAAGGCCCGGGACGCCGGCGTCGAGCCGATCCGGCGGTTCCTCGACGAGCACGTGCCGTGGCTGGCCGGCCGCACGCACCTGCTGACCGACTTCACGCAGACGACCTTGCTGTCCGTGGACATCTCCCGCGTGCAGCGGTGGTGGCGGCCGGGCCTGCTGCTGATCGGCGACGCCGCGCACGTCATTTCGCCGGTCGGAGGCAACGGCATCCTGATGGCGATCCAGGACGCCGTCGCCGCCGCCAACCGCCTCGTGCCAGCACTGCGTCAAGGGCCGGTGCCGGACCACGTCCTCGCCGCCGTCCAGGCCGACCGGGAGCCGGCGATCAAGCTCGTGCAGGACGACCAGGTCCGGATCGAGCACCGGGCCGCCCGCGCCCGGGAGTCGGGCCGCCCGATCGTGCCGGCCAAACTGCTCCGGCTCATCACCGCTCTGCCCGGGGTGCGGAGGCGTGCAGCCCGCGCCAATGCCTACGGCCCCAACGCTCCTAGGCTGTCATTGCCTTGAAGCCGTCACGCCAGGACGGCCAGACCGGCTGCCAGCCGAGGCTGTGCCGGGCGTAGCCGTTGTCGGCGCCGCGGGCGAAGCCGGTGCGCTGATCCGACCGGGCCGGCGGCTCGGCGCCGACGGCGGCGCAGAACTCCGGCACCCACTCGAAGCCGGGAGCCGGCTCGTCGTCGCAGACGTTCACCGGGCCATTTCCCCAGTCCAGCGACCGCAGGGCAGCCGTGGCGGCGTCGTCGATGTGCACGAAGCTCGTCACGTCGCGGTTGGCGGCCAACGGCCCCGTGGCCATCAACCCGTCCGGGGCGTACCACGTGCCGGGACCGTAGAACGTGCCGTAGCGCAGCACGACGTGCGACGGAACACGAGCGGCCTGCGCCTCCAGTTCGGCGACACCGCGCACGGTCGTCCGCCGTGGTTCGTCGGCCTCGACGTCGAGCGGCGTGTCCTCGCGAGCCGGCGTGTCGCCCGGCTCGTAGGCGAAAGCGATGCTCTGCACGACAAATCGCCGCACGTCGGCGGCCAACGCCGCGTCGACGAGGTTCCGCGTGCCGACGACCCGGATCGCCGAGTTGGCGGCGAAGTCGCGGGACGCGAGGTCGGTCAGCTGGTGCATGACGACGTCCGGCCGCGCGACCAGCACCGCCGCCCGCACGCTGTCCGCGTCGAGGGCATCACCGGCGGCGGGCTCGGCCCCGAGCTGCCGGATTCGGTCCGCGCTGGCGGTCGACCGGGCCAAACCGGTGACGTGGTGGCCGTCGGCGAGCAGGAGCGGGACGAGGCGCCGACCGAGGACGCCGGTCGCGCCGGCGAGGAAAACACGTGCCATGGGCAGACGCTATCCGGGGCCGCGGCGACAGGTGTGGACCAGCGCGCGGCCGGATTCCGGTACCAGGCCGCGCCGAGGGGCGGGCCACGACCCCTCGGCGCGCGCCGGTCAGTCCCGGGTGAAGCTCTGCACGTCGTGGTTCAGGAAGCTGTGCAGGTCGGTCGCCGGGATGTGCAGCGCGGAGCCGCTGCAGTCCGGAGTGGTGTAGAGGTCGAAGCTGGCGTCGCTGTTGTTGAACTCGGAGTGCACGACGAACGGCAGCGTGGTGCACCCGGTGGTCGACGCGTCGTAGGTGACGCTCTGGCCACTGAAGTCGGCCTGCCAGAAGGTGATGCCGGTGGGCTCGTCGGCGGACGCGGTCCCGGCGACCGCGGCGACGAGGCCGAGTGCGGCGACGGCGGATGCGACAAGACGCATGGATTCTCCCCATTCCCGATGCGGCGGCACACTCGATCATCGTCGCCGCGCGCCGCGGTGGTCAAAGTTTTGTGACGACGTGGACAAAGTGACCGTTGACTTCGCCTCGACCGGAGCGTTCCGGACACCCGAGTCCGACAGTGCCGGTGACGCGAGCACTCGGCGCGTACGACCTAGCCCGCCCTGACCTGCCGGTTCAACAAAACCTGCATCACGCCCCAATCCCGGCCGCCGAGCCTGGTCCTCGTAACGCTCCGCCATCGATCACAGGGAGAGTTGGTATGCGAACCAGATTGGCGATCACCGTGCTCGCGGTGCTGGCCGCCGTGTTCGGCTTCGCCGGCGCCGCGAACGCGGCGACGCCCGCGCCGCAGCACGTCACAGTGCAGGGGGTCCTGGTCTCGCCGGACGGGCACGCGGTGTCGGTTCCGGCTGGCACGGACGGCGTGCTGCGGGCGGACGGCCTGGTGTGCATCGCACACCCGATCAACGCCTGCGGTTTCGTGTTCAGCAAGAGCCTGACCGAGACGATCTACACGTATGCCATCAAGAACGGGGTGAACGCGGCCGCCGCGTTCTGCGCGTCCCAGCTGAACGCGCACGGCTTCGGCTGGCTGAGCTGGGTCTGCAACGCGGCCGCCGACTACGTGAAGAAGCTGGCCGATCCCAGAGGCTCCTGCCTGTTCGTCGGTGCGGCCGGCCTGGTGCCGATCGCCGTGTACACGCACGACTCCTGCGCCTGACCCGCCCGCGGGCGTCGCAGAGGGGTCGACGCCCGCACCGACCCGGTTCCGCGAGATCTTCCCTACGGTGGCGACTTGGGGGATAGTCCCCCATGCGCGTCGTGGGCAGGCGGGACCGGGTTGGGGGCCGTATGGAGTTCCACGTGCTCGGGCCGGTGGAGTTCGTGGTTGCGGGCCGGGTGGTGCCGACCGGGCATCCCCGGCAGCGCTGTGTGCTGGCCGTGCTGCTCGCGGAGGCGAACCGCACCGTGCTCACCGAGCAGTTGATCGACCGGGTGTGGGGCGACGATCCGCCGAACCGCGTCCGCAACGTGCTCTCCGGCTACATCACCAGGCTGCGGGCGGTGATCTCCGGCCCGAGCGTGGCGCTGGAGCGATGTCCCGGCGGCTACGCCGTTTCCGTTGACCCAAACGCGATCGACATGCACCGGTTCCGCGATCTTGTCGGACGGGCCAGGCCGGCCGAGGATCCAGCTCTGCTGACGGAGGCGCTGGGACTGTGGCGCGGGCCGGCGTTCGCGGACACGTCGTCACGGTGGCTGGCCAACCTCGCGGCGACACTGGAGACGGAGCGGATGGCCGCGGTGTTGCTGCGCAACGACATCGCGCTGCGCGCCGGCGATCACGCCGAGCTGTTGGCGCAACTGTACGACCTCGCCGCGGCGCATCCGCTGGACGATCGGGTGACCCGGCAGCTGATGACCGCGCTGTACCGCTGCGGCCGGCAGGCCGAGGCGCTCGCCGTCCACGCCAAGGCCCGTGCGCTGTTGAAGGAGGAGCTGGGTCTCGATCCCAGCCCTGAACTTCAGGCACTGCAGAGCCAGATCCTCGACAACGACCCGGCACTCGCGGTCCCGCCGCCGAAGTCGGCCGCACGGCCGATTCCGCGGCAGCTTCCCGCCGTGACCTCGGCCTTTGCCGGGCGGGACTGGGAAATCACGCAGCTGGACGCCGTTCGGGACACGCCGGTGGTAGCCATCGACGGCGCCGCCGGCATGGGCAAGACGGCGTTGGCGGTCCAGTGGAGCCGTCGCGTCGCGTCGCGTTTTCCGGACGGGCAGCTGTTCGTGAACCTGCGCGGCTATTCGCCGGGGCCGCCGCTGCATCCGCTCGGCGCGTTGACCCAGTTCCTGCGGGCGCTGGGAGTTCCACCCGATCAGCTGCCGCTGGACGTCGACGAAGCGGCCGCGCTGTATCGCAGCGTGCTGGCCGACCGTCGGGTCCTCGTCGTGCTCGACGACGCGCGCGGGCCGGAGCAGGTGCGGCCGCTCCTGCCGGGCAATCCGGACTGTGGCGTGGTGATCACCAGCCGGAACCGCCTCGGCGGGCTGGTGGCGCGAGAGGGCGCCTGGCGGCTCACGCTGGATGTGCTCTCCGATGACACAGCCGTCGAACTGCTGACGAAGCTGCTCGGCACGCAGCGTGTCTCGCTCGAAGCGGAGACCCTCACCGAGCTGGTCGCGCTGTGCGCGCATCTGCCGCTGGCGTTGCGGATCGCCGCGGCGAACCTGGCGAACCACCCGCAGCGGCGGATCGCCGACTACGTCAAGCAGTTGCGCGCAGGCGACCGGTTGGACGCGCTGCAGGTCGACGGCGATCAGGAGGCGGCTGTCCGTGCCGCGTTCGAGCTGTCGTACGCGACGTTGAAACCAGAGACACAGCTGCTGTTCCGCCGGATCGGCTTGCTGCCCGGCCCGGACATCACGGTGTCGTCGGTCTCCGCGCTCGTCGACGACGCCTCGCAGCTGGAGGTGCTCGCCGCCGCCCATCTCGTCGAATCCGTGGGAGAGGGCCGGTACCGGTGCCACGACCTGCTGAAGCTGTTCGCGGCCGAGCTTGCCCGGGACGATCCCGACCGCGACGCGGCCTTCACCCGGCTGGCCGCGTTCTATCTGGACGCGGCGGAGTCGGCCGCGGCCCTGCTGTATCCGCAGATCCTGCGGCTGCCGGGGCGGCACGGGTATCGGGAGCGGTTCGCCGAGCACGCCGAGGCGCTGGCGTGGCTGGACGGCGAGCGGGTGAACCTTGTCGCCCTCGTCGCGCACGCCGCCGAGCACGGGCCGCATTCGCTGGCGTGGCAGCTGTCCGACGCCCTGCGCGGATATTTCTGGCTTCGCCGCCACGCCGGCGACTGGCTCGCTGTCGCCCGGACCGCACTCTCCGCGGCTTCCGGTGAGCCCCTCGCGGAGGCGTCTGCGCAGCTCAGCATCGCCGACGTGCACTGGAGCGTCGGCCGCCACGGCGAGGCCATCTCCGCTTACGCCGCCGCCCTGGACCTGGCTCGCCGCGCCGACTGGATCGACGGACAGGCGACGATCCTCGGCAACCTCGCCAGCGTCAACGTCGAACGCGGCGAGCTGGATCTGGCGCGGCAGCACTATTCGACGGCCCTGTCCATGCATCAGGACAAGGGCCGCCGCGCCGTGACCTTGAGCAATCTGGGCAACGTGGACTGGGAACAGGGTGCCCTGGCCGACGCGGAGGCGCACTTCACGGAGGCCCTCGAGCTGCACGAATCCCTTGTCGCTCGGGCGAATTCGCTGCTGAACCTCGGTTCGGTCCGGCATGACCTGGGTCAGCTCGACGCCGCCATGGCCGACCTGTCCGATGCCCTGCGGCTCAGCCGCGAGGTCGGCGACGGCGCCGACGAGGCCACCGCGCTCGTCAGCATCGCTGCCGTGCAACGGGATCGCGGCCTGCTCGCCGAAGCCTTCGACGAGGCCCGCGCCGCACTCGTCCTCGCGCAACGCATCGACGGCCGGCGCATCGAGGCCAGCGCCGTCAACGTGCTCGGCACCATCTGCCAGCGGCTCGGTCGCCATCGTGAGGCCATCGGCCACCACGAGGCCGCCCTGCGGCTCGGGCAGGTCACCGCCGATCGCCGCGCCGAGGTCGAGGCCCTCATCGGCCTCGCCGACGCTCACCTGTCCTCCCGCCGCCTCGACCTCGCGGCCTCCCACGGCGACCGCGCCCTGGCCGCCGCCGAGCGAGCCGGGTATCGCCTGCTCGCGGGCTACGCCCACACCGTGCTCTCGGACGTGCACCGGCGCCTCGGCGACCACTCCGCCGCCGTCACCCACACCACCCGCGCCGCCGAGATCTTCGCCTCGACCGGCGGCCGGCTGTGGCTGTCCCGGCTGGATCGGGCAAGCAACTGACGGTGTCCGAGCAGGCCGCTCGCCGCGGTGCTGGCCGGCAACCGCAGTCCCCCGCAGGCGTGGCGGTTGCCGACCAGCTCTGTCGGCACGGTCCGGCCGCGCGGTCGAGGTGGCGCCTCGACCGCGCAACCCGTATGACCTGGTCAGGCCAGCCCGTGACCGTGCCGCGTGGGCGTCGGCGTGCCGGTCGGCGCAGGAACGCCGCTCGCCGAGACGTGCGCGGCGGTATGTGCGGCCGCGATACCCCCAGTGACGGTCGCGGCGACCAAAGCCAGCGCGACCATCAGCCTGCTCACCATTACTGCCTCCCCTTGTCGGTTGACGCGGAGGAGCGTGACGGGCGGGGATTGAGGAAAAGTTGAGGCCGCGAACGGGGGTGGATGGCCTAGCATCGGCGGCTGTCATGGTGGGAAGCAGACAGCCGTCGCCGGTGGTGGAGTTCGGGTTCAGCAACCCGGACCGGCCCCGCCTCGGCCTGGAGGTGGTGGACTTCGCCCGGCTTGCCGCCCGGCTGCCGGCTTCGACGTTGTCCACAGTGCACCGCACGGACTTCCACCAGCTGTTCCTGATCACCGGTGGTCGCGGCGCGCTGATGGTCGATTTCGTCGACCACCCGTGCGAGCCGGGCACGCTGGTGTCGGTGTGCCCGGGTCGGGTGCTGCGGCTTCCCCGGGCCACCGACGGCGGCCGGCTGGACGCGCTGATGGTGCTGTTCACCGACACGTTTCCGCAGCGGCTGGAGGCGATTCGTCCGCTGCTGAGCCCCTTCGGCCAGGTGGTCTGGACGGTGCCGGTCGACGAGCACAAGGAACTCGCCCGCGCGGTCCGGGAGTTGATGACGGAGTACCACCGCGCCGTCGACAAGGTCACGGTGGATCTGCTCAGGCAGCTGCTGGGGGCGTTGCTGCTCCGCATCGCGCGGCTGCCGGCGGACGGGCCGCCGGCGGCGCACGAGGACACGTACGCGAGGTTCCAGCACGAGTTGGAGCGCTCGTTCGCCACCACTCGCAACGCCAACGACTACGCCGCCCGCGTCGGTTACTCGCTGCGCAGCCTGAACCGGGCCTGCCAGGCGGCGACGGGCCGGTCGGCCAAGGCGCTGATCGACGCCCGCGTGGCGCTGGAGGCCAAGCGGCTGCTCGTCCACACCGACCTGCCCGCCGCCGCGATCGGCAACCGGCTCGGCTTCACCGAGCCGACCAACTTCGGCAAGTTCTTCCAGCGCGAGACCGGCGAATCCCCGGGCGCGTTCCGCGACCGCGAGCGGGTCAGCGCAGGCGGTAGTGTCCATTTCGATCGGTTCCTTCCCTCGGCTCGGGCGGGCTCGCACCGAGGGGCCGGAGTCGCCGGAGAATCCTCGACACGCGATGTCGAGGCGGGACGGCGGGGTCCGACCAGAGCGTGACAGGCCCGCACACGAGGGAGCAGAGCCATGAAGTACCTGCTGATGATCTACGGCAACAAGGAGAAGTGGGCGTCGCTGCCGGAGGAGCAGTGGCCGGAGGTGATTGCCGAGCAGGAGGCGTTCAACGCCCGCTACCGCGCGACCGGCGAGCTGCTCGGCGCCTACGGCCTGGCCGACGCCGAGGAGGCGAAGCTGGTCCGCCGGGTGGACGGCGCGGCCGTGGTGACCGACGGCCCGTACCTGGAGACCAAGGAGTACATGGCCAGCTTCTACCTGCTCGACGTGGCCGACGAGGCCCGCGCCCGGGAGATCGCCGCGGACATGCCGATCGCCGGCACCGACCCGGTCGAGCTGTGGCCGGTGCCGCACGAGTCGGCGTGATGTGACCTGCGTCTCACTTGGCCGTGCGGTGGGACGCGGGCGCGGGTAGCGGACAAGGACGGGTGTGACCTCGCTGATGGCCCGTGGCGCCGAGGGGGAGGCGGACCTGAAGGACGTGTTCGCCCGCCTCTTCGACGAGCACGCCCGCCCGCTGCGCGGCTACCTGGCTGGCCGGGTCGGCGCGGACACGGCCGACGATCTCGTCGCGGAGACGTTCCTGGTGGCGCTGCGCCGGTGGCCGAGCTTCGACCCGGCGCAGGCCCCGGTCCGCGGCTGGCTGTACGGCATCGCCACGAACCTGCTGCGCAACCACCTCCGCCAGGAGATCCGGGGCTATCGGGCGACGGCGCGGGCCGCCGCCGCGAGCGAGCAGGAGCCGCACGACACCCGGGCCGCGGAGCGGGTCGACGCCGAGAACGCCACCCGGTCGCTCGCCGCCGCCCTGGCCGCGCTCGGGCGGCAGGAGCGGGACGTGCTCCTGCTGACGTCGTGGGCGGGCCTGACACCGGCCGAGGTCGCGGTCGCCACGGGGGTGCCGGCCAGCACCGTCCGCTCCCAGCTGCACCGGGTGCGGGAGAAGTTGCGGGCGACGCTGGCCGCGAACGACGGGAGCGCCCGATGACCGCGGACCGCCTCGATGAGGCGCTGGACCGGCTCCACCAGGCCCAGCGCACCGAGGAACCCGACCTCGGGGCGATTCGGGCCAGGGTTCTGGCCGCCGCCGACCGGCCCCCACGCCGAACGCGACCCGTGCTGTGGCTGGCGGCGGCCGCCGCGCTGGCGTTGCTGGCCGCGTCCCAGGTCGTGCCGCGGCCGGTGGCGCGGGAACCGAAGATTTCGCTGGCGTCGGCCTCCGCTTTCCTCGACGCCGCCGCTGACCGGCAGGCCGACGAGCCGATCAAGCCGGGCCAATACCGTTACGTCGTCACGCATTCCTTCGACTCGGTGAGTCAGCAGCTGTCGGCGACGACCGGCTACTCCTATCTCGTCGAGCACCGCCAGCAGCTGTGGATCCCGGCGGATCCCCAGCAGCAGTGGGTGATGCGCCGCGAGGTGCCGGAAACGACGCCGATGTGGCTGGGCGGCAGCATTCCACAGGCTCAGACCTCGCCGCCGGAGCCGGATCGGACGGCCAAGGGGGAGTGGCGGGCGGACTGCGGCGCGTTCTTCCCCAGCGCCAACGGGAAGCGGCCGTGCGAGGATCCGACCGACTCGGAGAGCCAGGCGTTCTACCGGAACCTGCCGCGCGATCCCCAGCAGCTGCTGGCCTTCCTGGCCACCCACGGCTCCACGCCGCTGGCGCGATTCCGCTACGCCACCAGGGTTCTCGTCGACGGCCTGATGCCGGCGGATCTGCGGGCCGCCTGGTACCGGGCGATGGCGATGATCCCGGGCGTGCGGATCACCGCCGATCAGGCCACTGTGGACGGTCGCGTCGGCGTCGCCATCGGCCTCGCCGACAGCGAGGAGCACGACGACGTGATCATCGACGGCAGCTCCGGCCGGTTCATCGGCCTGCGCCAGCTCGTCGGCGAGCACTCGCAGGACTTCCCCTGGCTGGCGCCGGGAACCCTGCTCGAAAGCAGCGCCGTCACCACGACGACCGTGAACGGCATCGGCTGAAAGGCGCAGACCATCAAGACGAGAACCATCGCACTGGCCGTTGCCCTCGCCCTGACCGGCTGCGCGGCACAAGCCCCGGCGACGACAACCACGGCGACAACCACGACAACGCCCAAGGCCCACGACGGCAAGGCGCTACAGGACGCCAGGCACCCGGCCGGCGCGTCTCAGCTTCCCAGCGGCCGCACCGGCTACCGTGTGCCCGCCGACATCCAGGCGGACGTCCAGCAGACCGTCGAGGCGCGGCCGGACATCGTGCGCACGATCTCGTTGCCGCACAAGTCCGTTCTCGGCAGGGACGTGCCGGCCCTGGAGATCTCCCACCACGTCCGGGACAACGACGGCCGCCCGGTGTTCCTGCTGATGGGCGGCATCCACGCGAACGAGTGGCCGGGGGTGGAGGTGGCCACCGAGTTCGCCATGGACCTCGCCGAGCAGGACGGCCGCGACCCGCGGATCACCGCCCTGCTCGACCGGGTCCGGGTGATCATCCTGCCGGTGGTCAACCCCGACGGCTACGAGGTCTCCCGCGGCGGCCGGATTCCGGACAAACGCAAGAACTGCGACCCCACCTGCGGAACGGCGGTGGACCCCGACACCGGCTCCGACAGCGCCGGCGTCGACCTGAACCGCAACTTCGGCGTGAACTGGGGCGGTGTCGGCTCCGGCGGCGACAAGGCCGACGGCGACTACCGTGGCCCGAAGCCGTTCTCCGAGCCGGAGACGCAGAACATCCGCGACCTCGTCACCGGCCGCCAGGTGACGGTGCTGGTCGGCCTGCACACCTACGGCGACATGAACCTTCGCCCGCCCGGCCAGAACGCCAGCCCCCTCACGCCGGACGAGGCCGTGTACGCCGAACTCGGCGACCAGATGGCCCAGGCCAACGGCTACCCGAGCAAGCTGAGCCGCGACCTGTACGAGACCAGCGGCACCGCCGAGGAATGGTCGTACCACACGACCGGCGGCCTCGGCTTCGAGACGGAGCTGGCCGGCGAGACCAACCACGGACCGTTCACCACGAGCGTGCTGGACCAGTACCACGGCGAGCGGGAGGCGCTGCTCCGCGACGCCGAGGCCGCCGGCAATCCCCGATACCACAGCAGGATCACCGGCACGGCCCACGGCACGCTGGAGCTGTCCAAGCCCGGCCTGCACAGCACGATGACCGCCGACGGCCCGTTCACCTGGGACGTGAACCCGTCGATCCGTCCGGGCACGGACGGCCGGAACATCCAGGAGAGCTGGACCCTGACATGCTCCGGCCGGACCGTGCCGGTGACCGTCGGCCGCGGTGAGACGACGACGGTCAGCTGTTAGCCAGGTAGCCACCCATCGTCTTGAAGTAGTCGCCGGCCGCGAGTTCGGCGCCGTCGGCGGTGCGCACCCGCTCGATCACCAGGCCCGGTGACGTGCCGCGCAGGGCGTCCGGGCCGGCGACGATCACCACGCCGTCGCCCTCCCGGATGAAGATCCGGCCCGGCGTGCCGCCGTAGTGGCCCTTCGACACGGACGCCTTGACCACCCGCAGCTCCTGGCCGCGGTGATAGGTGAAGGCGTTCGGGTAGGGGTCGGACTGGGCGCGCACCAGCCGTTCGATCCGGGCAGGCGGCCAGGTCCAGTCGATCAGGCTGTCCCGCTTGGCCCGCTTGTGGAAGAAGCTGGCCCTGGACCGGTCCTGCGGCGCCGGCGTGAAGCCCTGCTCGATCAGCTTGATCGCCTCGGCGGTGATCGGCGCGATCAGGTCCACGGTGCGGTGGAACAGGTCGGTGGCGGTGTCGGTCGGTCCGACCGGCACCGACCGCTGCAGCACGATGCTGCCGGCGTCCAGCTCGCCGTCCATCATGTGCGCGGTGACGCCGACCTCGGGCTCGTCGTTGAGCAGCGCCCAGATGATGGGGGAGAAGCCGGCGTAGGCCGGCAGCAGCGAGTCGTGGATGTTGAGCGTGCCGTGCCGGGGAAGGTCGAACACCTCCGGCGGCAGCCAGGTCCGCCAGTTGTTGGCCACGATCAGGTCGAGGTCGGCGGCGCGCAGCTCGGCCAGCAACTCGGTGTCGTCGGGACGGTCCCGCAGCAGCACCCGGATGCCGTGCTCCTCGGCCAGGTCGGCCACCGAGTCGGCCCAGATCCGCTCGTACGCGTGGTCGCTCTTCGGGTGCGTGACGACCAGTGCGACGTCGTGGCCGGCGTCGATCAGGGCGCGCAGGGTGCGGTGACCCCAGGTCTGGTAGCCGAACATCGCGACGCGCATGCGCAGGAGCCTTCCGTGATCGACGAGTAGGTCAGCCTAGCCTAACTTAGGCTAGGCTGACCTCTGTCGTTCGGCTAGGCCTTGGTCGCGGTGTAGTTCCTGAACAGCAGATACGTGTCGAGGATGTCGGACTTGGCGCTCTGCACGGACCGGTAGATGCCCCACTTCGGCCGCACGTAGTCGCCCTGGTCAGGGATGTTCACATTGGACATGTGGCCCTGCGCGGCGATCGGGGCGCCGCTGCCGGCGCCGCTGCGGATGATCGCGGACGCCGAGCCCTTCGAGCCGGGTGTCAGCGTCAGCTCGATGTTGATCCACTTGTCCCGCAGCGGCGCCAGGTTCGTCTTGGCGATCGCCGGCGAACCCGAGTTGGCGTACGCGCGGACCTGGATGATCTCCGTGCTGCCGCTGCGGCTCAGGTCGATCGTCACCCACGGGCCGCCGTTGGTCGACGGCGTCTTGGTCTGGAAGATGTGGGTGAACTTGCTGGTGCCGTGCAGGGACGACGGCATGTACATGTCGTAGGCGATGGTCCACGTCTCGCCGTTGCGCATCTTCAGCGTGGTGCCGTTCTGCACCATGCCCTTGGACTCGGTGCGCTGGCGGTCGCCGCCGCCGGTGGTGTCCCGGTCGTCGGCCCAGATGTTGAACCGGTAGTGGTCGCCGCCCTCCACCACGACGTACTTGCGGTCCGGGTGGTGGTTGCCGCGGTCGGCCTCGATGCCCTCGAACGCCTTCAGCCCGTCGGTGGCGGGATTCGGGTGCCAGAGCGGGGACGCGGTCGGTGCGGCGAAGGCGGAGGTCAGCGGACGGAGTGCGATCGGCGCGGCGAGGGCCGTGACGGCCAGCGTGCGCAGAGCGGTCCGACGGGAGAAACCGGGCAGGGATTCCGGCATCTTCGGTGTGTCCTTCCTGGCGGCGTACGACAGGGGTACACATCGGGCGGCGGGAGAACGGCCCTGGGGGCAGAACATCCGATGTCTTGCGCCAGCGACCATAGGCCCGTTCGAACCTGACTGTCAATGGAAAGGCATACATCCGAGCACTGCTAGTGCTGTGGGCAGCGGAAAGTCCGAAACGCCACCGTGCCCGCCATGCGTCCGCTCACGTGATCGCCGATGCGGTCACGCGGTCATCAACTTCTCCAGTGGCCGACCGAGCTGATCGCGTTCCGAGCCGGGCCGTCTACGCCAACGGCGCTGCCATCTGGGCAAGCTGTTCCCTGGAACGCGCCCACTGCTCGTGGGCGCGTTGTCGGAGCCACTGGATTTCCGCCGCCGTCTCGACGGCTCCCTGCGGATTACTGTCCACAATGGTCAGAGCAACTTCGACGACACCCGGCGGTACGTCGACGCCGTCGCACTGTCCGAAGAGGGTGTACGAACACAACGCCCGCCGGGTGTATCCGTGTCTCACTGTTCGGTCATTGCAGCACTGAGCGACTCCTTCGTGGCGCGGCGGGCGGGAATGAGCGCGGCGAGGGGAGCGGCCAGCACGGCCGCGCCGATCAGGACGCCGAGCCGGTCCCACGGCAGCGTGAACAGAACCGGCTCGGCGTCGGTCGACGCCACCCGGGTCAGCAGCCACGCCGACACGATGCCGACGCCCAGCCCGCAGACCGCCCCGAGCAGCGCCACGAACACCGACTCCGTCATCACGGTCGCGCCCAGACCGCCCCTGGTCAGGCCGAGCGCCCGCAGCAGCGCCGACTCCCGCGTGCGCTCCAGCACCGACAGCGACAGCGTGTTGGCGATGCCGGCGAAGGCGATCAGCACCGCCAGCGCGGTCAGCGCCCACAGCAGGTCGAGCGTGCCCTGCAGCGGTTCGGACAGCTGCGCCTTGATGTCCGCGATGCTGTTCAGCTGGGCCAACGGGTCGCCGGACAATGCCCGCTCGATCTGTGGCCGCACCCGGTTGACGTCCGCGGTGGACGCCAGCTTGACCAGCACGCTCTCGTCGTAGCTGGCGGCGCCCTCCGGCGTGATCGCCGGTTGCTGCGCGAGGTCGACCAGCGCCAGGCCGAGGTCGGCGCCGGGGGCGTTCACGCTGTCGTAGACGGCGACGACGTGCAGCGGCACCTTGGCCGGCACGGTGTCGCCGACCTTGAGTCCGGTCTCCGTGGCGAGTTGCTTGCTGACGGCTATCTCACCAGCGCCGAGGCGGTCGAGTTTGCCGGACAGCACGACCGGGCGCAGCACCTTGCCCAGGGCGTCCCCTTGGACGGCGGACAGGCCGTAGCCGCCGTACGAGCCGAGGTCGCCGGAGAACGACACCCGACGCGCGGTCGCCTCGACGCCGGGCACCGTCGCCAGCGTCGCCGCCAGGTTGTCCGGCAGCGGCCGGTTGCTGACGGCGCTGGTGATGGTGAAGTCCGCCGTCAGTTGCTGGTCGACGCCCCGGCTCTGCCCGGCCTCGATGCCGGCCGTCATGGTCGTCACCAGCGACACCACGGCCAGCCCGATCGTGAGCGCGGCGGCGGTAGCGGCCGTGCGCTTGGGGTTGCGGTCGGCGTTGAGCGCCGCCAGCTTCGCCGGCTGCCCCAGCATCGGCGCGAACACCGCGGCGAACGCGCGCACGACCGGCCCCACCAGCAACGGACCGGCGGCCAGGGCCGCCACCAGCAGCGCCACCATGGCGGCGACCACCAGCGCCGTGGCGGCGTCCAGGTCGGCGCTGCCGAGCGCCAGCGCACCGGCCCCGACACCCACCAGCAGCGCTATGACGGCACCGACGGTGCGTAGCTTGCCGGCGCGGGCGGTCTTGCCTTCGAGCGGCGTGCGCAGCGCCTCCACCGGCGCGACCCGGGTTGCCGCCCGCGCCGGCAGCGCGGCGGCGAGGGCCGTCACGAGCACGCCGATGGCCACCGACTCGACGGCCGTCCGCACACTGAGCGGCACGTGCACACCTGCCGGGTTCCCCGTCTGCAACAACGCCGCGACGCCCAGCCCGCCGAACAGGCCGGCCAGGGACGCCACCGCCCCCACCACGACAGCCTCGATCAGCACGCCGGTGAACACCTGTGCCTTGCCGGCGCCGACACAGCGCAGCAGCGCCAGCTCACGGGCCCGCTGCGTGACGAGGATGGTGAACGAGTTGACGATCACCAGCGCGGCCACCACCATCGCCAGCACCGCGAACGCCGTGAAGAACTTGGTCAGACGGGCCGAGTCCGACGCCGCGGTGCCGAGCAGCTTCGCCGCCGCCTGCTCGCCGGTCGCCACATCGGTGCCGGGCACCGCCTGCGCGATGCGGTCCCCGAGCTCCGTGTCGCTCACGCCTGGCGCCGCGCGGACGGCGATCTCGTAGTAGCCGTCACCCGGCACCAGCTGGCGTGCGGCCTCCGGCGTGAGCACCAGCTTCGACGAGCCGATGCCGGCGTCGGTCGGCCGGCTGAACGTGCCGACCACCGTGAACCGGTGCTGCTGGCCGCTCTGGTCGAACAGTGTCACCTGCTGGCCGGGCGAGTACCCGGCCTCGGTGGCGGTCGCCAGATCGTCCGCCTTGCCCGGCCACCGCCCGTCGGCCAGGTCGAACGGCCGGAGCTGCTCGTCCGCCGGCAGCGCCGTCGCGCCCTCGCTCCGCGCATGGCCGTCGACCAGCAGGGGCGCTTCGACCTCGATGCGCCCCTCGGCGGCGGCCACGCCCGGAAGCCGACGCACCTTGTTCAGGACGGCGTCGTCCAGGGCGCCGTGCTTGGCGGTGATGTCGATGTCGACGCCACGCAGCTGGTACGCGACGGCGGCGCGCACCCCCGCGTGCACGGCGTCGGCCAGGATGAGCGAGCCCGACACGAACGCCACGCCGAGCGCGATCGCGACCGCCGACAGCAGCAGCCGCTTGGGCCGGGCCTTCAGCCCGGCGATGACCGTACGCAGCATCACGCCCCCACATTCGCCAGTGCGGACAGCACGGCGTCGGCAGTCGGCCGCTGGAGGTGCGCCGCGATGCGACCGTCCGCCAGCAGCACGCCGTGATCGGTGTACGAGGCGGCGACCGGATCGTGCGTCACCATCACGACGGTCTGCCCCATCTCGTGCACGGACGCGCGCAGGAAGCCCAGCACCTCCGCGCCGGACCGCGAGTCGAGGTTGCCGGTCGGCTCGTCGGCGAACACCACGTCCGGCCGTCCCACCAGCGCCCGCGCACATGCCACGCGCTGCTGCTGGCCACCCGACAGCTCACCCGGCTTGTGCCCGAGCCTCGCGCGCAGGCCCAGCACGTCCACCACGGTGTCGAACCACTGCCGGTCCGGTTGCCGGCCCGCCAGCCGTAGACCGAGCAAGATGTTCTCCTCGGCGGTCAGCGTCGGCAGGAGGTTGAAGGACTGGAACACGAAGCCCACGTGATTCCGCCGCAGCCGGGTCAGCGCGGCGTCGGACAGGCCCGTCACGTCGTGCCGTCCGATCCGCACCCGTCCCGAGTCGACGGCGTCCAGTCCGGCCAGGCAGTGCATCAGTGTCGACTTCCCCGAGCCGGACGGTCCCATGATGGCGGTGAACCGTTGGGCCAGGAAGTTGACCGACACGTGGTTGAGCGCCCGTACCGCGGTGTCACCGCGGCCGTACACCTTCACCACATCGGTCACCTCGGCCGCTGTCGGACTGTCCACTGTGCTCTCCCAGCTCGCTCGACGACTGCCCGGCGAGCATGCCCGTCCGACCCTGAACGGCTCCTGAAGCAACCTGAAGTTCCCTTCAGGAGCCGCCGGCGGCATCTGGGAGGATCGACGCATGCGAGTGCTCGTCGTGGAGGATGAGAGGCGGCTGGCCGAGTCGCTCCAGTGGGGACTGGAGGCGGAGGGCTACGCCGTCGACCTCGCGTACGACGGGATGGAGGGGCTCGAACTCGCGCAGGAGAACCCGTACCAGGTGATCGTGCTCGACATCATGCTGCCCAAGCTGAACGGGTACAAGGTGTGCGCGGTGCTGCGGGAGCGCGGCGTGACGACGCCGATCCTCATGCTCACCGCCAAGAACGGCGAGTACGACGAGGCCGAGGCCCTCGACACCGGCGCCGACGACTTCCTGAGCAAGCCTTTCTCCTATGTGGTGCTGACGGCCCGGCTGCGCGCCCTGACCCGGCGCGGGCGGGCGAGCGCGTCGGCCACGCTGACGTTCGGCGACCTCGTGCTGGATCCGGCCAAGCGCACGGTTCGGCGCGCGGGGCAGCCGGTGACGTTGACGTCCAAGGAGTTCGCGGTGCTGGAATGCCTGCTGCGGCACGACGGGCAGGTGGTGGCCAAGCACGAGATCCTGGACCAGGTGTGGGACATGGCGTACCGCGGCGACCCGAACATCGTGGAGGTGTACGTGAGCGCGCTGCGCCGCAAGCTCGACACCCCGTTCGGGCGGCGCACCATCGCCACCGTGCGCGGCCTCGGCTACCGGCTGGTCGACGATGAGTAGGTGGTGGCCGGCGTCGGTCCGGCGCGGCACGACGCTGGCGGCCTTCCTGGCGTGCGGGGTGATTCTCACGCTGGGATGGCTGGGGACTCGGGCGTTCGTGGAGACGAACCTCACCAGCCAGGCCACGAACCTGGCGCGCAGCCGGGTGGATCGGCTGGTCGCCTCGCTCGGCGACGGCAGTGACCCGGCGTTGAGCGGCGACGCGATGTTCGTCGTGGTGGACGGCGCCGGCCGGGTGGTCTCGGTCAGCGACGCCATCACCCGGCTGAATCCACAGTGGACGCCACCGCCGCCGGCACCCGTTGGCGCGCCGGCGAACTGGGAGGGCACGGCGCAGGTGACGCTGCGATCCGAGGCCCATCCGCAGTGGCGCGAGTTCCGCACATACACCGCGGTGGGGCGGGTCGCCGGTCCGCTCACCGCGTACATGTTCGTGCTGCCCTGGGACACGCTGTACACGCTGCAGCTGTTCGACGACACGATGGCGTTCTTCGTGCCGCTGGGCATGGTGATCGCCGCCCTGGTGACGTGGTTCGCGCTGCGACGGACGCTGCGGGCCGTGGAGGCGATCCGCCGGGAGCTGTCCGGGGTCAGCGGCAGCCGGCTGGACCGGCGGGTGCCGGTGCCGCCGTCCCGTGACGAGATCGCCAGGCTCGCCTCGACCACCAACGAGACGCTCGACCGGCTGCAGCAGGCCCACGACCAGCAGGAACGCTTCGTCGCCGACGCCAGCCACGAACTGCGCAGCCCACTGGCCAGCCTCCGCACCGGACTGGAGGTGGCGCTGGCGCACCCCGACCGGGCCAACTGGCCCTCGGTCGCCCGGCGGTCGTTGCTGGACGTGCAGCGGCTCCAGCGGATCACCACCGACCTGCTCCAGCTGACCGTGGAGGACAAGCCGGTGTCGGCGGAGGTGGTGGATTTCGCCGACGTGGTGGCGGAGCAGGTGGCCGTGCAGACGGTGGGCGCCGGGCCGACGGTGCGGGCCTCCGTGCAGTATCCGGCGATGGTGCGCGGCGAGCTCGTGCAGCTGGAGCGGCTACTGCGCAACCTGCTCGACAACGCCGTCCGGCACGCCGCCACCACCGTCACGGTGACACTGTCCGTCGGCGACGAGGTGGTGCTGGAGATCCTCGACGACGGCCCCGGCATCCCCGTCGGCGACCGCGAACGGGTGTTCGACCGGTTCGTCCGGCTGGACGACGCCCGGGCCCGCGACGTCGGCGGCTCCGGCCTGGGGCTGACGCTGGCCCGGGACATCGCGGTCCGGCACGGCGGCTCGCTCCGGGTCGAGGACAGCGACTCCGGAGCCCGATTCGTCGCCCGCTTGCCCGGTGCGTGGGGCGCGGCCGGGTTACCGTGAGCGGGTGGCGAGCCCGGTCGAACTGGACGTCGACGGCTACCCGGTGCGGATCTCCAACCCGGACCGGGTCTACTTCGCCGCCCGCGGCGAGACCAAGCTGGACCTGGCCAACTACTACCTGGCCGTCGGACCCGGCATCGTGCGGGCGCTGCGGGAGCGGCCCTGCATGATGCACCGGTTCCCGACCGGGACCAGCGGCGAGAAGGTGCACCAGAAGCGGGTCCCGGCCGGTGCGCCGCCGTGGCTGGAAACCGTGCGTGTGCACTTCCCCCGGTACAACCGGCACGCCGACGAGCTGTGCGTCACCAAGCTGGCGGACGTGATCTGGTCGGTGCAGATGTCGACAGTGGAGTTCCACCCGTGGAACTCGCGGCGGGCCGACACCGAGCGTCCCGACGAGTGGCGGATCGACCTCGATCCGATGCCCGAGTGCGGGTTCGACACCGTGCGCCGGGTGGCCGACGTCGTGCACGGGCTGCTGGACGAGCTGAAGATCACCGGCTACCCGAAGACCTCCGGCGGCCGTGGCCTGCACGTCTACGTGCGGATCCGGCCCGACTGGGAGTTCGGCGAGGTGCGCCGGGCCGCGCTGGCGTTCGCCCGCGAGGTGGAGCGGCGGGCGCCCGACGTCGTCACCACGACCTGGTGGCGGCGGGACCGCGACCCCCGGACGCTGTTCGTCGACTACAACCAGAACGCCCGGGACCACACCATCGCCAGCGCCTACTCGGTTCGCGGCGTGCCCGAGGCGACGGTGTCGACGCCCATCCGCTGGGAGGAGCTGCCGGACATCGAGCCGGAGGACTTCACCATCGCGACCGTGCCGGCCCGGTTCGCCGAGCTCGGGGACCTGCACGAAGGCATCGACGACGTCGCGCACTCGCTGGAGCCGCTGCTGGAGTGGGCGGAGCGGGACGGCGTCGACGAGGACCCGGACGAGTCAGCAGGTGCTTGAGTTGCAGGGCCGGCGGCTGAGGGCGTCGAAGAAGACGGCTCGGAAGGCGGCCCCGTCCAGCGCCTGATACGCCTTGCCGCCGGTGGCGGCCGCGATCTGGTTGAGCACCGTCATGTCGGCATCCGGCCCGAGCCCGATGCCGATGATCTCGACCGGGCGGGTGGGGTCGGCCTGCGACCGCAGCCGGGCCAGCAGGCCGTTGAGGTCGAGCCCGCCGGCGCGTTCGTTGCGGCCGTCGGTGATGAGCACCTCGGCGTTGACCTTGGTCGGGTCGAAATCGCTCTTCAACGCCTCGTAGCCGGCGAGGGCGGTGTCGTAGAGGGCGGTGCTGCCGCCGACGCGGCCGGGCAGCGTGGCGCCGGCCCGCTGCAGCGCCAGCCGCTGGGGCACGCCCCGGTCCAGCCCGCCGAGCGGCCCCAGCGGCACGAGTTCGGTCGTGGTCAGCGAGAACGTCCACAGACCGACGGACGTGGTGTCCGGCATGAGCGACAGCCCGGCGAGCGCGCCGTCGCGGGCCACTTCGATGCGGGACTGGCCGTCGGGCATCGGGTCCTTCATGGAGCCGGAGGTGTCGATCACCGCCAGGGTGCGGCCGTCGAGGTGCACGACGCTCCACGCCCGCATCACCGTCGTGACCTGGTCGGCGGTGGGGGCGGGGATGAGCTTCGGGGTCTGGGCGCGGACGCCGTCCTTGCCGCCCCAGGACGCGGAGGCGACGGCGTGCGGGTCGCGGAAGCCGGCGGCGCTGAGGATGCCCATCGACCGGGCGGAGCGGAGTTCCGCCTCGAAGGCGGCCGCGGCGACGCCAGTGCCGGCCGGCTCGGTGGCGGTGGTGACCCGGACGACGGGGTAGTCGAACAGGACGCTGCCCTCGGTGGGGTACACGGCGGCGGCCTTGGTGGCGGCGGTGGCGTTGTAGGAGACGACGGACTGCTCGGTGGCGGTGAACACCGTGTCGGGATGTTGTTGCAAGACCCGAAAAGCCGCGGCGGTGCTGTCCACAGTGGCGTTACGGAGCTTCAGCAGCACGGCGATGAGCTGCGGCGGCGGGGCGCCGGTGGACGCGGGGGAGAGGCGCTGCGCGAGGGCGAGGGTGGCGATGCCCTCGGTGTTGCTGAGCGGATCGGCGATCGTCACGTTGCCGGACACCAGTTGCCGCCAGGACGTGAGCTTGCCGGCCTGCTGCTCGGAGGCGGCGATCACCAGCGGCGACGAGGCGATCGAGGGATGCTCGGCCAGCTGCGGGGTCTTGCCGGTGACCTTGCCCTCGAGCTGCTGCGCGGTCGGAACCCAGAGCGCGGAGTCGGGGACCCAGAGCGCCGGCGGGTCGACCGGGTTGACCGGCAGGTCCTGGACGACCTGCGCCGCCGGCTCGGCGGTGACGTCCACTGTGGCGCACTGGCCGTCGGCGTTGGTGACGTCGTGGTTGAAGGCGTCGGCGATGGCGTGCACGGGGGTGAGCATCGCCGGGGTGACGACGACGCGGAGCGGGATGTCCGAGCCGTGGCAATGGGGGGAGGCGGCGGCGTTGGCCACGACCAGGCCGGTGACGGCCAAGGATGCGACCAGCAGGGGTAGGAGGAACGGGCGCAGCGGATGCTGCGGGGCGCGAGACTGGTGATGGGCCGCCATGTGCCTCTCCTCGCGAGTGCGTGGACGTGGGTCGCCACACTCTGATACGCGAGGAGGGCGCGGACGGTTCAGGCGGTCAGCACCTCCAGGGCCTTTGTCGCGGCGTCGATCACGTCCGTCCACCGTGGATCCCTGACGAACCGGTCATAGGGGTAATCGGTGCCGAGGTCGGCGACCATCGACTCCACCAGTGCGACCAGCGGTGTGACGGCTGCCGCCTCACGGTCGTCACGGAGCGCGTCAGCGAGGTCCCGGTCGACCAGGAACTGCCATGCCCAGCTGTCGCCGCGAGCAAGGAAACACAGCCGCTCCAGCAGCTCGACGCGTTTGCGCGGCTTGTCCACGTCGGTCGCCCCGGCGCTGACACGGTTCCACCACTGCGCCGTCTCCTCGGCGACGTCCCGGGTCTCCCACAGCCGCAGCGGGTGGTCGCCCCACGGTTCCCAGCGGCGCATGAGCTCCCGGTACACGGCGGGGCTGTAGATGCCACGGACCCGGAAGTTGGTCAGGTGGTAGCGGTCGATCACCAGCCGGGCGAGCCTGCCGGTGCCGCGGCCGCGATGGTGGCCGACGACGAACAGCTTCTCCCCGCCGTCGCCCCACTGCGGCGGCAGCACCCAGAGTTTGGCGCCGGGGGCGAAGTGCTTGAGGCCCCGTCGGACCTCGACGCCGTCGGGGCCGTGCGTGGTGTGCGCGGCCACGTTGGCGACCACGCACCACGCCAGCACCTCGGCCTCGGAGTCCCCCATGCCGGCCATTCTGGCAAACGGCGGAAACCGAATTTCAGCAGTCGCGGAGCTCCGGGCCCTGGTTGAGCAACTGCCCGCGCGGCGACACGAACGCGCGGTGGCGGTCACCGTCCACTGCGGACGGGCGGAACGCCGCGACCCGATGGCAGTTCTGGAACGCCAGCGTCACGCCGAGGTGGCGTTCCAGCCCGCCGCGGATGGCGTCCGATGCCAGCGCTCGCAGCAGCTGCCCGCGTTCGGCCTCGCTCGGCGGGGGAGTGGCGTGGTCCGCGAAGTCGCCGTCGCCGAGGTCGGCGACGACGCCGCTGATCACCTGCCACGCGTACGGCAGCGAGTCGCGGACGCAGGTGACGAACTCGTCGTCGGTGACGTCGCCGCTGGTGGCGCGGGCGTGCAGGGCGGCGGACACACCCATGTGCATGGGGTTACCCGAATGAAGATCGCCTTCGTCGGCAAGGGCGGCAGCGGCAAGACCGCTCACCGACGACGATCTCGGCGTCGCCTGCTACCACTCCAAGGTCGGGGCGGCCGAGCTACGCCAAGGACTTCGGCATTCGCGTGGCCGTGATCGGCAACAAGGTCTGCGACCGGGACGACCTGGACTTCCTGCGCGGCCAGGTCGGCGACGACCTGCTGTGCTGGCTCGGCCGCTCACCGCACGTCCGGTCCGCCGAACGCGGCCGGGTGCTGCCGATTTCCGCGCTGGAGCAGAAGAACCTCGCCGCGCAGGTGGATCCGGATTTCGTGCCCGTGGGTCACTGACGTCGGGGCGGGATCGCCCGCCGGTCACTCGTCGTCGGGGTCCGCGTAGGTGATCGAATCGATCCGACCGGCCTGGATCACGGTGTGCGGGTCCCCGTTCACCGTGTTCCGGGTCGTGCCCGGCTCGCTCTCCGTGCTCTCGGCGTGCGCGTTGTCGCCGACCGCGATGTTGTCGGCGTTGATCGTGCCACCGAACATCTGGATGCCCTTGTTCACGTGCGCCATGCGCCCATCGTCGCCGCCCGGCCGCCGGCCGTCGCCCCCATCCCCGCCGCATCACCCGAACGGCCCGTCGCGGACCTAGGATCATGGGCGTGACCGACACCGAGGTGCTTCGCAAGGACAATCGCTACGAGCTGTGGGTCGACGGCAAGCTCGCGGGGCTCGCGGCGTACGCGGACCGCGATGAGCAGCGGGTTTTCCACCACACGGAGGTCAACCACGCCTACCGTGGGCAGGGATTGTCCACTGTGCTCATCGAGCGGGCGCTGGCGGACGCGAAGGCGTCGGGGAAGCGGATCGTGCCGGTGTGCCCGGCGGTGGCGGCGTATCTGGGCAAGCATGACGGGTTCGCCGACGTGACGGACCCGGTGACGGACGAGACGCTGGACTGGATCGAGGGGCTGTTCGACAAGAAGCGCTAGGGGAGCACGTTCCTGAGGTCGATCGACACCGGCGGCGGCAGCGGCCCGGCGTGTTCGGCGCGAAACGAGTTGAGCAGGTACGCGACGAGTCGCCGGGACGCCGCCAGTGTGGCCTCCGGTGTGTCGGCGACGATGCCGTTGTTGGCCATCAACAGCAGGGTCAGGTCCTCGGGCACGAAGTCGGCCCGCAGCTGCCCGGTCTGCTTGGCCCGTTCGACCAGCACGGAGACTTCCCGCACGGCGCGGTCCCGTTCCCGCTCGATGTCGACGGCGGCGGGGAAGGACGCCAGGAACGCGGCGCCGAACCCCCGGTCGACGGCCTGCATCGCGCAGATCTTCTCGACCGCGCGGCACAGCCCGCGCCACGGGTCGGGATCGGCCAGAGCCTCGTCCATGCTGGCCACACACGTCCGGAACTGGTCCTCGAACACCTCGGCGACCAGCGACTCCTTGGTCGGGAAGCGACGGTAGAGGGTGGCGACGCCGACCCCGGCCCGGCGCGCGATCGTGGCCATCTGCACATCGATTCCGCGTGACGCGAACAGCTCGCGGGCGACCGCGAGGATGCGGTCGCGGTTCTGCGCGGCGTCCGACCGGAGTTGAGACTTCTCGGGGCTCATGTCTCTCACTTTAGACGCAAGTGGACTAGGTGCTCCACTTCCGGTGATAGGGTTCGGGTAATTGGCGATCTGGAGGATGAAATGAGTTTTCAGGGAACCACCGCCGGTCGGGTCATCACCCGATTCAACGGAGTGGTCGACCGGCTGCGTTCCTCCCGGCTGCTCGGTCCGCTCGTCGGCCGGTACCTCACCGTCGTCAGCTACACCGGCCGCCGGTCCGGCCGCACCTTCCGGACCCCGGTCGGCTACCGGCGCACCGGCGACGTGGTCTCCATCCAGGTGATGCTCGCGGACACCAAGAACTGGTGGCGCAACTTCACCGGCGACGGCGGGCCGCTCACGCTGGACCTGCCGGGCGACCCGGTCACCGGCCACGCCGTCGCCGAACGGGTCCGGGAGAATCGAGTGAATGTCACCGTGCGGTTGTGAACGTCATTTCGCGCCCCGGGTCCGCGGGAATTTGAGCATTTCTGCTTGTCGTACGACGAACAGAACGGCGGTGGCATGTTCGCGGGTCGAGGAGGATGCGCTGTCCTCCGCAGGCCGGGGTGGGGCGGGAAATCAACCGGAATTTGCCGGATCTGCTGACCGAAGACGGGTCCTCGGGGGCGCGGTCAGGATGGACGTGCAGACCTGACCGACCGGGCAGCGCACCTTCGCTATTCGGGCGCGGGCGAGGCCGGAACCGCGGGGAATCGGCGCTACCCTCCGATCGTGCTCGTGGGTCGCGCTGCCGAACTCGACCTCTTCCGCGCGCTGCTGCGGGACCTGGTCGCCGGGCGCGGCCGTTCGGTACTGGTGGAGGGCGAACCGGGAATCGGGAAGTCGGCCCTTGTCACGGCGGGGTTCGGCATGGCCCGCACGCTGGGGTGTCGCGTGTTGTGGGCGACGGCCGACGAGCTGGTGAGTCGTTTTCCGTTGCGTACGCTGCTCGACGCACTGTCGCCGGAAGAACGGGAAACATTCGACGCACGCCCGGCGGCGGGCGACGCGGTGCTGGCCGGGGTCGAGCAGTTTCTGGCCCTGATCGACCAGTTGTGCGCGAAATCGCCGGTGGTACTGGTGCTGGACGACGTGCACTGGGCGGACGAGGCGAGCCTGCTGGTGTGGGGCCGGCTGGGCCGAGCGGTCGACCAGCTGCCGCTGCTGCTGGTGGGCGCGGCCCGGCCGATGCCGCGCCGGTCGCAGGTCGCCGAGCTGCGGCGCACGCTGACCGGCCAGGGGGCCATGGTGATGCGCCTGCGGGAACTGCCGGCACAGCAGGTGGACGAGCTCGTGGACGACCTCGTCGGCGCGCCGTCGGGCCCACGGCTGCGGGCGATGGCGCGGCAGGCCGGCGGCAATCCGCTGTACGTGCGCGAGTTGGTCGACGCCCTGGTCCGGGAGAACCGCGTCGAGCGCGAGGATGCGGGCTTCGCCGAGCTGGCGGCGGACGTGGAGCGGGCGCCGGCGTCGCTGGGCACCGCGATCGCCGACCGGTTGGCGTTCCTGTCCGATCCGACGCTCCACGACCTCCGCCCGGCGGTGTTGCTCGGCACGGAATTCTCCGTCGCCGATCTCGCGGCCGTCAGCGGACGGACGGTGGTCGACGTGGCCGAGGGCATCGAAGAGGCGCTGACGGCGGGCGTCCTGGCCGAGCGGGGCGACCGGTTCGCCTTCCGGCACCCGCTGATCCGGCAGGCCCTGTACGCGGCGATTCCCGAGGCGCTGCGCTCGGCGCTGCACCAGGACGCCGCCTACGCCCTCGTACGCACGAACGGCGCTGTGGAACGGATTGCCGCGCAGTTGCTCGCCGCCCGCGGGGACATGGCCGACTGGGTGCCGCAGTGGTTGGCCGAGCACGCCACCTTCCTGACGCAGCAGGCGCCGCAGATCGCCGAGCAGCTGATGGGCTGGGCGCTGGAGCGGATCCCGCCGGACGACCGGCTGCACGACCGGCTGGAGTCGCAGCTGGCCGTCGCGGCTTACCTGCAGGGCAACGGGGAACTGTGCGAGCGCATGGCGCGCAAGGTGTTGGCGCGGACCACCGATCCCGACCAGGCGGCCCGGATGACCTGGGCGCTGGCGAGCACCCTCCAGCGGTCGCGGCGGTTCGCCGCGGCACGGGACACTCTGGACACCACGCTGCAAGATCCGGGTATCTCCCCGACGTGGCAGGCCCGCCTGCTGGCGATGAGCGCCCGGCTGTGGCGCTCCGGCCGCCGGTTCGACGACAGCGCGGCCGACAAGGCCCTGGCCCACGCGGAACTCGCCGAGGACCCCACCGCGATCGGGTACGCGCTGCACGAGGTGAGCCTGGTCCGGTTGCGCCGGCGCGACACCGCCGGTGCGCTGCGAGCCGTTCGCCGTGCGCTGGAAGTGATCGGCGACGACCCGTACACCCTCGATCTGCGCCAGATGCTGCTGATCAACCAGACGGCGTTCGTCGCCGTGTTCGACGACTGGGACGAGACGCGGACGTCCATGCGGGCGGCGATCGCCCTGGCCGAGCGGACCGGAACGCCCCGCCTGTGCACGGTCCACACCACAGCCGCCGACTGCCTGTGCGCCATGGGGGAGTGGGATGACGCCATGGCCGCGACGGAGGTGGCCGTCGACTACCTGCCCGAGGCCGACGCGTGGCCGGAGCTGTGGGAGCGCGTCTACAGCATCAGGGCGTTGATCGCGGGACACCGCGACGACATCACCTCCGTCGAGGCGGACCTGGCCCGCCCGCCCGTGCGCGGCTCCGACTCCATCCTGCTGATCCGGGCCCGGGCGCTGCCGGAGGAGCGGGCCGGTCGGCCGGAGCGGGCGTTGGCCGTGCTCAAGGAGACCCTGGACCCGGATCGCGCCGAGAAGTACCAGTACTGGCGGCACCGCTGGTCGCCGCAGCTGGTGCGGCTGGCCGTGGAACTGGGGGAGTTGGACACCGCCATGGCCGCGGTGGAGCTGCTCGAGTACGAGGCCGAGCAGGAGCCGACGCCGCACAAGCTGGCGGCCGTGCAGTGGTGCCGTGGCCTGCTGGCCGGCGACCCGGCCGGGGTGCTGCGGGCGGCGGAGTACTTCCGCCGGACGAAGCGTCCCCTTGAGCTGGGCAATTGCCTGGAGGACGCCGCCGTGCTGATGGCCGACGAGGACCGGACGGCCGCGCTGGCCACCCTCACCGACGCCGTCGACGTCTACCTGTCGCTCGGAGCCACCTGGGACGTGATGCGGGCCGACGCCAGGGCCCGCCGGCACGGTGTCCGCCGGGGCCGGCGCGGCCCGCGCAACCGCCCGGCGACCGGCTGGGACGCCCTCACCGGCGCCGAGCTCAAGGTCGCCGTCCTGGTCGCGGACGGACTGTCCAATCCGGACATCGCCGCGATGCTGTTCCTCTCCCGGCGGACGGTTCAGACGCACGTCTCGCACATCCTGGCCAAGCTCGGCGCGCAGTCCCGCGTCGAGATCGCCAGGATGGCGGGCGAGCGTCGGCCCACGTAGGGCGTACTCAGCGCAGATGGTCGGCAACGGGCCCCAGAGTGACGAGACCGCTGCCGGCGCCGGCGAGTTCGGCGCCGGCCGGAGCGACGCGGGCGCGGAGTTCGGCCAGCAGGCCGCGGTCGTCAACCGCTTTGGCGGCGATGATCCGCAGGCAGCACAGGAGTTCGTACATCAGGTCGGCGGGCGGCTCGGGGGCGGCGTGGAGCGCGTCGCGGGCGGCGGCGTGATCTCCGTTGTCCAGCAACAGGAAGGGCTCGATCCACGGCCGGTACGGACCCCAGTCCGCCGCCGGATCCGCCTCGGAGTCCAGGGAGAACAGGGCCAGCGGCAGCAGACCCCGTTCCACGCCCGGCATCCCGGTGCCCTCAAGCAGCAAGGCCGCTTCACGATAGGCCGAGGCGGAACGAGCGCGCATGGCTCGGTACCAAGCGGTGAAGACGCCGACGAGCGGCAGTTCATGCCGTGCGGCAAGGCGATCCGCGGCGGCGGCGTGCGCGGAGGCGGCAGTGAAGTCGGCGACCGCGCTGCGGGCCTGCAGCCGGATGAGATGCCCGAGCACCTCGAAGGTGACCAGGTCATGCCGGGCAGCGAGCTCGATCAGTTCGGCGCCGACGGCGTCCCGTTGCGGCGACATGCCGGCCCGGGTGCAGGACTGCATGAACCGTCCATTGAGGGCGAAGGCGAGCAGCGCGGGGTCACCGAGTTCGCGGGCGATGTCCTCGGCCTGGCCAGCGGCTTGCGGCCCGCGCGGTGACCGGGTGCCGCGCATCTCCAACGCCACGGTGGCCAGCAAACGGCAGCGAGAGGCGGGAATGTCCGGCAGCACGGCCAAAGTGCGCTCGGCGGCGGCGACGACCTCCCGTGCCTGCACGGGATCGTCGCTGCGGGTCCAGATCGCCGGAACGTCGTAGGCGCCGATCACCCGGGCGGTCAACGCCGGATCGCCGAACTCCTCGGCGGCGGTGATGGCGGCGAGCCGGTGTTCCTGTGCCGCCCGAAGGCCCCCGGTGACGGCGAGCGTGCGCAGCAGGCCGACCGTCGACTCCAGCCGGGCCCGCGAACCGACGGCCACGGTGCGGTCGTACACCTCGGCGGCACGCGTCCACACCCCGGGCGGATCGAGCCGGGGATCCTGGGCCAGCACATCGGCTTCGAGGCGGCGCAACCGGGGCCCGGGATCGAGCCCCAACTGGTCGGCCAGCATCGCCCGCGCCCGCCGCAGCACCGCCAACGCATCCGCCTGTCGGCCGGACTGGTACAAGGCCAGCGCCAGCAGCCGCCAACCCTCCTCGCGCCACGGGTGTTCCGTCACGTGAGCGTCGAGGTCGGGCACGGCCTGTGCCGCCGCGCCGGCAGCAAGCCTGGACGCCGCAAGGTTTTCCACGGCCCGCAAGCGCAACTCCGCCAGCCGGGAACGCTCGGCCGCAGCCCACGGCTCCGAGGCGAACTCCGCGTAGGCCGGCCCGCGCCACAAGGCCAACGCCGCCGGAATCCGGTCGGCTACGAGGGATTCGAACTCCCAGGCGTCCACATCCGTTGCCAGCAGGGCGTATCCGGGGCCATCCGTGACCAGCAGTCGGGACGGGGTACGCGGCGGACGCGAAGGCTCCAGCACCCGGCGCAGGTCGGCGACGAAGGTCTGCACGGCCCCGACGGTGCCAGCCGGCGGCTCCTCCCACAGGTCCGCCACCAGCCGCGAGACCGGCACGACCCGGCGGCGGGCGACGATCAACCGGGCCAGCACGGCACGGTGCCGAAGTCCCTTCAACGCCAACGGCTCGCCACCGGCCCAGGCGGCGACGGGGCCGAGCACCCCGAACCGGACGGCTTGCTGATCGGTTGCTGATTGGCGGCCGGCAGGCTCGTGCACATGACCACTATTCCCGGCTTCCGGACCCACCGCATCCCCGTCGCCGAGGGCGTCGCGCTGCACGTCGCGGTCGGCGGAACCGGCCGGCCGATCGTGCTGCTGCACGGGTTCCCGCAGACGCACCTGATGTGGCGGTACGTCGCCGCCGACCTGGCCGCCGACCACACGGTGATCTGCCCCGACCTGCGCGGCTACGGGGCCAGCGACAAGCCGGACCACGGCTACGACAAGCGCACGATGGCCGCCGACATCGTCGCGGTGGCCGGTGAACTCGGCCACGACGAGTTCGCGCTCGCCGGCCACGACCGCGGCGCCCTCGTCGCCTTCCGCGCCGGCCTGGACCACCCGGACAAGATCACGCACCTGACCTGCCTGGACGTGGTGCCCACTCTTGACATGTGGGACGTCATGCACGGGACGGCCGCCGCGGTCGGCTTCCACCTGTACCTGATGGCGCAGCCGCCCGGCCTGCCGGAGCGGTTGATCGCCGCCAGCCCCGACGTGTTCTTCGGCCACTTCCTCGACGCCTGGACCCGCGACCCCGGGGCGATCCCGCCGGACGTCCGGGCCCACTACCTCGACGCGTGCCGACACGCCGTGCCGTCGATCGTGCGGGATTTTCGCGCATCGTCCACGATCGACGTCGAGCACGACACCCAGGACAAGGGCGACAACCAGCTCCGGATGCCCGTGACCGTGCTCCAACAGGACTGGGGTCTCGGCGGCGAGGAGCTGTGGCGGGCGTGGGCCCCGAAGCTCGACCACCGCACGGTGACCTGCGGCCACTTCATGGCCGAGGAGGATCCGAAGCTGATCGCGGACGTGCTCAGGGCTTGAGGGCCCGGATCTCGGCCACGACCTCCGCGCCGGACGGAGCGGTGTCGGGATCCACCAGCCATTGCAGCATCAGGCCGGTCAGGATCGCGTTCGGCACCGAGCCGCCGAGTCCCTCCCGTGCCTCGCGCTGCCCGGCGGCCAGGTGCTCGCGGATCTCCTCGTTCCGCTCGGCCTGCACGATCGCCTCCAGCTGGGCCACCCACAGCGTCCGGTGCGTGGTGAAGGTGTCGATCAGCGCCTGCCACCGGTGTTCCGGGTCGACGTCGGCCAGCCGGCTGGCCATCTCGTCGCCGAGCTCGTCCATCGCCTCCATGACGGCCTGGGTGAGCAGCGCCTCCCGGGAGCCGAAGTGGTAGCCGATGGCCGCGTGGTTCACGCCGGCGGCGGCGGCGATGTCGCGGACGGTGGTGCGCGCCCAGCCACGCTCGATCAGGCACTGCTTGGCGCCGGCCAGCAGATCCTCACGGTTGCCCATGCCGGAGAGCCTAGCCCAGGGCTTAACCAAGCGGTTTATCCAAATGGATTGACCAAATGGATAAGACGTGGCTACGGTGACGCCATGACCAAGGTGCTGATCTCCGGCGCGAGCGTGGCGGGACCCGCCCTCGCCTACTTCCTGTCCGACCACTGCGACGTGACGGTGGTCGAGCGGGCGCCGGGGCCGCGGGACAGCGGCTGGGCGATCGACTTCCGCGGCGGCGCCATCGAGGTGCTGGCCGAACTCGGCATCTCGGACCGGATCCGCGACCTCGACACGAGGTCCCGCGGCACGGCGGTGCTGGACGCGGACGGCGCGAAGACCGGGGAGCTGCCGCGGGAGGTGTTCTCCGGTGAGCTGGAGGTGCCCAAGCGGGACCTGACCCGGCTGCTGCACGAGATCACCGCCGACCGTGCGCGCTACGTCTTCGATGACTCGATTACGTCCATCCGGGACGGGCACGTCGAGTTCGAGCGGAGCCCGGCCGCCGACTACGACCTGGTGATCGGCGCGGACGGCGTGTACTCGAAGGTCCGCCGGCTGGCGTTCGGCCCGGCCGGCCTGCTCCACCTGGGCCTGTCCGGGGTCGGCTTCAGCATGCCCAACCACCTGGGCCTGGACCACAGTGGACTGCTCTGGCAGCACGGCGGCGCGTTCGTCTACCTGTTCAGCGGCAACGATCCGGACCGTCTCACCGTGGGCCTGTCGTTCGGCACGGAGTCACCGGAACTGGACCGGCGCTCCCGGGCCGAGCAGGAGCGGGCCACCCGGGCCGCGTTCGCCGGCCACGGCTGGGAGATCCCGCGCCTGCTGGACGCGATGGCCGCCGCCGACGACTTCTGGTTCGGCTCCACCTGCCAGGTGCGGATCGACTCCTGGTCGGCCGGCCGGGTCGCGCTGGTCGGCGACGCCGGCTACTGCGCCGCGCCGACCAGCGGCATGGGCACCTCGCAGGCGTTGATCGGGGCGCGGACCCTGGCCCGGTGCCTCCTTGAGACCAGCGACCACGAGGCGGCGCTCGTGGCGTACGAGCGGGAACTCCGTCCGTACGTGGCCGAGAACCAGGAGATCGGCCGGGCGCACGCTCAGAGCTTGACGGCCACTCCCGCGTAACCGGCGTTCGGGATGTCGAACGCGGGGCCGGCGTCGGCCGGATCCGGGCGCCAGTCGGGAATCCACACCACGCCCGGCTCGACCAGTTCCCACCCGTGGAACAGGGCCTGAACCTCCCGCCGGGTGCGCAGCCGCACCTGGGCGACGGACTTCTCGTACATCTCGCGCGCCCCGTGCAGGTGCTCGTCCGGCATGTTCTCCGTGTTGGGGCTGCCGTGGGCGATCGCCAGCATGCTGCCGGGCGGCAGCGCCTCCCGGAACCTCGCCAGGATCCCGACCGGATCGTCCTCGTCCCGGATGAAGTGCAGGATCATGATCAGCATGACCGCTACCGGCCGGTCGAGGTCCAGGGTGCCGCGCAGCTCCGGGCTGTCCAGGATCTCCACCGGGTCGCGCAGGTCGCCCCGCAGCACGGTGGTCGTCGGGTCGTCGCCCAGCATCTGCCGCGTGTGGCTGACGGCGACCGGATCGGTGTCCACGTACACCACCCGCGACTGCGGGTCGGCGGCGCGGGCGATCTCGTGCACGTTGCCGACGGTCGGGATGCCGGAGCCGATGTCCAGGAACTGGGTCACGCCCGACGCGGCGCACATCCGCACCGCGCGGCGCAGGAACGCCCGGCTGGCCTGCGCCATCCGCGGCCCCTCCGGCATCAGCCGCAGCATCTGCTTGGCCACCTCGCGGTCCACCGCGAAGTTGTGCGAGCCGTCCAGGAACCAGTCCCAGATGCGGCTGATGCTGGGCTGGTCGATGTCCACGTCCGGCGGCGCCCAGGCGGGTCGTTCCATGACCGTCACCCTAGAACACCGCCGGACCCCGGTTGCTAACGATCGAACTCCGGGATCAGCTCGCCGATCAGCCGGATGCTGGTGTCCACCGCCTCGTCGGGGATGCTGCCGATCTGGTGCAGGCACATCAGCCGGTCGATGCCCAGGTCGGCGTAGGTGCTCAGCTTCTCCCGGCACGTCTCGGGGCTGCCGACGATCAGCGACTGCTGCGCGCTGAGCACCGTGAACAGCTCCTCCTCCGGCACGTCCTCGCCCTGCAGCACCCGGCCGATCAGCAGCTGGGCGTCGGTCGGGGCGTTGTCGATCTCGCCGCGCAGGAAGTCGCCGGTGAGCCCGCCGCCGTCGGGGGAGTCCAGCAGCTCCTGGTGGCGCTGCATGGTGGCGGCGAACTCGGTTGCCGCCTCGAAGAAGCGCAGCGCCGTCACGGTGTACCAGGCGGCGGCCGCGGCGGCGCCGTTGCGCATCGCCTGCTCGTCGGTCTCCGCGCAGTGCACGAACGTGAAGTAGCCGACCTGATTGTTCACGAACGAGCCCACCGGCTCGGTGCAGGCCTCGGCCGCCGCCCGGTACAGCTTGATCATTCGGCCGACCCGTTCCAGCGACTCCCACATGGTCGTGCCCAGCACGCCGACGCCGCGCCGGCCGGCGTCCTCGAACGACGTGGGGCTGGCCGCCGCCTGCCACAGCGGCGGGTGCGGCCGCTGCAGCGGCTTCGGTCCGATCGAGACGTTCTCGATCCGGTAGTTCTCGCTGTGGTAGGAGAAATCGTCGGTGGTCCACATCTTGGGGACCATCTCGAACGCCTCCTGCGTCTGCGCCCGGGCCTGCGCCGGCTCGATGCCGAACAGCCGCCACTCCGGGATGGTGGAGCGGGTCAGGCCCAGTTCGACGCGGCCGCCGCTGAGGTGGTCCAGCGTCGCCGCCCGCTCCGCCACCCGGATCGGGTGGTTGAACCGGCCGGGCGCCAGCACAGCGGAGTGGCCGATCCGGATCCGGTTGGTGTGCTGGGCGATCGCGGCCAGCACCAGTTCCGGCGCCGAGGACAGGCTGAACTCGCCGGCCCCGTGGTGCTCGACCTGCCACCAGCAGCCGTAGCCCAGCTCGTCGGCCAGCTTCGCCTGCTCGATGGCCCGCCGGAAGCGGTGCTGCTCGTGGCCCGGCGGCCACGGCCGGGGATTCTGGATCTCGTTGAACAGATCGATCTTCACGGCGGACGCCCCTTCGTCGCGACGGTCACTGCACGCTGATGTCTGCCGACCGAGCGTGGTCGTTACAGGGCGGCGTTTACCTGGGCGTATGTCCGGGAACGCTCCCGCAGAGTTCCCTGGGAATCCCTCGACGGAGCGCGGGTGGCGAAGGTACGGTCTCCCCGCCGGCTCGCGACAGATCGGGCAACTGGGGGCGGCTTTCGGACAGGGGTGTCCGGGAGTGTCGTCGTCGTGCCGGCTCCCTGCGCTGGTTGGAATCCACAAGAAGGAGCGCAACGTTGTCGCCGGTCAACCTGCCTGTTGCCGCCGTTACGTGTGAGTCCCTGCGTCCGCTGCGTGACGGGTTCGACACGCCGCGTACCCGGACCGACGGCGGCCTCGTCAGCGACGACTCGGTCCTGCGCCGCTACTGCGCGCCCTGGCTGCCGATGGTGCTCGGCGGCTGGTCGGCGTACACCACGCTGGTCCTGGTGGACCACATGAGACAGTCCATTTCGATGGCGATGGCCCGTCGGCCCAACTTCAACGAGTTCCGCCAACTCACGCGGGGCATGCTGATCGCCATCTTCGGTGACACCGAACAGGTTGAGGCCCAGCGCAAGGGCGCCTGGGAGGCGCACGACCGGTTGCGTGGGATCGATGCGGACGGTCGCGAGTGGACGGCGAACGACCCGGAGCTGACCACCCGGGTGTACACCGTGCTGATCCGTCATCTGCTTGCCGCCCAGGAGAGGCTGATCGGCCCGCTCGATGAGTCCGATCGGGACGCCTACTGCGCGGACGCGGTGCGCACGGTCGGTCACGTGTTCGGCACAACCCGTGCTCTCCCCGTCACTTTCGCCGAACTGTCCACACAGTACGACCACATCGTGGCCGAGGAGCTGACCGTCACGCCGGAGGCGCTGGAGGTGTTCCGGGAGAACCGGACGCTGTGCGTCAAGGGCGTGCCGATGGAGGACCTGGTGCGGGCCACCGCCGACCTGCTCGACCCGGAGGTGGCGGAGATCTTCGGCATCGACCGGTCACTGCCGGTCTGCTTCCCCCCGATCGATCTGGCCACGGTGACCGAGGACGACCTGCTGCCGCTGGCCTGCCTCAGCCGGCGGTAGTGCGGTCGCTGTCCCAGTCGATGTGGTGCAGGTGCAGCCAGTCGACGTCGGGGTTGCGCGCGCGGCGGGCGACGGCCCGATCCCGCAGCAGCCGTCGCAACGGCCCGGGGACGCGCGGCCCGAGCTTGCGGAACCCGGTGCGCACAACGCGTTCCACCCGTTCCCGCCGGAGCCGCTCGTAGGCGAGCAGGGCGGCAGTGGTGTCCGGATCGTCGCGCAGGCACTTGGCCAGCGTGACGGCGTCCTCGATGGCCATGGACGCACCCTGTGTGGTCGACGGTGAGGCGACGTGCAGCGCGTCGCCGACCAGAGTCATGCCGGCGCGGGACCAGGTCGGCAGGGAAGGCAGTTGGTAGCACGCGGTCGCGGTGAGTTGCTCGTCGGCCGTCGCCCGGATCGCCTGTACGGTGCCGATCCGGTCGCCGGCGAACAGATCGCCGAGCCGTTGTCGCAGCACGGCGGGGGAGACGCCGGCCAATTCCTGTTCGCCACAGGGAACATTGGCGAACCACCACGTCTCGCCGTCCGGCGCGGTGATGTGCCCGCACGTGGCGCGGCGGCCGAAGTACATGTAGTAGCAATCCCGGTGGCTGGCCGGCAGCACGTCCCGGGCCGCGCCCATCGCGATGTTCCAGCCGGTGTAGGCGGGTTGCGGGGCGTTCGGGTCGATCAGGGTACGGGTCGTCGAGTGCACGCCGTCCGCGCCGATCAGCAGATCGCCGCCGGTGCGGGTGCCGTCGCCGAAGAACGCCGTCACGCTGCCGTGATGGCGGACGCCGACCAGCCGCTTGCCGTGCACGATCTCGACCCCGCGCCGCCGCGCCTCCTCGACGAGCACCCGGTACAGGTCGGCGCGGCGCATCGTGCGCGGGCCGTGCTCCGGATCGGGACTGGGGATGGTGAGCACGCCGAGCCGGCGGTCGTGGCCGTTGAGCATGCGCACCTCCTTGGAGGCGAACGACCGGTCGAGCACCAGGTGCTCGGCGTCGATCGCGCGCAGCGCGTCCAGGCCGTTGGCCATGATCGTCAGGAATGCGCCCCTGCCGTCGGCGCCGGTCGGGTGCGCCTCGTACACGGCGGCGTTCATGCCGGCATGGCGCAGCGCGATCGCTGTCGTCAGGCCGGAAATCCCGCCGCCGACGACCAGCACCCGGCTCATACGCGCAGTTCCTGGGACAGTGCGACGAGTTCACGCACATCGGCTTCGAGGCCACCATCGGCCGGCACCGCGACCGGTTGCGCCGCAACCACTTGGACTTCGCGAGGCTCGCCAAGGGCGCTGCGCAGCCACGCGGCGACGGCGGCCGGTTCGGCCGGGCAGTCGCCGGGCAGGCGGCCGCTGGCCCGCACGAGGCCGTCACGGCATTCGATGACACGGCGGTAGAAGCGGCGGTTGATGGCGCGCAGGCTGAGGGTGTCCCGCCAGGGGCTCGCCGGGGCGCGGCTGAGCGCGTCCTCGGGGAACGCCTCGTGCAACATGGTCCATAGTGGACGAAGCTGGTGGTAGTCGCGCAGGTGTCGCCACCAGACCCGGGCCGCCACCCAGCGCACGCGGGCCCCGGGGATGATGAAGCCGACCAGAACCACCAGATTGGCCATCAGCACAACGGGAGTCGGCAGCTCCAGCGCGATCGCCGTCTCCGGATCGGCCAGGCGGATCACCATCGAGACGGCGATCAGCACCGACCCGACGCCGATCACCGACAGCCCGGCCGACGCGGTCGTCAGCCCCCGTGCCAGCCAGCGCTGGGTGATCTTCGCGTGGCGGTGCATCCACACGATGCACGTGATGACGCCGTACACCGTGTAGACGTTGGCGACAAAGCGAAACGCGTCCAGGGTGGCCCGCGGGTACTCGGCCGGCGACAGGTGCTGCGGCACAGTCGCGGCGAGCGTTCCCAGCACCGCCAACGTGAACACGAGCCGGACGGCCTCACGCGCGGCCTGCTGCCAGGCCCGTTTCCCTTGCCCGGCCGAGAAGACGAACACACAGATCAGCGAGTACAGCATCGTCAGCAGCAGGGCCTCGCCCAGCCACATCAGCCAGATCGGGCCCGCGCCGGACACGCCGCCCTCGACGCCCACGCCGGCATGCGGCGTCACGGCGAACGCCGCCGCCGACAGCGCGAAACAGGCGACGACCCACCACAGCGAGATCCGCTTCGGGGTCCGGGCCAGCTGGGACGCCTTCCAGACGCCGATGCCGACGGCGGCCAGCACCTGCACCGTCATGTTCAGGTTCACAGCCACCCCAGCCGGTCGCTCAGCGCGGCGTCGACACCTTCGGCCGCGTCGGAACTCTGTGGCAGCCGCATGGCGTCCAGGATCGACGCCCACTCCAGGATGATCGTGGCCACCGTCTCGGCCTCGCGCTCCTCCCGCTCCTCGTAGGCGGTGCGGCAGCGCAGCGCGTCCGGCGGCTCCGGCATCTCGCCGCCGGGGCCGGCCAGCATGTCGCACAGGTGGTCCGCGCCCTCGTCGGACGGGTGGTCGGCGAGGATGTGGCCGACCTCGTGCAGGATGATGTGCCGCTGGTGCGGCTTGGTGGTGTGCTCCTGGTAGACGATGAAGTCGGTGGTGCGGCCCTTGAACCACAGCCCGAACGGCCCGTCCGCCCACAGCGGGTAGGGGACCAGCTTGATCGGGCGGCCGCGCACCACGGCCAGCCGGGCGCAGAACTCGTGCACGTCCAGGGGCGGCTGCACGTCCAGCTCACGCAGCAGCCCGCGGCAGCGTTTGCGCAGCTCGCGCTCGCTGGTTCCGTTGTCGCGGCGGGCGAATCGCATCGGCTCCTCAGCTCCCGGTACCCGACAGCGCCTCGCCGCCGCCCGGGTCGATCACTTCGATCATCTCCACCAGCATGCGCAGCCGCTCCGGGCTCATCCGCCCGGCCCGCATCGCGATGGCCCGCACCTGCTCGGCCCGTTCCGGCAGCGGCTGCGGGCTCGCCGGCGGTTCGTCGTCGCCCTCGGCCAGCAGCCAGGCGGCGGTCACCCGCGGCGCGCCCTCGGGCCGGTGGTCGTCGAAGAACTTGGCGATGGCCCGGACCTTCTCCATGGTCGGGTTCGCCTTGCCCTCACGGACCTTCCACAGCGTCACCCGCGAGATGGAGATCGGATGTGAAGGATCCTCGGTGATCGCGGCGGCGACCTCGGGCGTGGAGTAGCGCACCGGCCGGCCACGCTTGTCGACGGCCTTCACGGTGGTGTTGAACAGGTGATTGAGCCGGCGTGCCAACGCGAACTCCGGCGGGGCAGCCCCCTCGCTGCTGGCGTCCACGGCAGCCCTCCCTTGTTGCGTGGAACGCCCCGATGTTAACCGGAACTGCGCCAGTGGGGACAGCTGGTTGCGCCAAGCGGGTGATTCGGACCGGATTGTGTGACTCCCGTTAATTATAATGTAGCGTGAGCGGCGTTGGGTCACGCCCGGGTTCATCGCGGTGACGCGGAGTTCCCGGCGCCGCGCGGGTTCCCTGGGGGCGAACCCGCGCAGGGCCCCGCGCGCATCAGGCCGGTTGCTACGGGGGGTAGCCGCTGGTCGCTCTGTGGGGAGGGAGGCGCGCGGGGCCACCCTACGACGCCATGGTCCGGATGAGGCCGTGCTGGACGGCGGTCATCAGCGCCTGGGCGCGGTTGCTGGCGCCGAGCTTGTCGTACAGGCGCGTGACGTAGGTCTTCGCCGTCGACTGCGTGACGTGCATCAGCTCCGCGATCGCCGGCACGGACAGCCCGCGGCTCAGCAGCTGCAGCGTCTCCCGCTCGCGCGGGCTGAGCATGGACCGTGCCTGCCGCCGGGCGAACGCGCCGATCAGACCCGTTGCGGTGAAAGAGGAAGCGGCCACGGCGGCGTGCCGCACCGCGCCGAGCACCTCGGCCGTGGGCGCGGTCTTCGGCACGAACGCGGACGCGCCGGTCTCCATCGCCCGGAACAGCACGTCGTCCTCGTCGCGCGAGGTCAGCACGACGATGCCCAGATCCGGGTAGCGGTCCCGCAGGCCACGGGCCAACCGCATGCCGTCGATGTCGGGCAGGCTGACCGCCAGCGTGACGACCGTCGGCCGCTGCGTGGCGACGAGCCGGAGCGCCTCGGCGCCGGAGCACGCCTCGCCGGCGAACGCCATGTCCGGCTGCTCCTCGATGAGCCGGGCGAGCCCGTAGCGGGTCAGCGTGTGTTCCTCGATGACTGCCACTGTGATCGCCATGGCGTGCCGTCCTGTCAGGTGGTGCGTGGTGGTGTTGTCATCGCGACGGCGCGACTTGTGCTACATCTGGTGCCATGGGGGATGCCGTGCTCGCGGTGGTCGTCGGGGCGTTCGGGCTGGTCGTGGGGGCTGCGCTCGGCCCGCTCATCGGCCGGTCGTTGCCGAACCGTGATGTGAGGGTCCGTCCGCGAGCGGTCATCGTGCCGGTGACGGGCCTGCTGTTCGCGGCGACGGCGCTGCGGATCGAGGCGCCTTCGCTGCCGGCTTACCTGTACTTCGTCGCGGTGTGCGTGGCGCTGGCGGTGATCGACCTGGCGGCTCGGCGGCTGCCCAACGCGATCGTGCTGCCGTCCTATCCGGTCATCGCGGTTCTGCTGACGGCGTCTTCGTTGTGGCGGCACGACTTCTGGCCGCTGGCGTGGGCCGGCATCGGCGGTGCGCTGCTGCTCGTGTTCTTCACGGTGCTCGCGACGGCGCAGCCGGCGAGCATGGGCTTCGGTGACGTCAAACTCGCCGGCCTCATCGGGCTGGCCCTCGGATACCTGTCGTGGACGGCGTTGCTGGTCGGCGCATTCGCGGGAGTGCTGCTCGGCGGCATCGCGGCCGTCGTGCTGATCGCGCGCGGCCGAGGCCGGGACGCGACGTTTCCGTTCGGTCCCTTCCTGATCGCCGGGGCGCTGCTGGGAATGCTCGTCTAGACGTGGTCGATGCACGTCTCGGTGAAACGGCGCAGGGCGCGGGCGAACGGGTGGTCGGGGATGGCGGTGGCCAGCGGCACGCCCTGGTTGATCGACGCCGGCACGGCCCGCGTCGCCGGTAGCTCACCGTCCACACGGTTGTGCACGAGGGCGTCGACCTCGCGCGCGCCGAGACGGACCTCCGGATCCACCCGGTTCAGCACGATGCGGCGGCCGCGCGGGTCGTAGGTGAGCAGGTCGAGCATGTCCAGCGCCAGCCGCATCGCCTTCAGCGACGGCCGCTCGGACGTGCCGACGACCACGTGGTGGCGGGCGGCGTCGAGGGCGGTCAGCACCTGCTCGGTGAACCGGGTCGGCGTGTCCACCACGACGTGGTCGTACTCGCCTTCCAGCGCCACCAGCAGCTCGGCGACGAAGGTGGGGGAGAACAGCTCGCCCGGTTTCGCCTGTGCGAGCGCGCAGTCCAGGCCCGGCACGTACGGCGTCACCAGCGGCGACACCGGGTCGATCCCCAGCGCACCGGCCAGGCCGCCGGTGTCGAGGCTCAGGTCGACCAGGCACACCTGTGCGCCGGTCGCCGCCAGCACGGAGGCGAGGTTGATCGCGATCGTCGTCTTGCCGCAGCCGCCGGTCGAGCCCAGGACGACGGTGATCTGCCCCGGACGGTAGGAGACCTCGGACGGATGGGCGCGTCGGCATGCGTCGACGATCGCCGTCCGGTCGTTGGCGTCCACGACGACCAGCACGCCGCCGCGGACTGCCCGCGCCAGCACGTCGTCGTCGATCACCTTGCGCAGCAACACGATTCCGACACCCGGTCGGGCCAGCCTCGCCTCGGCCGCGTACTCCAGTGCCTTGGACATCGGCAGGCCGGGGCCGATGACCACCACCGACTCGAGGGCCTTGGTCAGCGCCGCGGTGGTCGCCTCCCGCGTGGTCGCGATGCGCAGGTCCGGGATGACGGTCAGCAGGCGGACCGCGAGGACCGGGTTCGGTTCGTACAGGAGAGTCACATGCTCAGCGTGACCTTTCCGGCCCGATCGTCACAGAGGGTGAACGGCCGACGGGGTGTCGTCGATCCGGCGACACCCGTCGGCCGTTCGGTCGACACGGTCAGAGCACGACCAGCGCGAACACGTCCGAGTAGGCGGCGGCGTACAGCGTGGTCTCGGGGTGGAACACCCGCAGCGACAGGGTGGCGGAGACGTCGAAGCTGACGTCGATGGAGAAGGCGCCGTTCGGACGGCAGCCCCCGGTGGCCACGTTCACCCAGACACCGGCCCGCAGCTCCTGCACGATCAGCGTCTCCACGTCGGTGGTCGCGGACCGCGCCGAGTCGTCGATGCGACCCTTGATCTGGGTCTGCTCGTGCTTCTTGACGTGGCCCTTGGCCGGCTGGGCCTGGACCTTCATCTTGTGCTTGGCCGGCGCCTGCACGGCCACGGGAGCGGCGGAGGCGGCGACGGGCGTGACGGCGAGTGCCGCAAAGCCCACCGTCAGTGCGGCGAGCGTGCGGGTCAGTGGCGACATGTTCATGAACGCAGTGCAGCGCACGACCGTGAACGCTCACGGAGGCGCGCCGGACAAGATCATTTGATCAGCCGTTCGAGTGACGTAGGGGCCCGTCGTGCGGCGTCGGTGTCGAGGAGTTCGCCCCGCGCCAGGACAGCGCTGATCCGGGCGGCGTCCGCCGGCTCGGCCCGGAACGTGACGAGCTTCTGCTCCGGGTCGTCGGCGACCTGCAGCACCAGCAGCCCGAGATCGAGCCGGCCCAGCTCCGGGTGGTGCAGGATCTTCCGCCCGGACGTGAGCGGGGCGACGTCGTGGCGCCGCCACCAGTCCCGAACCTCCTTGCTGCACAAGCGAAGCCGTTCGAGCAACGCCTCGTACGCCGGATCCTCCGGATGCCGCGCGGCGGCCGCGCGGAACCGTGCCAGCTGCGCCCGCGCCTCCGCCTCCCACTCCACGAGCACGGTCCGCGCCCGGGGGTCGGCAAAGGTCCACCACAGGATGTTGCGCTCCGCCGGCGGCAGCGCCGGCCAGTCCGTCCACAGTGCACGCGCCGACTTGTTGGCGTGCAACACATCCCAGTGGCGACCGCTGACGTACGCCGGATGCGGGTCGAGACGGTCCACCAGGTCTGCCACTCCCGGCACGAGCACTTCCGGCGGCCGGGCTTCTCGCGCGCCGTGCACCAGGGCCCGCATGTGGTCGTGTTCCGCCGGCGTGAGCCGCAGCGCCCGGGCGAGGGCGTCGAGGATCTGCCGTGACGGGCTGACGTCCCGACCCTGCTCCAGGAACGTGTAGTACGTCGTCGAGATCCCGGCCAGTTGCGCCACTTCCTCGCGCCGCAGGCCCGGCGTGCGGCGCCGGCCGTGCGGCGGCAGACCCACGTCCGCCGGCTGGAGCGCCTCCCGGCGGGTGCGCAGCAAATCGGCCAGCTCACTCATCCTGGTACCCGTCTTACCACTAAGAACAGCAGCTGGCTCGCAGCCTAGCCTCCGGATAGCGTCACCGCGTGAAGATCGAAAACCGCTGGCTCGACGTGCCCGTCGCCGGCGAGGCCGAGCCCATGTCCGCCTATCTCGCCCGCCCCGCCGCGCCCGGTCCGCACGCGACCGTACTGGTGGGCTTCGAGATGTTCGGCGTGACCGACTACGTGCGGGCCGTCGCCGACCGCATCGCCGCCCTCGGCTACACCGCCGTCGTGCCGGACTTCTACCACCGCTCCGGCCGCCGCATCTGTCTGCCCGCCACCGCCGAAGGCCGCTCCCGCGGCCTCGAACTGCTGTCGCAGGTCACCCGTGACGGCGTCGACCGTGACATTCAGGCCCTGCTCGACCAGCTTCCCGGCCCGCACGCCATGGTCGGCCTCAGCGTCGGCGGCCACATCGCCTACTACTCCGCGACCCGCTTCCCGTTCGCCGCCGTCGCCGCGTTCTATCCCGGCTGGCTCACCGACGACACCATCCCCCTCGGCCGCCCCACGCCCACGCTGGAGCTCACGGCCGGCATCGCCGAGCACGGCACCCGCCTGCTCCTGCTCGTCGGCGACGGCGACCACCTCTTCACCCGTGCCCAACTCGACGAGATCGCCTCCCGCCTCGACGCTGACGGCGTCGACCACGACCTCGTCGTCTACCCCGACACCCCGCACGGCTTCTTCTGCCACGAACGCGACACCTACCGCCCCGACGCCGCCGATGACGCCTTCGCCCGCGTCACGTCGATGCTGGCGGATCACCTGCGCTGATCGCCGGCTAGCGGACCGTCCGGGCCGAAAGCCAGCGGCGCGAAGCGAGAGCCGATGAGGCGATGCGTCTCGGCGTCGGGGTGGAGGTTGTCGGGCAGCGCGGGATCACCCTCGCCGTAGAGCTCCAGGCCGTCGAGGTAGTGCAGGTCGGGGTCGTCGGCGGCGCGCTGCTTGACGATGCGGGAGAGCTCGTCGCGAATGACGGTCAGGGTGAGCTTGCCGGGTGCCGGTTCGCCGGTGGCCTGGAACCGCAGGGTGTCGCCGTCGCGGAAGGGCATGGCCGGGCCGGGAGTGTGCTCGTGGATGGGGCAGTGGATCGGCGAGATGACCAGCAGCGGCGTGTTCGGGTGGCCTTCGCGGATGGTGTCGAGGAAGCCGTGCACCGCCGGGCCGAAGGCGCGCAGCCGCATCAGGTCGTGGTTCACGAGGTTGATGCCGAGCTTGAGGCTGATCACGTCGGCGGCGGTGTCCCGGATCGCCCTGGCGGTGAAGGGATCGAGCAGGGCGCTGCCGCCGAAGCCGAGATTGATGAGCTCGACGCCGGCCGTCGCCGCCGCCAGCGCCGGCCAGGTGGCGCTGGGGCTGGCCGCGTTCGAGCCGTGGCTGATCGAGCTGCCGTGGTGCAGCCACACCCGGCGATCCGTCACGACCGGCTCGATCGGGGCGTCGGTGCGCAGGGCGACGAGCTCGGTGATCTCGTTGTACGGCAGCCAGATCGCCACCTCCTTCGACCCGGTCGGCAGGTCGAACCGGACCGTGCCGACCGGGCCGGGGACGGTCTCGGCGGCGCCGGTGGCCATGGTGATCCGCAGCATGTTGCCGCCGGTGACACCGGCCTGGCCGTGCAGGCGGCCGTCGACCAGCAGGTCGTACACGCCGTCGGGCCGCTCCGGCCCGTCGACGTAGAAGTTCTTCGTCCGCAACGCGTCCAGCTCCACGGCCGTGGCCTCGGTGCGGAACACCAGCCGCACCCCCGACGGCTGCGCCTCCGCCAGCGCCAGCTGGCCGTCCGGGATCTGCACCCTCGCCCGGGCCGGCAGCCGGTGCGGCAGCACGCCCCGCTCGGTCCGCTCCAGCTCCAGCGCCCCGCGCACCAGCTCGGCGGTGATCGGAGTGGTGATCCAGTCGCTCATGGCCCCCACCCTGTCACACGCCGAACAGTGCCGGCCCGGCCCGGTTCGCGGGCCGACGCTGGGCCGGCGATTACGCCGGAAATCGACCGCTGACCGCTGCGGACGTGCCGCTGAGCGGCCGAAACGTGCCGCTGGGCAGTTGTTCTGCCCGAAAGGCTAACGATCAGCGGCACCCTCGCGAATAGCCCCGTAGCCGGGATTCCCAAAGGCCCTACCCGGTGCCGCGTGGTCCCCCTGTCACCCCCGAGCGGGGGGATCACGTCGGCCGGAAGAAGTCACGGACGGCCCCGGCGACAAGATCGGGCTGTTCCTCCGGCAGGTAGTGGTCGCTGGGCAGCGCCTCCCCGGTCACGTCGGCGGCATACCCGCGCCAGACATCGAGAACGTCGTAGGTGCGGCCGACGAAGCCGTGCTCACCCCAGAGCACCAGCAGCGGGCACTCGATCCGGCGGTCGGCGTCGGCGTTGTCGTGCACGAGATCCAGGCCTGCGGCGGCCCGGTAGTCGGAGCAGGAGGCGGCGATCGCGGCCGGGTCGGAGAAACAGCGCACGTACTCGTCGACGGCGGCCGGGTCGAACGGCGCGCCGCCGTGGTGGCGGGAGTTCATCCGCGACCGGATCCAGAACTCCGGCTCGGCGCCGAGCAGGCGCTCCGGGATCCCGTTGCCGGCGGCCAGGAAGAACCAGTGGAAGTACCCCAAACCGAACGTTTTGTCGGCGCGCTCGAAGGCGTGCCGCGTCGGCACGATGTCCAGCACGGCCAGGCGCTCCACGGCCTCCGGTGAGTCCAGGGCCACCGGTGCGCGACCCGCCCGCCGCGGTCGTGCCCGACGACGCCGAACCGGTCGAAACCGAAGTGCCGCATCAGCGAAACCTGGTCGGCGGCCATGGCCCGCTTGGTGTACTCCGCATCGCCTTGCGACGGTGCGGGCTTGTCGCTGTCGCCGTAACCGCGCAGATCAGCCAGCACAACCGTGTAGTCGTCGGCCAGCTGAGGGGCGACGCGGTGCCAGATCAGGTGCGTCTGCGGATAGCCGTGCAGCAGGAGCAGCGGCGGACCGTCACCCGCGACGGCGCAGTGGATGCGCACCTCGCCGGTGTGGATGTCGTGGTAGGCAAAGCTTTCCGGCAGCGGCACGCTCACGCGAACTCCAGCACGGCCTTGGTGAACTCCACGGTGTTCGCGGTGCCGCCGAGATCCGGCGTGCGCACCGGCGACTTCGCCAGGCATGCCGCGATGGCGTGCTCCACCTCGGCCGCCGCCTCGGCGTGACCGAGGTGGTCGAGCAGCAGCGCGGCGGTCCAGATGGCCCCCAGCGGGTTCGCGATGCCGCGGCCGGCGATGTCCGGCGCGGAACCGTGCACCGGCTCGAACATCGACGGGAACTCCCGCTCCGGGTTGAGGTTCGCGGCCGGCGCGATGCCGATGCCGCCGGCGACCGCCGCCGTGAGGTCGCTGAGGATGTCGCCGAACAGGTTGGAGCCGACGATCACGTCGAACCGGGTCGGGTCGAGCACCAGCTTCGCCGCCAGCGCGTCGATGTGCTCGGCCCGCCACGTCACGTCCGGATGGCTGGTGGCGACCTCGGCCACGATCTCGTCCCAGAACGGCATCGTGTGCACGATCCCGTTCGACTTCGTCGCCGACGTCAGCACGCCGCGGCGGTTGTCGGCCAGCGTGAACGCGTACTCGGCGATCCGGGTCACGCCGGCGCGGGTGAACACCGCCTCCTGCACGGCCATCTCCTCCGGGAAGCCCCGGTGCAGCCGGCCGCCGACCTCGCCGTACTCGCCCTCGACGTTCTCGCGCACCACCACCAGGTCGACCTGGCCCGGCAGCGCCGTCCGCACCGGGCTCGGCAGGCCCTCGAACACCTTGACCGGCCGCAGGTTCACGTACTGCCGGAAGCCGCGGCGGATCGGGATCAGCAGTCCCCACAGCGAGACGTGGTCCGGCACCGACGGGTCGCCGACCGCGCCGAGGAAGATGGCGTCGTGCTGGCGGATCTGCTCCAGACCGTCGGCCGGCATCATCGCGCCGGTCTCGTGGTAGCGGGCGCAGGACCAGTCGAACTCGTCGTACGTGAAGTGGACGCCGTGCCGGGCGCCGACCGTGTCCAGCACGTGCCGGGCCGCGGGCGTGACCTCCTGGCCGATGCCGTCGCCGGGGATGAGCGCGATCCGATGGGTGACCATGCCTCGATCACAACACCGGTTCGGAGGTGCGGTCCAAGACCGGATTCCAGCCCGCCTGATAGGCGTTGCCTATGACACGCTCGCCATGAAGGCCGCGGCCGCCGGGCTCAGCGCGTCCGGCCGGGTGGCGAGGGAGATGTGCAGATGGGCCGCCGGTTCCAGGTCGTGCACCCGCGCGCCGCTCCGCTCCGCCAACCCCGCCCAGGCGTCCGACAGCCAGCCCCGCGTCGTTGAGCACCAGCCTTCGGCCGATCCGGTGGAACAGCGGCTGTCCCAGGTCCCGCTCCAACGTCCTCAGCGCCTGCGATAGCGACGGTTGCGCGACATGGAGTGCCGCCGCGGCCCGGCCCATGCCGCCGTGGTCCACCACCGCCAGGAAGTACTCCAGCTGCCGAGCGTCCACAGTGGGCAGTATCGTCGATCGTCACCCCGATCGACGGGGAGTCGCGCGGCAGATACACGATCGCCGATCTGTCACCCGTTCCGGGGTATGTCGGCGCACCCACGGTGATCACTAGGCTGGTCGGCGACTTCGAGGAAGAGGTGGCAACGGGTGGAGCGACCGGACTGGGCCCCCAAGGACGTCGACATCGAAAAGGCCAGCGCCGCGCGGCTGTACGACTACTTCCTGGGCGGCAGCTACAACTTCGAGGTCGACCGCGCGCTCGGCCGGCAGATCGAGAAGGCCGCGCCCGGTGTGCCCGAATTCGCCTTCCTCAACCGCGCCTACCTGCGGCGGGCAGTGCGGTTCATGCTGTCACGGGGCGTGGACCAGTTCCTGGATCTCGGCTCGGGCATCCCGACGGCGGGCAACGTGCACGAGATCGCCCAGAACACGAATCCGGACGCGCGTGTCGTGTACGTCGACAACGAGCCGGTGGCGGTGGCGCACGCGGACCTGCTGCTGGAGGACAACCCGAACGCGGTGGCGATCGAGGCGGACCTGCAGGACTACGCGACGGTCCTCGGCCACGAGAAGACCCGCGGGCTGCTGGACTTCAGCCGGCCCATCGGGCTGCTCGCCGTGGCGGTGCTGCACTTCCTGCCGGCGGACGTCGACCCCTACGCGGTGCTGGCGGAATACCACCGTGCCCTGCCCGCCGGCAGCTACTTCGCGCTGTCGCACCTGACCCACGACGTCGGCAGCGACCAAGTGGACCAGATCATCCGCCTCTACGCCCAGTCGCAGAACCCGATCATCGCCCGTGGCCGGGACGACATCGCCGCCATGTTCACCGGCTTCGACCTGGTGGAGCCGGGCATCGTGTTCACGCCGCTGTGGCACCCGGAGTCGCCGGAGGACGTCGGCGAGCACCCGGACCGCAGCGGCGCCTTCGTCGGGGTCGGCCGCAAGCGGTAGTCAGGCGTCGACCTTCTCGCGTTCTTCCGGTGAGACGGCGGTGAGCCGAGCGCCCTCCAGGTCGAGGCTGGGCAGCCAGCGCAGCCAAGCCGGCAGCCACCATGCGACCCTGCCCAGCAGGGCCAGCGCCGCCGGCACGAGCACCATGCGCACGACGAACGCGTCGAACAGGATGCCGATGGCCAGCGCGAACGCGATGGACTTGACGGTGGCCTCGCCGGCGGGCACGAAGCCGGCGAACACCGAGAACATGATCAGGGCGGCCGCGACGACCACCGGGGCGGCCTGCCGGAAGCCGGTGGTGATGGCCTCGCGGGCGGACACGCCGCCGTGGTGGGCCTCGTGCATGCGGGACACCAGGAACACCTGGTAGTCCATGGCCAGTCCGAACAGGATCCCGGTGACGATGATCGGCGTGAGGCTGATCAGCGGCCCGGCGCTGTCCAGGTTGACGGCATCGGCGAGCCAGCCCCACTGGAACACCGCGACGGTCGCGCCGAGCGAGGCCCCGATGGTGAGCAGGAAGCCGACCACGCCGACCAGCGGCACGAGCAGCGACCGGAACACCAGCACCAGCAGGATGAGCGCGAGGCCGACCACGAGCAGCAGGTAGATCGGCAGCGCGTGGTCCAGCGAGGCCGCGACGTCGACGCTGACGGCGGTGGCGCCGGTGACCGACACGGTGGCGCCGCCGAAGCCGGCGAGGTGGTTGCGCAGGTCGCCGACCAGCCGCTCCGTGTCCGCGCTGGTGGGCCCGGACTTGGGGATCACGGTGAGCAGGGCGGCGGTGCCGGCCTTGTCCGGGATCGCCGGTGCGACGACGGCGACGTCGTCCAGCTTCTGCACGGTCGCAGTCGCCTTGTGGGCCGTGGCAGCGGCGTTGTCGCCCTCGAACAGCACGATCAGCGGACCGTTGAATCCGGCGCCGAACGCGTCGGACAGCAGCTGGGTCGCCTTGGCCTGGGTGGATCCCTGCGCCGCGGCGGGCACCAGGGTGGTCCGCATCGACGCGGCGGGGATGGCGAGCACGCCGAGCCCGACCACGGCGAGCAGCAGCGCGGCCACCGGCCGCCGGAGCACCGACGCGATCCAGCCGAGCTGGAAACCCTTGTCGCGGCGTGGTTTGCGGGGCAGCGCGCGGCGACCCAGGTAGCTGAGCACGGCCGGCACGAGCGTGATCGCGACCAGCACCGCGACGGCGATGGTCAGCGCCGCCGCGATCCCCATCTGGGTCAGGAACGGGATTCCGGCCACGGCCAGGCAGGCGAGTGCGATGACGACCGTCGAACCGGCGGTGACGACCGCGGTGCCGGCCGTGCCGACCGCCGTGGCGATGGCCGGGCCGACCTCCGCGCCGCCACGCAGTTCCTGTCGGAACCGGCTGATGATGAACAAGGCGTAGTCGATGCCCACGGCGAGGCCGAGCATCGTCGCCAGGATCGGGGTGGTCGACTGCAGCTGCAGGAAGCCGGTGGCGATGGTGACGCCGAGCGCGCCGATCCCGACGCCGACGGCGGCCGTTAGCAGGTTCATCCCGGCGGCGACCAGCGATCCGTACGTCAGGGCCAGGATGACCAGTGCGGCGATCACGCCCACCGCCTCGCCGGCGCCGCCGATGTCGGTCGGGTCGGTGATCGCCTGGCCGGTGACTTCCACCGTGAAACCGTTGGTGCGGGCGGCATTCACCGTGTCGAGCAGCGCGTGCTGCTCGTCCGCGGTGACGTCGCCGACGCCGGCCTTGTAGGTCACCGTGCTGTAGGCGGTGGTCTGCTTGGCGTCGATCCCCGGAGCCTGCGGGTTCAGCGGGTTGGACGCGGACCGCACGCCGGGCAGCCCCGACAGCTTGGTCACCAGGTCGCCGAGGGTCTTGGCGTTGGCCGGCGTCGTGAGCTGCTGACCGGCCGGGGCCTTGACGACCACCTGTGCCGTCGCGCCACCCGAGTCGAACTCGGTTTGGATCCGGTCCTGGGCATTGGTGGATTCCTGGCCCGGAATGGAGATCGCGGTGGTGGTGTGGCCGCCTGATGTCACCGCCCCGGCACCGGCGGCAGCCAGGATCACCAGCCAGAGCAGGACGAAGACGAGACGGCGCCGGTGCGCGAGCGCGCCGAGTCGCTGGAGGAGACGTGCCACGGTGATCAGGCCTTCCGCTCGTGGCCGAGTGCGTCGAAACAGGTTGCGATGATCTGGGCCCGCCACAGCGTCCGGTCGCCGATCTGGTGGGCGGCAAGGCAAAGCACCGCGAGCGCGCCGAGGGCGCCGGTCACGCGGATCAGTCGGTCCGGATCGCCGGCCTCGGGGTCCACGGCGAACGCCTCGAAGGCGAAGACGTCGCCCTCGGCCAGGACGTCCGCCTCCATCGTGGTCAGCGGCCGCAGCAGCAGGGCGACCAGGCCGGGCCGGTCCAACGCGATGTCGGTCATCACCTCGATGGCCCGGCGGTCCCGCGCCGGCCCCGGCGGCAGGCCCCCGACCTGCTCCAGCGCCCGGCGCGCGTGCGTCCGCCCCTCCTCGATGGCCGCCGCGTAGAGGGCGTCCTTGCTCGGGAAGTGGTGCAGCAGCCCGGCTTTGGACAGCCCGACCGCATCTGCCAGCGACTGCAGCGACGTGTGCGCGAAGCCGTGCTGCGCGAACAGCGCCGCGGCGCGATCCAGGATGCCCTGGTCCACCTGCTGTCGGAACTGACGTGCCATGTCCCCGACCGTACGCCGCCTACCTACCAATTCGGTAGGTAAACCGACCGGATCGGTAGGTGACGCTCGTCGCAGTCAGCGCACCGGCTTGATGTCCAGCACGGGCGTGCCGTCGATCGCCTCGAGATGCCGCACGGTGATGCCGTCGGCCGAGACCTCGGTGATGGTGACGGTGTGCAGCCCGATGGGATTGGGGCGGTCGGGGGAGCGCGTGGAGAAGACGCCCTGCTGCGGGCGGGAGGTGTCGCCGCGCGGATGGACGGAGAGCACATCGCGCCGGCTCTGGTGCAGCCAGGTGAGCAGGACGACGTCGTCGCCGACGCGGAGATCGGCGGCCGCGGGCAGCGCCGCGGGATGGAACACGACCCGCGCGGCCGGCGCGTTCTCCTCGGGCTGGCGCGGGGCGGCGGAGCGGTCGGTCAGCACGGAACTGATCCAGCCGATGGGCCGCACCTCGTAACAGGGATCGGTCACGGCGGCGAGACTAGCCACCGGGTGCTGCGCCGGCAGGGTATCGGCGCAGCCCCGGGCATCAGTCCCGCTCGGCGCGGGCGGCGGCGTGCCGGAACTTGTGCCGGTAGCTGCGGGCGGTGGTGCCGACGTGCCGCTGGAAGTTGCGGCGCAGCGTCTCCGGCGAGCCGAAGCCGACCATGGCGGCGATCTCCGCGACCGGGTGGTCGGTGGTCTCCAGCAGCAGCTTGGCCCGGTCGATCCGCTCCCGGTTGACCCAGTCGAAGATGGTGGTGCCGGTGGCGGCGCGGAACTTGCGCACCAGGCTGCGCTCGCTGATGTACGACTGCTCGGCGACCTTGGCCAGCGACAGCGGCTCGTGCAGGTGCTCGCGCAGCCACGCCATCACCGGCGCCATCGGCTCCCGGTCGTCCCGCCGTGCACGGGCGTCGCCCCGCCACGGCGCCGCGATCACGGCCCGGCCCACGGCTTCGGCGCGGGCTTGGCCCACATCCATGGCCAGCAGGTGCAGCGCCAGGTCGACGCCGGACAGCACGCCGCCGCCGGTGTGCACCCGGTCGTCGTCGACGTACGAGATCTCGGTGTCCACACGAACGGAAGGGAAGCGGTCGCGGAATTCGCGGGCATACTTCCAATGCGTGGTTGCGCGCCGGCCGTCGAGCACACCGGCATAGCCGAGCAGGAATACCCCGCTGCCGAAGCCGACCATCCGAGCGCCGGTGGCATAGGCGCCGCGCAAAGCGTCGATGAGTGCGGTGCTGCGCGGCGCGAGCGGATTCTCGACACCCGGAACGATGACGGTGTCCGCCGTCACCATTGTCTCCAGCGGAGCCAACTCGTCACCGTCGGTGTTGCTTTGCTCGCCGCACAGCAGTACTTCGTACTGGCCGGCGACATCGGACTCGGCAACGGCCCGCGGGTCGAATACCTGCCGAACGACGGCGATATCGAGGGAAACGGCGTCGGCGGGCACGACGAGCGCGATGACGTGGCGGTAGCGGCCACGCGACAGCGCGGGCCGGCCTGCGCCGCGAACAGGCGTGGTGCCGGTGCGCATCACGACGGCTCGCTGGCCGTGCGGCGTGGCCCGCCACAGTCTGCCGCGGTCGGTGGCGAAGGTGGTGTAGGTCGGGTACACCTGCATCGGCGTCGCCATGGGCGCCTTCCTTTCGGGGTGTCGACGCAGGTTCGCACGGCGTCTGCCGCTCTCACTCCGTCGCGCATCGGCGCACGCTCCTACGGGGTTTGCGGGGGTTGTCGAGAACGTACCCATCCGGGCCGGGAATGAGCATCAGTCATCCGACCGGTGATGTGTAGGTAGCCCGTTACGTCATCCCGCGAATTGGCGGCCGCCGTGGTCGATCTGGCGCACGCTGGGCGATCGAACGCGCCATGGCGAAAGCCGTTCCCCCGGTGCTGTGAGATCGCCGTGAAGGAGAACGTTCGCATTTCAACTTCCCGAAGCATACGGCCGCGAGCGGCGGCGGACCAGACCGATTCCCGCCTACTCGCCAGCCACCCGCGTGGGGTCCGGCCGGCGCTCCGGCTTGTCACCGAACGAGATGTCCAGGGTCCACTTGTGCCCCTGGGGCGAGCGGTAGCCGAGGCCGGGACAGAGTCCGTCCGGATAGGACGGATCCGTGTTCCGGACGCCGGTACGGCAGTCCGAGGCTCACCGCGCCCGAGGCGGTGGCCTACGGCCTCGCGGAGGACTCCGAGGCCCCGGAGTCCGGCACCCCGGCGTAGTCGGGCAGTTCGACGCCGTTGATCGCGCGGTCGATCAGCGCGGTGAACGCCTCCATGTCGGGCTCCGGGCTCGGCTCGGCGTCCGCCCCGGGGGCGAGGCTGTGCACGTGCAGCCGGCCGATCTCCTGGTTGGCCTCGACGAACGGGCGCATCCGCGCCTCGTAGCCGGCGAACCCGGCCTCGGGGTCCCAGTCGGCGGCGGCCAGTTCTCCGGCCAGTAGGTACGCGCCGACCAGGGCCAGCCCGGTGCCCCCGCCGGACATCGGCGACGAGCTGAACGCCGCGTCTCCGAGCAGCCCCACCCGTCCGCTCGACCAACGGTCCATCACGACCTGCGCGACCTGGTCGAGGTAGAAGTCCGGGGTGTCGTCCAGGTGCGCGAGGATGCGCGGGGTCAACCAGCCCAGGCCGGCCGTCCGCTCACGGAGCAGGCGCTTCTGAGCCGCGACGTCGCGGTGGTCGACGTCGAAGTCGGCCGCGGGGAAGGAGAACATGGCCATCGCTCGGGCGGCGTCCTGGATGGGCCGCAGGAGGGCGGAGCGCCCCGACTCCTGGTGCTGGTACTCGATCAGCCAGCGGTCCAGCCCGAACTCGTTGGGCACGCTGTAGAAGGCCAGCACCAGCCCGAGGTGGCGGACGAACCGCTCGCGCGGCCCGAAGACCATCGCGCGCAGCGCCGAGTGCAGCCCGTCCGCCCCGACCACCAGGTCGAAGCGTCGCCGGTCGCCGCCCGCGAACGCCACGTCGACCCCGTCCGCGTCCTGGGTGAGCTCGGTGATCCGGTCGCCGAAGAGGTACTCGACACCGTCCCGAGTGTCCTCGTAGAGCACCTGGGACAGGTCCCCGCGCAGGATCTCGATCTCCGAGATGTACCCGTCGCCGCCGTCGTCGTCCGCGCGGTAGGTCTCCAGCACGTTGCCGTCCACGTCCACGGTGTACGCGCCGGCGGTCTCGGTGCGGGCCGCGCGCACCGCCGCGTCCAGCCCCATCCGCCGGATGACCTCCTTGGCCACGCCGCGCGCGTCCACCGCCTGCCCGCCGGGACGCAGCTCGGGCGCCCGCTCCACGACGGTCACCTCGGCCCCCCGCCGGCGCAACCAGTGGGCCAGCGCCGGCCCCGCGATGCTTGCCCCCGCCACCAACACCCTGATACCGCTCACCGCGCCCCCCTGCTCGCCCCTCCGGATCGGAGTCCGAATCGTACAGTGACGCCGAGTCCGCCTCGGCCACTACGAATGACGCGGCCACCCACTCACCTGACCGCCGTTGCAGTGCTAGTCGACGAGTTCGCGTTGGGACAGCCGGACCTCCTCGATGTCCAACCGGGCCTGAATCTGCCGCAGCACGGTGTCGTCGATGCGGTTCTCGTCGCGCAGCCGAACGACGGTCGCCCGCTTGCGGGCCAGCAGCGCCAGGCGCAGCGCGGTGTAGTGCTGGTCGTGCCGCAGCGCCGGCCCGTCGGCGTCGTCCTCCTCGGTGCCGGCGTGCAACACGTGCAGGTGCTTCTGGAACTCCCGGTTGAGCCGTTCGACCACATCGGGATCGGTGCCGAGTTCCTCCGCGACGAGCGGCATCGCGGCCATCGCCTCCTCGGTGGCGGTCCGCTGGGCCATCAGGCGTTCCTCCGCGACGGAGTTGTCCTGGGGCAGGTGGGCCCACCGCACCACGCCCGGCAACACCAGTCCCTGTGCCACGAGCGTGACGATGATGACGCCCGCGGTGACGAACACGATCATGTCCCGATCCGGGAAACCGGCCCCGGAGACGACCGTCTCCGGCACGGCCAGCGCCGCCGCGAGCGACACGGCGCCGCGGAAGCCGGACAGGCCGCTGACGATGCGGCTGCGATGGCTGACCCGGCGAAGTCGTTGCGAGGGACGGCGGTCGACGGCCCGGATGATGTAGACGGAGACGAACAGGAACACGATCCGCACCGCCACCAACACCACGCACACCGCGCCGACGGTGATCAGCCCGCGGACGAGGTTGGCGCTGGCCAGCCCGCGCACCGCCGCGTGCGACTCCAACCCCACCAGCACGAACAGCGCGCCGTTGAGGATGAACGTGGCCAGGCCCCAGAAACCCTGCGACAGCTGGCGGGTCTCGGCGCGGCCGATCCGCGGCCCGACCTGGCTCATGATCAGCCCGGCGGTGACGACGGCCAGCACGCCGGAGGCCTCGATCGCCTCGGCGAGCAGGAAGGCGAGGAACGGGGTGAGAATCATCGCCACGTTGGCCAGCAGCGGATCCGCCAGCCGCCTGCGCACCGGGATCATCGCGGTCGCCGTCACCACCCCGGCCGCCGCGCCGCCGAGATAGGCCAGCAGGAACAGCCCGCCGACGTGCACGGCGTCGAACTCCTCCTGGCCGACGGTGACACCGACGGCGATGGCGAAGATCACCAGCGCGGTGCCGTCGTTCACCAGGCTTTCGGCCCGCAGCACGGTGATCAACCGGCGCGGCAGCATCCGGGCCAGCACCCCGACCGCCGTCGCGTCCGTCGGCGCGACCGCCGCGCCGAGCACCCACGCGGGGCCCCAGGGCATGCCGAGCCAATGCGCCGTCGCCGCCACCGCGCCGGCTGTGACGACCACGAGCACGGTGCTCACCAGCACGATGCCGCGCAGGTTGAACCGGATCTCCCGCAGCGACGTCGTCAGGCTCTCCCAATACAGCAGCGCCGGCAGGAAGAGCAGCAACACCACTTCGGACGGCAGGTGCACGTCAAGCACCGCGGGCACGAACCCCAGCAGCGCGCCACAGGTGAGCAGCACCACCGGCGGGGCGACCCGGAAGCGTTGCGCCACCACGCCGGACACCAGCACCGCCACGCCCAGCGCCACCACGAGTTCCAGACCGAGCACGTCGACCTCCTTCGACAGCGGTAATCATGCCGCCTGTCGAGGCGTGCGCCAGCCTCGCGTGCACTGTGGATGGTTACGAACGGAGCGCGGTGCTCGCCCTCGGGGTCAGCCGCGGCGCCAACAGTCGAGTCTCGGGCTGCGCGTCCCGGCCCAGCTGCCGGATGATCATCTCGACCGCGAGCTCGCCCAGCTCCACAGTCGGGATCGGAACCGTGGTCAGCGGCACGGCCCCGCTCGTCGCCGCGCTGTCCGAGCACACGGCCACCACGGAGATGTCGTCCGGCACCCGAAGCCCGCGCCGGTGCAGCTCGGCCAGCACGGTCGGCAGCACCGCCTCGTTGTTCACCACGAGCCCGGTCGGCTCCGTGGCCAGCAGCGCGTCCAGGCAGGCGCGGACCGCGTCGTAGTTGTGCGCGCACGGCCGCGCCTTGGCCACGACGCCGTGTGCCTGGGCGGCATCCGTGAGGCCGCTCAGGAACCGGCCGGCGGAGCTGATGCCGCGCTGGTACACCGACGGCGCCGGGCCCACCATCGCGATCGACCGGTGCCCCAGGTCGGCCAGGTGCTCGACGCAGCGGCCGCCCGCCGCCGCGAAGTCCAGGTCCACGCTGCTGAGGTCGACCGGCTGGTCCGGGGCGCCGATCAGCACCACGGGGCGGTCCAGCGCGAGCAGCGTCGGAACCCGCGGATCCGCCGCCTCCACCTCCATCACGATCAGCGCGTCCGCGATCGCCGACGAGATCACCCGGCGCAGGGCGGCCGGGCCCTCGTCCTTGGTGAGCAGCAACAGGTCCTGGTCGTGGTTGCGGGCCGCGGTCGCCACCGCCGCCACGAAGTCCATCACGGTCAGGTCCTCGCGCAGCGGCGCCACCAGCGCCAGCACGTTCGTGCGGCTGGTGGCCAGCGATCTCGCGCCGGCGTGCGGGTGGTAGCCCAGCTTGCGGATGCTCTGCTCCACCGCCCGCCGGGTCTGCGGCGAGATCGACCGCTTCCCACTGAGCACGTACGACACCGTGCTCGGCGCGACGCCCGCCGCCCGTGCGACATCGATGATGGTCACCACGGAAATTCGTCCCCTCGCGGAAGTCGGCCCCTCATGGAAGTCGGCCCTCATGGAAGTTGGAGCGCATCGACGACCCGTTCGACGCTAGAACACGCGATCCCGGCTGTGCAAGAAGGAGTTGAAAGCCTTCGAAACATTCGGGAATCCGAGACTGCAAACGGTTGTCGAATCCGTCGAACGTGCTGGTCCGTGACTTCTGTATCGATCACGCGATGTCCGTTTGTCGGTGCGGTTGTGCCCGACCGACGGGGAATTGCGCTGCGTTACCCGCCCATTTCAATTCGCAGTCGACGGAGGCCGCCGAACCGGTTCAGTCGAGTGACGCTCACCCGGCCGGGCCGATATTCGGTGGCGGCCGTTCCTAGGCTGATCAGGTGTCGAACACGAGTTGGGAGTGGGACGAGACGCTGTACGCCGGCAGCGCGGCCTACTACGCGCGCGGCCGGGTGCCGTACCCGACCGCGGTCGCGGAGGTCCTGGCCGAGGAGCTCGGTCTCGACGGATCGGGGCGGTTGCTGGACGTCGGCTGCGGGCCGGGCACGTTGACGCTGTTGCTGGCCGACAAGGTCGAGTGGGCGGTGGGGATCGACGCCGACCGCGGCATGATCGAGACGGCTTCCCGTTCCGGCGCAACGAATGTGGAGTGGCTCCGGCTGCGGGCCGAGCACCTGCCGGCCGGGCTGGGGGAGTTCCGGCTGATCACCTTCGCCCAGTCGTTCCACTGGATGGACCGGCCCCGGGTCGCGGCCGCCGCGCACGCGATGCTGACCGCCGACGGGGCCTGCGCGCATGTGCATGCCACCACCCACGAGGGTGTGTCCGGCGACGTCCCGCACGAGGCCATCGGGGAGCTGGTTCGCAGCTTCCTCGGGCCGGTGCGGCGAGCCGGGAAGGGATTCCTGCCCGAGGGAACCGCGGGCGGCGAGACCGAGATCTACCGGGCCGCCGGCTTCACCGGCCCGACCCGGCTGGAAATCCCCGGCTGGGACGTCCCGCGGACCGCCGACGAGATCGTCGCCGCGGTGTTCTCCCTGTCCGGCTCCACGCCCCACCTGTTCGGCGACCGGCGGGCCGAGTTCGAGGCCGCGCTGCGCGAACTCCTCGGCGACCGCGTGTACCACGAGCGGATGCGGGAGATCGCCATCGACGTGTGGCGGCCATGACCAACCGGTTGGGTCGCGACGACCCAACCGGCTCGGTCGTCACGGTGTCGTGGGCAGGAAGGTCGGCGCCCGCCGGGCGTTGCTGACGCGTTCGAACGCCGAGGCGAGGCCGATGAGCCGTGCGTCGGCGTTCCTGCCGGCCATGAACGACACGCCGATGGGCAGCGCGCCGGCAAAGCCCGCCGGCACGGTGATGTCCGGGTAGCCGGCCACGGCGGCGGGCGTGGAGGAGCCGATGAGGTCGACGTCACCGGTGGCGTAGTCGGTGAGCCACGCCGGCCCGTTGGTCGGCGCGATGATCGCGTCGAGCCGGTCGGCGGCGATCAGGTCGTCGATCGAGCGCCGCGCGAGGTCGGTCGCGGTGGCCCGCTGCTGCCGGTACGTCGGATCGGTGACCGGCGGCGCGGCCTGCGCCTGCTCGAACAGCTCCTGGCCGAACTTGGACAGCTCCACCGGGTCCCGCCGGTTGAACGTGATCAGGTCGGCGAGGGTCTGCGGCACGCCGGGCCGCATCGCGAGATAGGCGTTGAGATCGTGCTTGAACTCCGTGAGCAGGGCGGGAAGCTCGTCGGCGCCGATCTCGTCCTGGTTGGCGGGCACCACGTCCACGATTGTCGCGCCGGCCTGGCGAAGCGTGTCGACGGTGTGCTGCATGACCTTGTCGACGCCGGCATCGATGTCGGCCATCGCCCACACGCCGATTCGCTTGCCCCGCAACGAAGTCGCGTTCGGGACATAGTCCTTGCCGGCCAGCACGGACAGCGTGATGGCGGCGTCGACGACGTGCCGGGCGAACGGGCCGGCGGTGTCCTGCTCGTGCGAGATCGGCACGATGCCGTCGCCGTCGACCACGCCCAGAGTCGGCTTGATGCCGACGATCCCGTTGACACCACCGGGACACACGATCGACCCGTCGGTCTCGGTGCCGATCGACACCTGCGCCAGCGACGCCGCCACCGCGACCGCCGACCCCGACGAGGACCCGCACGGATTCCGGTCCAGCACATAGGGATTGTTGGTCTGGCCGCCCACACCCGACCAGCCCGACGTCGACTTCGTGGAGCGGAAGTTGGCCCACTCGGACAGGTTCGTCTTGCCCAGGATCACCGCGCCCGCGTCCCGCAGCTTGTGCACCAGCGGTGCGTCCCGCCGTGGCTTGGCCGCCAGCAGCGCCCGCGAACCGGCGGTCGTCGGCAGGTCCCGGGTGTCGATGTTGTCCTTGAGCAGTACCGGAATCCCGTCCAGGGGACCCAGCACGCGGCCGCTCCGCCGCCGCTCGTCGCTGGCGCGTGCCTGGCTCAGCGCCGTCGGGTCGAGGAACACGATCGAGTGGACCTTCGGCTCCAGCTCGTGGATGCGCCCCAGGTACGCCTCCGTCAGCCGCACCGCTGTCAGGCTGCCCTTCGCCATGCGCGCCTGCAGGTCGGGGATCGTCGCCGCGTCGAGCGTCACGGCGTTCAGGGTAGGGGCCGGCGCGCCGTCGGCGCCGACGGGCGAGACAGCCACCGCAGCGGTCGCGGCCATCGCCAGGGTCAGTGTGGCAAGGCTCAGTCTTCGCACGCCCCCACCGCACTCACCCCGGCCGCCGCAGTCAACCCCTCCAAAGTCGGGTCCGGGCCGGCCGCGCGGAGCGACCGGCCCGGACCACCAGCTGTCTCAGGCGACGTCGTACCGGTCCAGGTCCATGACCTTTGCCCAGGCCCGCACGAAGTCCGCCACGAACTTCTCCCCGGCGTCGTCGCTGGCGTACACCTCGGCGACGGCCCGCAGCTCGGAGTTGGAGCCGAAGACCAGGTCGACGCGGCTGCCGGTCCACTTGACGTCGCCGGCGGCGTCGACACCCTCGTAGGTCTCCTCGTCGGAGCCCTTGCGCCACTGCACGCCCATGTCGAGCAGGTTCACGAAGAAGTCGTTGGTCAGCGACCCGACGTTGGCCGTGAACACGCCCAGCGGGGACTGCTGGTAGTTGGCGCCGAGCACCCGCAGGCCGCCGACCAGCACGGTCATCTCGGGCGCGCTCAGGTTGAGCAGGTTGGCCCGGTCGACCAGCAGGTACTCGGACGGCAGCCGGTTGCCCTTGCCGCGGTAGTTGCGGAAGCCGTCGGCGGCGGGCTCCAGCGCGGCGAAGGACTCGACGTCGGTCTGCTCCAGCGACGCGTCGGTCCGGCCCGGCGTGAAGGGCACGGTCACGTCGTGGCCGGCGGCCTTGGCGGCCTGCTCCACCGCGGCGACGCCGCCGAGCACGATCAGGTCGGCCAGGGACACCTTCTTGCCGCCGGTCTGCGCGCTGTTGAAGGACTCCTGCACGCCTTCCAGCGCACGCAGCACCTGCGCCAGGTTGTCGGGCTCGTTGACCTCCCAGCCGCGCTGCGGCTCGAGGCGGATCCGGGCGCCGTTGGCACCGCCGCGCTTGTCGCTGCTACGGAACGTGGACGCCGACGCCCACGCGACGGACACCAACTGCGACACCGACAGGCTGGTGCCGAGGATCTGCGCCTTGAGGGCGGCGATGTCGGCGTCGTCGACCAGCTCGTGGTCAACGGCCGGCACGCGGTCCTGCCAGATCAGCTCCTCCTGCGGCACCAGCGGGCCGAGGTAGCGCTGGATCGGGCCCATGTCGCGGTGCGTCAGCTTGAACCAGGCCCGCGCGAAGGCGTCCGCGAACTGGTCCGGGTTCTCCAGGAAGCGGCGCGAGATCGGCCCGTAGATCGGGTCGAAGCGCAGCGCCAGGTCGGTGGTGAGCATGGTGGGCGTGCGGGTGAGCTCACCGGTCTCCGGGTCCGGGAAGGTGTTCGCGCCCGCGCCGTCCTTCGGCTTCCACTGGTTGGCGCCGGCCGGGCTCTTGGTGAGCTCCCACTCGTAGCCGAAGAGGTTCTCGAAGAACCCGTTGCTCCACCGGGTCGGCGTGGCGGTCCAGGTGACCTCCAGGCCGCTGGTGATGGCGTCGCGGCCCTTGCCCGAGCCGAAGCTGTTCTTCCAGCCCAGGCCCTGCTCCTCCAGCGGCGCGCCCTCCGGCTCGGGGCCGACGTGGTCGTCGGCGACGGCGGCGCCGTGCGTCTTGCCGAACGTGTGGCCGCCGGCGATCAGCGCGACGGTCTCCTCGTCGTTCATCGCCATCCGGCCGAAGGTCTCGCGGATGTCGCGGGCCGAGGCCAGCGGGTCCGGATTGCCGTTGGGGCCCTCGGGGTTGACGTAGATCAGGCCCATCTGCACGGCCGCGAGCGGCTGCTCCAGGTCGCGGTCGCCGGTGTAGCGCTCGTCGCCCAGCCAGGTGGTCTCCGGGCCCCAGTACACGTCCTCGTCGGGCTCCCACACGTCCGCGCGGCCGCCGGCGAAGCCGAAGGTCTTGAAGCCCATGGTCTCCAGTGCGCGGTTGCCGGCGAAGATCATCAGGTCCGCCCAGGAGACGCGGCGGCCCCACTTCTGCTTGACCGGCCACAGCAGCCGGCGCGCCTTGTCCAGGTTGGCGTTGTCCGGCCAGCTGTTCAGCGGCGCGAACCGCTGCATGCCGGCGCCCGCGCCGCCGCGGCCGTCCTGGATGCGGTACGTGCCGGCGCTGTGCCAGGCCATCCGGATCATCAGGCCGCCGTAGTGGCCGAAGTCGGCCGGCCACCAGTCCTGCGAGGTGGTCAGGACGGCGTCCACGTCGCGGGCCAGCTCGTCGAGATCGACGGTGGAGAACGCCGCGGCGTAGTCGAAGTCCTCGCCCATCGGGTTGGCGACGGCCGGGTGCTTGCGAAGGATCTTCAGGTTGAGCTGGTTGGGCCACCAGTCGCTGTTGACGCCGCCCTCGGTGGGGTGCTTGAAGCGCCCGGTCACCGGGCACCCGCCTGCGCTGGGGTCGTTCATCTCGCCAACAACGGCGTCGGGCTTGTCGGACACGGGATTCCTTCCAGGGCTTCGGGGGCGCGGCTCGCGGACGGGAGTGCCGTCGACCGTCGGAGCAGTCTGGCCCATTTTCTGGAATGAATCAAGTTTGGGTCACGCCCACGCGGGTCGGCCCTTCAAGATCGAGAACCGCTGCCGGACATGGTGCCAGACCCCACAAATCGGGCTCGCACCGTGGTGGCCGCGCACATGTTCAGCGGCGGCCGGGCTGCCTACGGTGGTCGTCCATGCAGCCACTCGACGGGAGAACCGCCCTGGTCACGGGGGCGGGCAGCGGCATCGGCCGGGCCTGCGCGGAGGCGCTGGCGGCCGCCGGCGCGAAGGTGCTGGTCGTCGACATCGACGGGGACTCCGCCCGGGAGGTCGCCGGCCGGGTCGGCGGCACCGCCCACGTCGTCGACCTGGCCGAACCCCGGCAGATCGAGGAGCTGCCGGCCGATGTCGACATCGTCGTGAACAATGCGGGAATTCAGACCGTCGCGCCGGTCCACGAGTTCCCGCCCGACCGGTTCGCGCTGATCCAGCAGGTGATGCTGACCGCCCCGTTCCTGCTGGCCCGACGCTGCCTGCCGCACATGTACGCCAACCGCTGGGGCCGGCTCGTGCACGTCTCCAGCGTGCACGGGGTGCGGGCGAGCCCGTTCAAGGCGGCGTACGTCGCGGCCAAGCACGGCATCGAGGGCCTGAGCAAGGTCATCGCCCTCGAGGCCGCGCCCTTCGGCGTGACCAGCAACTGCGTCGCCCCCGGCTACGTGCGCACGCCGCTGGTGGCCGGCCAGATCGACGACCAGGCGGCCCGCCACGGCATCGACCCCGACCAGGTCGTCGCCGACGTGTTCCTGCAGCGCTCGGCGATCAAACGGCTGATCGAGCCGAGCGAGGTGGCCGCGCTGGTCACGTGGCTGTGCGGCGACGAGGCCGGCTACCTCACCGGCGCCAGCCTGCCGATCGACGGCGGCTGGACCGCGTCCTGATCCTCCAAGGGAGTCAACGATGACCGAAACCCTGTCCCCGCGAAGAGAACGCATCGCCCGCGTCGTCACGGCCAGCCTGATCGGCACCACCGTGGAGTGGTACGACTTCTTCCTCTACGGCTCGGCCGCGGCCCTGGTGTTCAACAAGGTCTTCTTCCCGACGGCCGATCCGCTCACCGGCACGCTGCTGGCGTTCGCCACGTACGCGATCGGCTTCGGCGCCCGGCCGCTGGGCGGCCTGGTGTTCGGCCACTTCGGCGATCGCCTGGGGCGCAAGCGACTTCTCGTGCTGAGCCTGCTGATGATGGGCGGCGCGACGTTCCTGATGGGCGTGCTGCCGAGCTACGCGTCGTTCGGCGTCGGCGCGCCGCTGTTGCTGACGGCACTGCGGCTGGTGCAGGGATTCGCGCTGGGCGGCGAGTGGGGCGGGTCGGTGCTGATCGTCGCCGAGCACGGCAGCGATCGGCACCGCGGCTTCTGGGCGTCGTGGCCGCAGGCCGGCGCGCCGGGCGGAAACCTGTTGGCCACGGCGGTGTTGGCGGTGCTCGCGGCCGTGCAGTCCGAACAGGACTTCGCGAGCTGGGGCTGGCGGATCCCGTTCCTGCTCTCGGGTCTGCTGGTGGCGATCGGGTTGTGGATCCGGGTGCGGATCGAGGAGACGCCGGTGTTCCAGGCGGTCGCCGACGAGCCGGAGCGGACGCCGGTGGTGACGGTGCTGCGTACGCAGTGGCGCGAGGTGCTGGTGGCCATGGGCGCGCGGATGGGCGAGAACATCTCGTACTACGTGATCACGTCGTTCATCCTGGTCTACGTCGTGGAGGCGCTGAAGCTGCCCAAGTCCACCGCGTTGAACGCCGTGCTGATCGGGTCGGCGGTGGAGCTGGTGGCGATTCCGTTGTGGGGCGCGCTGTCCGACCGGGTCGGGCGCCGTCCGGTGTACCTGTTCGGCGCGGTCGGCATGGCGCTGTGGGTGTTCGCGTTCTTCGCCATCCTCGACGTGCGGTCGACGTGGGCGATCGTGTCGGCGACGACCGTGGCACTCGTGCTGCACGGCGCGATGTACGGGCCGCAGGCGGCGTTCTTCTCGGAGCTGTTCGGGACGCGGGTGCGGTATTCGGGGTCGTCGATCGGCTACCAGCTGGCGTCGATCCTGGCCGGCGGGCTGGCCCCGCTGATCGCGACGGCGTTGCTGGCGGCGTTCGCGTCGGCCGTGCCGGTGGCGGTGTACGTCGCGGCCGGGGCGCTGATCTCGGTGCTGGCGGTGACCGTTTCGCGCGAGACGACGGGCAGGTCGCTGGATTCCTGACATCATGACCGGCGTGGACGGGGACCCCACGACACGGGCGTTGTGGTGCCTGCTGGAACTGCTCGACCGGGGCGGATCGGTCGAGCAGTTCGCGCATGTCGTGACGTCCGCGAGCCGGGCCGGGGCGGGCGAGGAGGAACTGGCCGGGATCGAGCGGGCGGCCGACGCGGCGCTGCGGATCAGGGCGACGTTGACGCAGCACCGGCGGCGTGAGGCGGAACTGGCGGCGCTGTTCGACACGGCGAGCGATTTGGCGAAGTTGCGGGACACCGATGCGGTGTTGCGGGCGATCGTGCATCGGGCGCGGATGTTGTTGCAGACGGACGTCGCGTATCTGAGTTTGAACGACGTCGGCGCCGGGCGGACGTATATGCGGGTGACGGAGGGCTGCACGTCCGCCTTGTTCCAGCAGGTGATTCTCGGCATGGGCGAGGGGCTCGGCGGTCTTGTCGGGCAGACGGCGCGGCCGTATGCGACGACGAACTACCTGCCGGATCCGCGTTTCGACCACACGTCGACGATCGACGCCGCGGTGGTCGACGAGGGACTGGTGGCGATTCTCGGCGTGCCTTTGCAGCTGGGCGATCGGGTGCTGGGTGTGTTGTACGCGGCGGACCGGGTGACCCGGGAGTTCAGCACGGCCGAGGTGGCGCTGTTGGCGTCATTGGCGGATCACGCGGCGATCGCGTTGGACGCCGCTCAGCGGATGGAGGAGGCGAAGTCCGCGCACGAGACCATTCGCCGGCACAACGAGGCGATGCGGCGGGCCGAAGAGGCGCACGACCGGCTGTCGGATTTGGTGTTGCGGGGCGGGGATGTGACGCGGGTGGCCGCCGCTCTGGCGGAAATGCTGGGTGGCGGGATTGTCGTGCACGACGCGTCGGGCGGCGAGTTGGCCCGAGTGGGGACCGGGGCTTCGGGAGTGGCGGCCGAACTGGTCGAGGAGTCCCGGGTCGGCGGGCGGGCGGTTCTCGGCGCCGGAATGTGGGTTTCGGCAGTGGTGGCCGGGCCGACGTTGTTGGGCAGTCTGACGTTGGTGGGTGTGGGGGAGTTGGCCGACGCCGATCGGCGGTTGTTCGAGCGGGCGAGTGTGGTGACGGCGTTGCTGTTGTTGCTGCGGCAATCGGTGGCCGAGACCGAGGATCGGGTGCGCGGCGAGTTGCTGACCGATTTGTTGACGGCTCCCGAACGCGATCCGGCGGGGCTGATTGCCCGCGGCAAAAGGCTCGGCGTGGATCTGACCGCGCCGCATGCTGTTCTCGTCGCCTATGTGGAGCAGGAATCGCGGCATCGGCTCGCGGTGGCGGCGGGCAGCCGGGTGGCGCGGAACAGTTTGATCGGGACGGTCGGGGACCGGCTGGTGTTGGTCGTCCGCGATGAGGAACCGGGACGGCTGGCCGAGCGGCTCGCGCGTGAGTTGGGGTCCGTGGTGGGAAAGCCGGTGACCGTCGGAGCGGCCGGGCCGGGAGCCGGGGTTGGCGAGCTGGTGGCGGTGTACGGCCAGGCCGAGCGCTGTCTGCGGGCGTTGTCGGCGCTGGGCCGGGAGGGCAGCGGGGCTGATCTGGGCGGGCTGGGATTCGTGGGGGTTCTGCTCGGGGATCGGGCGGATGTCGATGGATATGTGCGGAGTGTGCTGGGGCCGGTGCTGGATTACGACGCCACGCGCGGGTCGGATCTGGTGGCCACGCTGCGGGCTTATTTCGAATGCGGCGGCAATTTGAGTCGCGCCAAGGACGTGCTGCACGTCCATGTGAATACGGTGGTGCAGCGGTTGGAACGGGTGACGGTGTTGTTGGGGGACCGGTGGCGGGAACCCGATGAGGCGTTGGAGGTGCAGCTGGCGTTGCGGTTGATGGTGTTGTCGGGGTGAGGGTGGGTTCGTCCCGTCATCCGATGAGCCGCCGCGACCGCACTTCCACCTTTTACTCCGTTCAGTGGGCTGCCCGCTCGCATCAATGCTATAGCCTCATCTCCGCAGTGCGACCGAATTGTCGCGCATTTCGGAGGCAATTATGCGTGGTGCGTTGGCCGTTGCCGGCCTCGTCCTGTCGTTGTTCACACCCGTGACCGATTCGCAGACATCGTCGCCGCCGCCCGGAAAGATCACGCTCGATATCAAGACCATCAACGGTTCCGGCTGCCCGGCCGGCACCGCGGACGCCACGGCGGTCGTCTCGCCGGACAACACCGCCTTCACCGTCACCTACAACAACTTCGTCGCCCGCGCCGGGGCCGGCGCCGCCGCCGTCGACCAGCGCAAGAACTGCCAGATCAACGTCCTGGTCCACGTTCCGCCGGGCTTCACCTACGCCGTCGCGGAGGCCGACTACAGCGGCTTCGCCCACCTCGCCGCCGGCGCGACCGCCCTGGAGCAGGCCAACTACTACTTCACCGGCACCGCCCCCACCGCGCGGGTCCCGCACTCCCTCACCGGCCCGTTCGACGGCGAGTGGCAGACCCAGGACGTCGCCGACGTCCTCGTCTACGCCCCGTGCGGCGTCGACCGGAACCTGAACATCAACGCCGAGCTCCGCGCCGGCGTCGGCAGCTCCAACTCCGCCAACGGCAGCTACATCGAGATGGACACCTCGCACGCCAGCGTCAGCACCGTCTACCAGTTCGCCTGGAAGCAGTGCTGACACCCGAGTGAGCGGCCACGGGGGCGGATTCCCGGTCGGGAGGTCGGGAGTCCGCCCCCACCGGGTATCTCCGCCGCCGCGAGGAAAGAATCCCGGCGTGCCTGCCGTGGCCGGCGGGCTTGGTGATCGAGGTCTACGGCGTACTGCGGCGGCGCCACGCTGGCGGCGTTCGCCGACGAACTGCCGCCGGCCGTCGCGCTGTTCCTGACCACGCTGGTGCTGACGGCCGGAACCCTCCCGCGCGCCAAGCGCAACGCCCGCCGGTCACCCGCTCAGTAGCGGCAGGTATCCCAACCGCTGGCCGGCCTCGTTGGGATGGAAGGAACCATCGGTGTCCGGGGCCGTCACGCCGTTGATCCACGCGTCGGGGGCGCAGTAACCGTGCCCGGCGAACGCCGGCCGCGCGTCCAGGAACGCCGCCCCGGCCTTCGCCGCCCGGTCACGCGTCACCTCGGCGAGCTGGTCCGCGCCTTCGTTGAGCGCCTTGCGCTTGGCGACGCTCAGCGAACAAGGGCCGCTGTCCTCGACCACATGCGGGTACCCCAGCACGACCAGGTTGGCGTTGCGTGCTTTCGCACGGATCGCCTGGAACGTGCGTTCCAGGTTGTCACCGAGCGGCCCGTTCACGATCTTCTCCGCCTGGTGGACCTTGTCGATGCACGCCGCGTCGCCGCCGAGCACGCACGTCGACATCACGTCCGCGAAGCCGGCATCGGCGCCGCCGACGGTGATGCTCACGAGCGACGTCCCGCCGGTGAGGTCGCCGAGCTGGTCGTTGATCACGTCCGCGGTGCTGGCCCTGTTGCACGCCACCAGGTGCGTGTTGAACAGGTTGTGCTGCTCCGCGTACAGGCTGGGGTAGGCCTCCGGGCTCCGTCCACAGTGGCCGGTAGAGCCCGGTGTGCCCACCCCCGCCGCGTACGAGTCGCCGAGCGCCGCGTACTCCGGTGCGAACGTACCGGGAGCACCCGCGACGATCAGCGAACCGATCAGCAACGCCATGAGTCCAGGCATGAAATGTGAGTACCACACACCATGTCGACCTAGCCAGTGGTTCTCAGGCGTGAATTTGGCGGTCGAGGTCCCGCAACGCGTGCAGGAACGACTCCGAGAACGTGGGAAACGGCTGGATGACGTCCAACATGATGTCCAGCGGCACCCGTGCCCGAATTGCGACAGTGGCCTGCTGGAGCCACTCGCCGGCCTCGGGACCGAGGGCGTACGCGCCGGTGAGGACCGCGCCGTCGGAGACGAGGGTGAGGAAACCGGGAGTGGTGTCGTAGGCCCGGGTGTAGGTGGCGGTCCGCGGTACCCCGGAGAGCTGGATGGTCGAGGTGTACGCGCCCTCGGCCGCGCCGACCGCGGCGGCCTGCGGATGGGTGAACACCACCCGCGGCACGGCGTCGTAGTCGACCGTCCGGGGGCGGCCGTGGATGTTCGACGCCACCACCCGCCCGTGGTACTCGCCGACGTGGGTCAGGTTCCACTGGCCGGTGACGTCACCGATGGCCCACAGCCCGTCACCGGCCGACATCCGGTCGTCGACGGCGATGCCGTGCGGGTCGGCCTCGACGCCGACCGTCTCCAGGCCGATGCCGTCGACCCGCGGCCGCCGGCCGGTGGCGACCAGCAGCTTGTCGCCGCGCAGCTGGGTGTCGTCGGGCAGGTCCAGCACGTACTCGTCGCCTTCGACACGGGCGGCGCTGGCGTGCTGGCCGAGCACGAGCTCGACGCCGTCGGCGGCCAGCGCCCCGGCCAGGGCCTCGCCGAGCGCCTTCGGCTCGCGGGGCAGCACCCGGTCGGCGCCGTCGACCAGCGTGACCTGCGAGCCGAACCGGTGGAACGCCTGGGCCAGCTCCACGCCGGTGGGGCCGCCGCCCAGCACGAGCAGCCGGCGCGGGATCTCCTTCGCCCCGGTGGCCTCGCGGTTCGTCCACACTCCGTGCAGTTCACGGAGCCCGGGGACGGGCGGGATCACCGGGTCCGAACCGGTGGCGACGACGATATGGTCCGCCGTGTACGTGCGGTCACCGACCGCCACGGTGTGTGGGCCGGCCAGCCGGCCCGACCCACGCAGCACCTCGATGCCGGCGCCCTCGGCCCACTTCCGCTGGCCGGCGTCGTCGTAGGAGGAGACCATGAAGTCCCGCCAGGCCAACGCGGCGGCCGCGTCGACGGGACCGGTCACCGCCTCCCGCGCGCCCGGCACATCCCGCGCCCCGGCGACGGCTTCGCCGGGACGCATCAGCGTCTTGGACGGAATGCAGGCCCAGTACGAGCATTCGCCGCCGAGCAGCTCCCGCTCGACGATGGCGACCCGCAGGCCGCCCGCGGCGATCGCGGCCGCGCAGTGCTCGCCGGGCGCGCCGCCACCGAGCACGATGGCGTCGAAGCGATCGTTGGTCATCTCGGACACCCTTTCGTCTCTACCGTCCGGGCAGGCGGGTGGTGATCTCCTGCAGCACCCACTCGTTGCCGTCCGGGTCGCTGAACCGGGCGAACGAGGAGTAGCTGCGGCGCTCCGGGTCCGGGCCGGTGACGTCCTTCTCCCCGTCGGCGTGGTGGAAGACGCCGTCGGCGTCGTGGAACACCTCACTGACCTCGATGCCCCGCTCCACCAGCTCGGCGCGGGCCTTCTCGACGTCGCTCACCACCAGGTGCAGGCCCTGCGCCGAGCCCGGCCGGGCGCCGCTCACCTTCGCGCCGAAGATCACCGACGCGGCCGACCCGGGCGGGGTCAGCTGGATCACCCGGAAGCCGTCCCTGCCGGGGAAGTCGGCGTCCTCGCGCCAGCCCAGCCGGGTGTAGAAGGCCTTGGCCCGGTCGACGTCGGAAACGGGCAGGACCACAACCTCGAGCTTCATGTCCATGATCGGACTCCCTGTTCCGGGGTCATCCCGTGATGACCGCTGGCCCAAGGTTGCTCCCGCGGCCGGGCTCTTCGAACCCGTGTAACACCCTGGCCCCCGGGACCCCAGGGTGCGGGGACCCTAGCCGTCCAGGACGAGCTTGAGCAGGTCGCGGAGGGCTTGCCGCTGGCGGTCGGTCAGCGGGGCCAGGGGGTTGCCGGCAAAGGGCATGCGGGCGTCGAGGTCGGCGACGACGGCCAGCCCGGCCTCGGTGGCGGCGACGAGCTTGCCGCGACGGTCGTCGGGATTGGGGCGGCGTTCCAACAGCCCGTACTCGGCGAGCCGGTCCACGATCGGCGTCACGTTCGGCGGCTCCGTGTGCAGCACCTCGGCGATCCGGCGCATGGGCACCGGCGTCCGGGCCGCGCGCAGCGCCTTGGCCTGCATCGCCGTCAGGCCGTGCGGAGTGGCGGCGGCCTGGGCCTCGGCCGCGTACCTGCGGGTGATGGCGCCTATGAGGTCCACCACCTCGGCGGTCATGTCCAGGGTCACGTCCTCGTCCGGCATGGTATAAAGCATAATAGTTATGAACCATAACTAGTGAGAGAGAGTCGACATGACCGACACCGTGCTCGTCACGGGCACCTCCACCGGCATCGGCCTGGCCACCGCCATCGCCGCCGCCAAGGCCGGCTGGCGGGTCGTGGCCACCATGCGTGACACCGCGAGGTCGTCCGCCCTGCTGGAGGCCGCCGCGACCGCCGGCGTCACCGACCTGATCGACGTCCGCGCGCTGGACGTCACCGACGCCGAGGCCGCGGCCGCCTGCGTGGACGAGGTCGTGCGGGACCACGGCCGGCTCGACGCCGTGATCAACAATGCCGGCGCCGGCCACCTCGGCACCCTGGAGCAGGAGTCGATCGACGAGGTCCGGGCCGTGTTCGAGGTCAACTTCTTCGGCATGCTCAACGTGACCAAGCCCGCCCTGCCGCACCTGCGCGCTTCCGGCGGCCGGCTGCTGGCCGTGACCAGTGTCGGCGGCGTTGTCGGCCAGCCGTTCAGCGAGTCCTACTGCGCGGCCAAGTTCGCCGTCGAGGGCTACCTGGAGTCCCTGGCTCCGGTCGTCGGCGCCCACGGCGTTCGCGTCACCGTCGTCGAACCCGGCGCGGTGGCCAGTGAGTTCGTCACCAACGTCGGCTTCGACCCCGCGCAGGTTGACGCCGCCGGCCCCTACGCCCCTCAGCTGCGTAACGTCCTGAACCACATCGGCGACGCCTTCTCCAGCGCCCAGTCCTCCGAGGACGCCGCCGCTGCCATCGTCGACACCCTCACCGCCGACAAGCCGGCGTTCCGCGTGCAGACCTCCGAGGTCGCCCGCACCTTCAACGCCACCAAGCTCGCCGACATGGACGGCTCCGCCGTCCAGGCCATGACCACCGAGTGGGTCTCCTAGGCGTTGGGGCACAACGAGAGTGGGGGCCGCCGACCGGCGGCCCCCGAGTGCGTCAGCTGTCGATCTCGAAGGGCTCGCCGTAGACCTTCCACTTCAGCGGCGGGTTGAGGGCGAGGTTGCCGGCCTTCAGGAACACCCGCTGCTCGGTGTCGACGCGGCTGGTGTCGCTGTGGGCCTCCTCGGTGAGCATGGCGGCCTTGCGGGCGTCCAGGAAGGCGTTGAGGTACGTGGTCTCGTTGCCGCCCTGGGCCGGGGTCTTGGCCTTGCGCATGGCGGTGGCGCGGATGCCGCCGAAGGACGTGCCGTCGTCGCCGGGGCCGTGCATGACGATGGCGTCGTAGTAGATGAACTGGCCGAGCGCGCCGAGGCCGTCGGACTTGGCCTGGCTGACCGACGGGTTGAAGTAGACCCGGTCCCGCTCGTCGTTCTGGGCCTGCTGGAAGACGGAGTCCTTGGCGGCGGTGGCCCAGTCCTTCTTGAAGTTGGGGTCGAGGCCGCTGTGGGAGTCGGAGCCGTTGACCTTCTCCAGCGCCGGCAGGTACTTGGCCAGCACGTTGCTCGGCTTGCGATCAGTGTAGAGCTGGACGAGTTCCAGCATGTCGCCGGTGCCGGAGCAGAAGCCGATGATGCCGGCGGTGTAGCCGCGGCCGTCGTGGATGTCCTCGATGTAGGAGTACTGCGACTTCCAGTCCAGCGTGGAGTTCTCCGCGCTGGACACCAGCTCCATCGCGATCTCCTTCTTCTGGGGATCGTTCAGGTCGCCGCCGCTGGACGCGGAGGCGGCCGGTGCGAGCGTGGCGCACAGGGCAAGGACGGCGGCTGCGGACAGGACCGAGCGCCGGGTGTATGCGGTTGACACCGAAGCATCTCCAGGGGGCAGGGTTTGGAGGATCTTCTTCGGCGGCGGAGCCTCATGTTCGTAAAGGAACCTTATGATGTCAAGGCCGAGCGGTCCTCGGAACTCCGGTGCCGGCCGAGCGCCCGCCAGCCCGCCGCCACGGTGAGCAGCAGCGGCACGCCCGACGCGGCGAAGCCGGTGCGCGGCCCGAGCCCCTCGGTGATGCCGGCGGCCACCAGGCTCGTGACCGGCAGCATTCCGGGCAGCGCCATGGTCCACACACCCATGACCCGGCCCCGCATCGCCGGGGCCGACTCCACCTGCACCAGCGTGTTGGCCATCGCGATGAACCAGATGGACGCGAAGCCAGCGATGATCATGCCTGCGTACGCCACGATCGGATGTGGGGCGTAGCCGACAAGGATCGCCGACAGGCCGGTGGCGACGGCAAGGACCCGGACCCGGCGTCCGGTCGGCCAGGTGGTCGCCGCGGCCATGCCGGCCCCGGGCAGCGCGCCGATGCCGAATGCCGCCATCAGCGATCCGAATCCCGCGCCGCCGAGATGCCACACGGTGGTCGCCAGCAGCGGCAACGCGACACCGAGATCGAACAGCATGCCCGTGGCGGCCGCCAGCAGGACACAGGCCAGGATCGCCGGCTGTCCCCTGACGTAACGGAGCCCGGCCCGGATCGCGCCGGGTTCCCGCGCGGGGCGGTCGATCCGATCGGAGCGGGTGGCGGTCTGCCGCAACACGATCAGCGGGGCGACGAACGACAGCGCGTTGGCCACGAAACCCCACGTGACGCCCACGGTGGACAGCAGCACGCCGCCGACCGCCGGCCCGAGCACCCGTGACACGTTGATCACGACCTCGTTGAGGCTGACCGCACTGGCCACGCCCGCGCCGCCGACGAGGTCCCGGACGAACACCTGCCGCGCCGGCCCGTCCACCGCGCTGACCGCGCCGGTGGCCAGGGAGATGGCGAACAGCGACCAGAGTTGGATCGCGCCCGTCGCCGTCAGCACGCCGAGCAGCAGCGACAGCGCGGCGAGCAGGGTCTGCGTCAGCATCAGCAGCCGGCGGCGGTCCACGTGATCGACCAGCGAGCCCGCCCACGGGCCGAGCGGGATCAGCGGGGCCATGGTGCAGACCGTCACCAGCGCCAGGAAGATCGCGTTCGAGTTCAGCCGGAGCACCAGCCACGACACGGCGACCGACTGTGTGATGGTGCCGGACGCGGACAACACCTGGCTGCCGAACCACCACCGGAACTCCGACCTGGCCAAGGAACCGAACATCCTCGTGAACGCCGGCAAGGCCACCCCGTCCCCCTCCCCAGTGAACTAAAAAGAGGCTATCAGGTGGGTCGAAGGGTTTTGGAATGAATGGAGGGGGTGGATGTTTGAGGTTGCTCGGCGGTGTGGGACGGTCGCGGTTGTCATTTGGGATGGGAGGTTTGCTTTGTTGGTGGGCCGATTTGGTGTGGAGCCTCTGGACGATGGCCTACGAGGGGCATTTCCGGGGCAGGCTCCGCCTGCCCCTCGCGCGGAGAGCTTAGGCCATCGTCCACCTCCACACAAAATCGGCCCAAGTGCATTGCTGGGGGTGGCGGGTTGGCGGTAGTCGGTCGCTGTGGAATTGTCAAAGAACCGGGGGTCAGTATTCGAAGGGGCGAGTCGTGTAGTGGCGGCCGGTGGGGGTGGTCCAGTGTGAGGTGCCGTCCGGGTCCCTGGTCGCGGTGTAGTTGTCGTGTTTGCGGTGGTGGTGCCAGGTGCAGAGGCCCTGAAGATTGGCGGGTGTGGTGTGGCCGGCTGGCCAGGGGGTGATGTGGTCCAGCTCTTGGATGGGGCTGGCGCAGCCGGGGGCGGTGCAGGTTCCGCCGGCGGACACGTGGGCGAATTCCTTCATCAGGGTGGTGGGGCGGTAGGTGTCGGTGGTGATGGCGGTGGCGTGGCGGTACTGGTCGAGCAGGATGCCTCGCCAGGGGCCGTGCATGGCCAGCTCGCGGGCGGTGTCGGCGGCGATGGGGCCGTAGCCGGCGAGGTGGCCGGGGTCGTTGGTCAGGCCCATCAGGGTTTCCATGGAGAGGGTGACGAAGGTCCGCACGTTCCAGTCCCGAGACGTGCCCCGCAACCGGTCCAGGAGGGCGTCGGAGCGTTTCTGGTCGGTGGTGCGGTCGTCGGTGGGGAGGGCTTTGGCGTCTTTGCAGAGTTGTTGGAACACGAGGTGGGCGTCGGTGGCGGGCAGGATCCAGGTCAGTTTGGCCATGCCGTCCGGTAGCGGGGAGAACTCGACCCGGCGGTCCTTGGTGGCCTTGCGGCAGCGGGTCTCATAACCGTCGGGGTCGGCGTGGGCGACCAGGGCGGTGGTCTTGCGGCACAGTTGGGTGCGGTTCAACCCGGCGGCCATGTCGACCAGGGCGTCTTCGACCTCGGCAACCAGGTCGGGGGACAGGTGCTGGACCCGTTCCCGCACGGCGTCGAGCCGGCGAAAGTCCAACTCACCACGCCTTAGCAGCTCGGCCAGCCGGGGCAGCGTCTCCAACACCTGGCTGGCTTCCTTGCGGCGGGCCACGGTCTGTTCGGGTTCGGTGAGGGCCATGGCGAGCTCGGTGGGGTCCTCGGTCCGGCGTAGTGCGGCCAGTTCGACCCATTCGCAGGCGGACTTCAGTTTGCGGGCGAGGATGGACACCGTCACCAACTGGTCGGTGTCCATCCTCGCCCAGTCCACACCCATGATCAGGTCGAACAGGTCCCCGCTGGGCGGTCTGTTCTCCATTTCGCGGGTGAGTTCTTCCATACCTCCAGAATACTCGCACGCATGATCGAACTCGAATCACTAACGGGTGATTGTTTCATGCATAATCGGCGCACTCTGGGGTTTCATGCATAATCGCGCCGGCCGCCACCCCACCGTCGACACCGAACACCTGAGCGTGGATTTTGTGTGGAGGTGGACGATGGCCTAAGCTCTCCGCGCGAGGGGCAGGCGGAGCCTGTCCCGGAATTGCCCCTCGTAGGCCATCGTCCAGAGGCTCCACACAAAATCCACGCGACCCACGCGACCCAACACACGCAAACCCAACCCCCCTCAACCCATACCCCACCCCGCACCCCAAAACAAACGCCCCCAAAACAAAAAGCCTGCCCGGGAGCCGAACAGCCCCCGGGCAGGCCCACCAACCAAACCTCAGCCCTTACGGATCGCCTCGATGATCCGCGGCCGCAACTCCGCCGCGCTCACCACGGCGTCCACGGACCCCACCTCAACGGCCCGGTGCACGCTGTGCACCCGGTCGAACTCGGTCGCGACCTCGGACAGCTTCTCGGTCCGCACCGACGTCCGAACCTCGGCCAGCTTGGCGCTCAGCTCGGCCCGCTCGGCCCCCGAGGTCTCCGCCAGCCGCGCCTCCAATTCGGCGACCCGGGCATCCATCGACGTCCGCCGGTTGACGTCGGCGGTGAAGACCACCGCCGCGGCCGGCGCGCCACCGATGACGGAGGCGAACGAGCCTTCGACGGCCAGCACGGTCATCCGAGGGTTCAACGCCTTGGAGAAGACCACGAACGCACCGCCGTGGTACCGGGAGATCACGCAGAACACGATCGGGCCCTGGAAGTTGACGATCGCCCGTCCGATCTCCGCGCCGTACTCCAGCTGCAGCTTCCGCATCGACTCCGGCGACCCGTCGAACCCGGACAGGTTCGCCAGCACCACCAGCGGCCGGTTGCCACTGGCCGAGTTGATCGCCCGCGCCGCCTTCTTCGACGACTGCGGGAACAGCGTGCCGGCGGTGTAGGTGTCGGGGCCGTCGGTGGGAGGGAAGCCGCGGCGCTGCACGGACTTCGACTCGATGCCGAGCAGGCACACCGGCTGCCCGCCCAGGTGCACGTCCTGCACCACGGCGGTGTCGGCGTCGGCCATGCCGGCCCAGCGCTCCAGCACCGTGTGGTCCTGGTCGGCGACCGCCCGCATCACCGTGCGGATGTCGAACGGCTTCTTGCGGTCCGGGTTGGCCGTGGCCGAGAAGATCTCGCCGACGGTCTTGAAGTCGCTGCCTTCGATGTCGTGCGGGAAGTGGCAGATGTCCCGGTCCACCGGGTCGGTGGTGGCCGACGGCCGCGGCGCGTTCTCGCCCGGCGCGACGTAGGTGTGCTCGTAGTGCCCCATCAGCACGTCCCGGGCGCCGGCGAGGTTCGGGGCCCAGTACTGGGCCTGCCCGTTCGGGCCCATCACGCGGTCGTAGCCGCCGATGCCGAAGTTGTCCTCGGCCGACACGCCGCCGGAGAAGTCCAGCGCCTGCTTGCCGGTCAGGACCATCGCCGAGTCCGGCGTCATGACGAGGATGCCCTTGGTGTGCATGAGCATCGTCGCCTCGGCGTTCCAGTACGGCTGCGCGCCGACGTTGATGCCGGTGACCACGATGTTGATCTCGCCGCCGTCCTGGGTGAACTCGACGATCCGCTTCAGAGCGGCCGCCACCCAGTCCATGTTCTCGGTGCCGGACTCCATCGAGATCCGCGCGCCGGAGGACAGCGCGAACCACTCCACCGGCACCCGCATCTGCTCGGCCAGGTCGAGCGCGGCGATCACGCGGCGGCACTCCGGCTCGGACAGCGCGCCCAGCGACTTGGTCGGGTCGCCGAGCAGCACCACCCGCTTGATGCCCTCCGGGTAGCGTTCGGTCGGCGTGCTCACCACACCGGCGACCATCGCCGCCTTGTTCTGGCCCTTGGGCCGGTCCACCGGCACCAGCGCGTGGTTGGCGTCGAGGTCGTGCTCGACGAAGTCGCCGAGCAGGCCGGTCAGCTCGTACGGGTAGACAGTGTTGCGGCTGCTGGCCCGCATCACCTTGAGCCGGTAGTCGTCCAGCGGCTCGACCACGTCCACCGGCGGCTCGCCGACCTCCAGCGTGGTGCCGCCGGTGGCGTCGAACGCGATCCGCACCGCGATCTTGGTCAGCTCGCCGGTCTCCCGGTCCCGCTGCCGCGCGATGAGCAGGATCTCCTCCAGGCCGGCGCCGGCCGTCGTCGGCAGCACGCGGCCGGCGATCATCTCCAGCTCGGCCCGGGTCATCTCGCTGGCCGGCCAGACGTAGATGACGATTCGGTTGGTGTTGAACCGGTTCTTCGACGGGCGACGGGACTGCGCGCGGCGGATCGAGTCGAGGCAGGTGGCGATGGTGTCCTCGGCGGTGGGCAGCGCGACCAGGCGGCCGTCGTGCTCACGCAGCTCGGTCAGGTCCCGCACCTGGGCGAAGGCGACCAGCCGGTCGTCGGCCGGGTTCTCCCGGGCGACGCACTGGAACAGGTACACCTCCTCGTCGGAGGACGGCAGGCGGGTCAGGTCGAACTTGCGCAGCCGTTCCAGCTGCATCCGCTGCGCGATGTACGGGTGCAGGCCGCGGATCAGTCGCTCCTCGGTCATCCCGGTGGTGGACGGCCGGAAGGTGAAGTGGTGGTGCATGACCGCGCCGCCGCGGCCGGCGACCGTCGCGGTGACCCGACGGACCTGCGCCGGCAGCGGGTGCGAGCTGATCACCTCGAGCAGTTCCGCCGCCATCGCGTCGAAGTCCTCGGGCTGCTTCTCCCACGCCAGGTAGATGTCGGCGTCGACGGCCTCGTCGCCGCCGGCCAGCTCGGCCAGCCCGCGCAGCGCGCCGCCGAAGGCCTCGAAGCTGACCGCGGCGGACGCGATCCGCGCCCCCGCACGGGAAGCCACCACGAAGGTGCAGCCGGCGACCTCGCTGCGGTGCACGTCGGTGGTGCCCTTGTTGCCGTAGTAGCGGCGGATCAGCACCTCGAGCATCGTGGCGTTGTCGAGGTCGGCGCGGATCAGGCGCTGGCCGAGCAGCCGGACCAGCGGCTCGGTGCTGCGGACCATCTCGGCGACGCGCTCGGCGCGGTCCGGCGAGTCCGGGTGCGCGTCGAGGTGCCGCAGGTGGTTGCGCACGGCCGCGTAGACGCGGGCCCGGTTGCGGCGCAGCAGCGGCTGGCCGAACCACGCGAACACGACGCCGCGGGCGATGTCGGAGACCACCGGGAAGCGGACCTGGGTGGCCGCGACCAGCCGCTCCAGGGCCAGACCGGTCGGTTCGCGCAGCGCCTCGTCCGGCGGCAGCTCCCGCAGCCACGCACGCAGCAGCGTGGTGACGATGGTGGCGTCGGTGGCGGCCCGCTGCTGGGCGAGGAAGATCCGGAAGACCGCGGTCTCCACCTCGGGGGTGCGGTCCAGCTCGGTGATGCCGTAGTGCGCCAGCACCTTGGCCAGCTTGGCCTGGAACTCCGCCGGCAGGCCGGCCCGTTCCACGTCCAGGCTCTGCAGGTAGGTGTGGAAGTACTCGCGGGCGCTGTACGAATGACTGTCGTTCTCGCCGGTGGGGCGGTTGCGGCTCAGCTCGGCCAGGTCGGCGAAGACGTCCAGCAGCGCCAGCTCCTCGGCCAGCGGCCGGTGGCCGTCCTCGGTGGCCTCCCGGCGCGCGGCCATGTAGTCGTCCAGCACGCGGCGCTCGTCGATCGGGTCGACATCGAAGCCCAGCAACAGGTTCCGCAGGTCTTCCTGGCCACGGGCGAGGCGGTCCAGCGCCGGCACGGCCGCGGCGGCCTCGGGCAGGTCCAGCTCGACGGTCTGGGCCGGACCGGTGTCCTCGGCGGCGTCGTCGGCGATGGGCTCCAGGCGCAGCAGCGGGGCGCCGGTCGGCACCTGGCTGCCCACGGAGACCGGGCGCTCCTTGAGGCGGGCCTTGAACGGCGCGCGCAGCACCGTCTCCATCTTCATGCTCTCCAGCACGAGGACGGGTGCGCCGGCCTCGACCTCGTCGCCGACCTCCAGCGGGGTGGCGACGACCAGCGCCGGCGCGGGGGAGCGGACCACGCCGCCCTCGTCGCGGCTGACGCGGTGCGCGACGCCGTCCACCTCGACCAGGTGGATCGGGCCGTGGGTGCCGGTGAGCAGGCTGTGCCGGGAGCCGTTGACGAGGATCTGGCCGCTGTGGTGGTCGAAGCGGTCCAGCACGACGTCGGCGGTGCGCACGTCCTCGCCGGACTCGATGGCCACCCGGAACCGGGTCGCGCCGACGCGGGCGACCCGCACCCGGTAGCCGATGCCGCGGAGCTTGAGGTCCAGCGGGCGGCCGCTCTCGTGCTGCACCTGCGGGCGGCCGCCGAACGCGGTGGACAGCAGGCGCTGCCGCTCGACGCGCTCCTCTTCCTCGTACGCCTCGATGGCCGCGGCGGCCAGGGCGACGGAGGAGTGGCGGTGCGAGACCAGCCGGCCCTCGGCGCGGACGCGGTCGATCCAGCCGGTGTCGGCGCTGGCGTCGATCACCTCCGGCTGGTCGAGCAGGTCCAGCACGAAGCTCTTGTTGGTGGCGCCGCCCTCGATGATGACCTTGGTCTCGGCCATCGCGCGGCGCAGCCGGCCCAGCGCCTGCTCGCGGTCGCGGCCGTAGGCGATGATCTTGGCGATCATCGAGTCGAAGTCGGCGGGAATGGTGTCGCCCTCGCTGACGCCGGTGTCGACCCGGATGCCCGGGCCGGCCGGCAGGTCCAGCCGGGCGATGCGGCCGGGGGACGGGGCGAAGTCGCGGTCGGGGTCCTCGGCGTTGAGCCGGGCCTCGATGGCGTGGCCGAGCTCGGCCGGCTGCTCGCCGGTCAGCTTGCCGCCGGCGGCGACGTGCAGCTGCAGGCGCACCAGGTCGGTGCCGGTGGTGATCTCCGTGATCGGGTGCTCCACCTGCAGGCGGGTGTTCACCTCGAGGAAGGCGAACAGCTTCTCGCCCGGGTGGTAGAGGAACTCGACGGTGCACGCGCCGCGGTAGCCGACCTTCACGGCCAGCCGCTCGGCCGAGCGCTTGAGCTCGGCGGTCTGCTCCGGCGCGAGGACCGGCGACGCGGACTCCTCGATGATCTTCTGGTTGCGGCGCTGCACCGAGCAGTCGCGCACGCCGAGCGCCCACGCGGTGTCGCCGTCGGAGATCACCTGGACCTCGACGTGGCGGGCGCCGGTGACGAGGCGCTCCAGGAACACGACGCCGGACCCGAAGGCGCGCAACGCTTCCTGGCTGGTGCGCTCGTAGGCGTCGGCCAGCTCGTCGGCGGAGGCGACCTTGCGGATGCCGCGCCCGCCGCCGCCCGCGGTGGCCTTGAGCATCAGCGGGTAGCCGATGTCCGCGCCGGCCTTCAGCGCGTCCTCCAGCGTGGCGACCTCACCGCGGCTCCACGGTGCGACCGGCACGCCGACCTCCTCGGCGATCAGCTTGGCGCCGATCTTGTCGCCCAGCTGGCGCATCGCGTCCGCGCTGGGGCCGACGAAGGTGACGCCGACCTTCTCGCACACCTCGGCGAACGCCGGGTCCTCGGCGACGAAGCCCCAGCCCACCCACGCCGCGTCGGCGCCGCTGTCGACCAGCGCCTTCTCCAGCTTGGCGTGGTCGAGGTAGGGGCGGGCCGAGGCCGGGCCCAGGTCGTAGGTGAGGTCGGCCTCGCGGACGAACGTGGCGTTGCGGTCGGCGTCGGTGTAGAACGCGACGGTCTCGATGCGCGTCCCGGTCTCCGCGGAGAGATCCCGGACGGCGTGGATCAGCCGCATCGCGGCCTCTCCGCGGTTGACGATGGCGACACGACTGAACACCGACCGAGCCTCCTACTAGACACGTGCGGGGCCGACAGACCCCACTCCCACCCTGAACACTCTCGTGTATCCGCCAGTGGCGAAATGCTGCAAGTAACGGTGCCGAGCACCAGAGTTTGTAGAGATCCCACAAAAGATGACGCCAGTCACAGAGGCCATGGCCGGCCGCCCGGCCGTCCCGGCGTGTCGCGCTGGACAACCCACGCTGTCGCGGTTCCGAACGCGCATGACGTCCTTATCTTCTGAGTCGGGTCGGTTCTGGTCAGTCGTAAGATCAGGAAGGCCCGGGGACCTCGGGTGTGGCTGTCATGACGGAGCCGTTGGTGTGGCTGGGAAGGATTGGCCGCCCGGGGTCCTGCGACGACTCGGCCGCTGATTGGGATGAGCGAAACAATCGCTGCATAAGGACGTGACGGCGAGGTCGTCTGCTGGGTGTCTGGCACGAACGACGACGGGAGGTGGCCGTGCCGCAACTGTGGGCCGGTGTGGACGCGGGCAAAGCCCACCACCACTGCGTGGTGATCAACGCCGAGGGCGACAAGATCCTGTCCCGGCGAGTGCCCAACAACGAGGCCGAACTGCTGGAGCTGATCGCCGATGTCCGAGCGCTGTCGCCCGACGTGCTGTGGGCGATCGATCTCAACGCCGGCGGCGGCGCGCTGCTGATCGCCCTGTTGGTCAACCACGACCAGGCCCTGCTCTACATCCCCGGCCGCACCGTCCACCACGCCTCGGCCGGCTACCGAGGATCGGGCAAAAGTGACGCCAAGGACGCGTTCATCATCGCCGACCAGGCCCGCATGCGCCGCGACCTGCACCCGATGACCGCCGGCGACGAGATCGCCGTGGACCTGCGGATCCTGACCGCCCGCCGCTACGACCTGACCGCCGACCGCACGAGGGCGATCAACCGGCTGCGCGCCCAGATCCTGGAGTACTTCCCCGCCCTGGAACGAGCCTTTGACTACAGCTCCTCCAAAGCCGCGCTGGTGCTGTTGACCGGCTTTCAGACTCCCGCCGCGCTGCGGGAGTGCGGCCAGGCCGAGCTGGCCACCTGGCTGCGGGCCCGCAAGGTCCGCAACGGCGCCGCAATCGCCGCGACCGCGATCGCCGCAGCCCGGGCCCAGCTCACCGCCGTTCCCGGACAGTCCACTGCCGCGGCCATGACGGCGCGGCTGGCCAAGGGGGTGATGGCCCTGGATGAGGAGATCGCGGAGACCGACGCCCTGATCGAGGGCCGGTTTCGCCAGCACCGGCACGCCGCCGTGATCCTGAGCATGCCCGGCATCGGGCCGTTGCTCGGGGCCGAGATCATCGCTCTGACCGGCGGGGATCCGGCCGCGTTCGGCAGCGTTGACCGGCTGGCCGGTGTCGCCGGCCTGGCGCCGGTCCCGCGTGACTCCGGCCGGGTTCAGGGCAACCTGCGCCGTCCGCGCCGCTACAACCGGCGGCTGCTGCGGGCGTTCTACCTGTCCGCGCAGTACGCCATCGTCCGGTGTCCGGAGTCGAAGGCCTTCTACGAACGCAAACGGCACGAGGGCAAGGTCCACAAGCAGGCCGTACTGGCCCTGGCGCGTCGACGCCTCAACGTCGTGTGGGCGCTCGTCCGCGACGAACGAACGTTCCAGCCCCACGTGCCACGACCAGGCAGCGCAGCAGCCTGACAGGCTCACCGCCTATCACCGCTACCGCTTGACAACGTCATTGGGAATCCTTCTCGGCCGGGGAACGTTCCGTCTCGGCGCGTCGCCGCGCCCGGCGAGCAGTCTGCCCCGGGAACCTTTAGTGGATCTCGCAGTTCGCCCAAGAACGGCTGGGAACTGGATATAACGCCAGTTCCCAGCCGGGAAATCAGGGGGCCGTAGGGGTCAGTGGGTGACGATCAGGGCCGCGCTGCCGGCCGGGAGGTCCAGCGTGACGGTCCCGCCGTGCACGGTGGCGTGCCGCGGCTTCGGCGTGAATTGTCCGTTCCTGCCGACGGTGGCGCCGGCGATGGCGATGGCCGTGGAGTCGAGTGACGGGGCCGTCAGCACGTACTCCTCGGCCTTGTGGGCGGTCGCGGCCAGCTTGACCGTGACGTGGATGGGGGAAGAGCCGGTGTTGTTCACGATCGCGTTGTCGCCGATGCCCCAGGCCGTCACGTTCGGCGCGCCGCTGACGGTCGCCGCCCGCAGCGAGCCGGCGCCGGCGAGTGCCCACAGCAGTTGGCCGTAGTAGACGCCCTGCACGCCGGTCGGCGTCAGGCCGTCGAACACGATCGGCGAGTACGCCAGCGGGAACTGGGACGAGGTGCCGCCGTGGAAGTTCACGCCGTCGCCGTGGTTGGCGGCGATGCCGTGCATGTAGTCCAGCGACCACAGCGCCGCCGCCTGCACGTTGCTCACGCCCGGCGCGCCGCCGTGGAAGTAGGAGTTGGACTCGGTGATCCGCCACCCCGGCAGGCCGTTGGCGGTCGTCGCCTTGGCCATCGCGGCCTCGTTGTTCGGCAGCCGGCCCGAGGAGTTGGACGCCAGCAGGCCGGGGATGGAGGCGGTGGTCTTGTTGCCGATGTAGAGGTGCGTGGACAGCAGGCGCAGGCCGTTGTTCTTCTCGTGCGCGGCGAACGTGCTCGCCCACGACGTCGAGTCGGCCTCGCCGGGGCCGTCGAAGACCGCGGTCGGCACCTTCGCCCGGATCGCGCGGGCGTAGGCGTCGAAGGCCGTCTCGTAGGCCGATTCGGTGGTGTAGACGTTCGGCTCGTTGCCGATCTCGAACGCGATCAGGCTGCCGCCCAGGGCATGTGCCGCGTACTCGGCCTCGGCAGCGGCGTTGTCCGGCGTGTTGGTCTTCAGGTTGACGCCGTAGATCACCTTCCAGCCGGTGGCCCGGACGAACGTCGCCAGCCTCGTGACGTCGGCGGGCGCGATCTCCTTGTCGGAGCCGCCCTTGCCGGCGGGGTTCCAGTTGACCTGGTCGCCGAGGTTGCCGCCGAGGCGCAGCACGCTCGGGCCGAGCCGGCGGAACAGTTTCACCAGGTCGGTGTCGTGGGCGTCGAACATGCCGGCGCCGACGCGGTCCTTCTCGTAGCTGAAGCCGGCGAAGCCGCGGTCGACATGGCCGCTGGCGGCCTTGGTGATCTCGACCGTCACCGGGGTCGGGGCGGCCGGGCCGGTGGCCAGCACCGTGAGTGAGGCGAGCGCGGCCACCAGGATGTGGGCGGGTGCCATCGGGTCTCCCTTGGAGTCGGGGCAACCGGGCGGCACGGATACCGCGGGCGACTATAGATCCGATGTATTAACCCCGTAAAGCTTTGCAGTAGGGCGTGGACCCTCGAAACATCCGAGGGCCCGCGGCTTCTACATCCCGCTGGCGTGGCGCGCGAGGTGACTGGCGACCGCCGTCCGCGACGCGACACCCAGCTTGGTGAAGATGCGGGACAGGTGGGCCTCGACGGTTTTCGGGCTCATGAACAGCTGGGTGGCGATCTGCCGGTTCGTGTAGCCGGTCGCCACCAGCTCGGCGATCTCCAGCTCCCGTTGGGTCAACGGGCCGCCGTCCTTGCGGACCCGGGTCGACCTGGCCCCGAGCAGCCGCTGCTGCTGCACGACGGCGGCGTGCATGCCGGCGGCGCCGCAGTTGGCGAACAGCTCCTTGGCCCGGCCGAGCTGCTGCTGCGCCTCCTCGCGCCGGCCGAGGTCGGCCAGCGCGGCCCCCGCCAGGTGCCGAGCCTGCCCCTCGAACACCGGAAGGTGCACCTGCGCGAAGTTGTCGGCGGCCTTCCCCGCCAGCTCGGCCGCGGCCGTCGGGTCCTTGCCGGCCAGCTGGGCCCGCGCCGATGCCAGCCAGGCCTGGGCGGTCCGCCCGGGCAGATCGCCGCCCGCGACGGACTCCTCGGCGCGGCGGCCCCAGTCCAGCGCCGACTCGATGTGACCGAGCGCGATCTCCGCACGGACGAGCTCGTCGAACCAGAGCCGGCGCAGCGAAGGCGCGTAGCCGACGAGCGTCGGGTCGCCGCCGCGCAGCAGCTCCTGCAGGCAGCCCTGGGGATCCCCGTTGGCCAGCCGCGCCGCCGCGAGGGCGGCCGTGCCCTCGCCGGACCACCAGTAGGCGCCGGGCTGCGTCTTCTCGACGGCCTGTTCCGCGTACTGGAGGGCAGCCTTGAGATCGCCCCTCCACAGTGCGATCTCGGACTGCCGGGCATGGATGACCTCCAGCAGCTCCGTGCGGTCCATCAGCAACGCCGTCTCCAGCGTGGTCTCCGCGTGCTCCGCGGCCTGGGTCAGGTCGCCGAGCTGGCCGTAGACGTGGGTGAACGTCAGCAGGATGTCCGGCTGCAGGTGGCTGTGACCGCCGCGCTCGGCCAGCGCGGCACAACGGCGGACATGGCGCAGCGCGTCGTAGAAACGCTCCAGCACGAGCTCCGACCAGGCGACCTCCAACGTGAGGTAGAGCCGCTCGCCCAGTTCGCCGTCGGACAGGCCGTCCAGCATCGCGGCCGCCCGGCGGACGTGCCCGACGGCCGAGTCGAAGCGGCCGGTGTAGGCGTCGGCGGTGGCCAGGATGCTCAGGCCGATCGTGGTCGTCAGCGGCCGCATCCGGTGCCGTGCCGGGGAATCCAGCGCCTCCGTCACCCAGCCGCGGGCGTCCTCGAACTTCGCGCACTGCAGCAGGCCGGCGGCGATGTCGATGCGCATGCCCAGCGCCGGTCGGTCGTGCCGGTCCGGCAGCCGCGCCAGCTCGCCGACCAGCAGCGCCTGCGCCTCGTCGTAGCGACCGAGCAGGCGCTCCACCGTGGCGCACATGGAGACCGCGGTGCTGCGTTGCTCGCTCGGTTCCGCCGGCAGCAGGGCGAGGACTTCCTGCAACGTCCCACGGCACTCGTGCAGCTGGCCGATCACCAGCATTGCCCTGGCCTGCAACAACATCAGGCCGCACAGCCGGGACCGCAGCTCGGGCGTGCGCGGCAGCAGGTCGATGGCGGTGCGCAGCCAGTCGATCGCCAGCGCGGGAACGCTCGCCAGCACGGACTCGGCGGCCTCCACCAGCACGGCGACGGCCTTGTCGTCACCGGCGCGGGCGGCCCGCTCCACATGATGGGCGCGCGACGTTGCCGGTGCGCCACGGCGTTCCAGCCCGGCGGCCGCCCGCGCGTGCGCGTCCAGCCGCCAGGCCGCGCGGCCCGTCCGGTACGCCGCGCTGCGCACCAGCGGATGCCGGTAGCGGAACCGGCGGGCGCTGTTCTCGGCCCGGATCAGGTCGCGGGCGACGAGTTCGTCCAGATCTGCCAGGGTTTCCGCCTCGGGCAGCTCGGCCACCTCGGCGACCAGTTCCGGGTCGAACGGATCGCCGGCCAGCGCCGCCGCCTGCGCCACCAGCAGGACCCTCGGTGTCAGCGCGGCGAATTCGGCCGACAGCGCCACCTCCGGATCGCCGTCGGCGGCGACCCGGGTCAGCGCGTCGAGATAGAACGGGTTGCCGCCGCTGGAGTCGTGCAGCTGACGGGCCCGGGCCGCGTCCACGTCCGGCAGCAGCTGGCAGACCTGTTGCAGTGTCAACGGTTTCAGTTCGAGGCGGAGCCGCTCCGAGCCGGAGGCGTGCGACAGCGCGGCGAACAGCCGCTCCGACGCCTGGCGCGGTCGGTAGCCGACGCCGAGCCGGAACCGGCCGGTCGGTGGGTGGCGGACCAGAAACTCCAGCAGCCCAACGGATCCCTCGTCGGCCCAGTGCATGTCGTCCAGCAGCAACGTGCCGCCCTCGACCGGGCTGACGACCTCCAGCAGGGTGCGGACGGCGCGGTAGAGCCGGTGCCGGCCGACGCCGTGCAGGTCGGCCTGGGTGGTGTCGGCGCCGTGGAAGACGGCGGTGAGCAGCTCCATCGACTGCTCGCCGATGCGGTCCCGCTCGCCGGCGTCGAGCCGGGCGACGCGGTCCGCGAGCGCGTCCAGGAAGACCCCGAACGGCACGTGCTGCTCGAACTCGGTGGCGCGGCCGGTGAACGCGCCGGCGCGGGCGAGCTCGCCCAGCAGGCTGGTCTTGCCGATGCCCGGGTCGCCGACGATCTCGATCAGCCGGGCCGGTCCCGGCTCGTGCAGCAGCGCGAGTTCGTGCTCCCGTCCGACGATCGGGCGGTTGGTCGTTCTCAATTGTGTCCCCTCAGTACGGCTCGGCAGAACAATACGCACCGGGGGACCGATCGGTTAACCGAGAACTAATGGTGGGATGGATCGGCGGCCGAACGAAGTCAGGGCCAGACCGACAGCTGGGTGAGGCCGGTGAGCTTGGACCCCTGGTTGCCGTGCACGCGGACATAGCGTGCCGTGACCGGGTCCGCGAGAGTGATTTTCTGGAATCGGCCCGAGTCGGTTGCATTGCCACGGGCGGTCCAGTTCTTCCCGTCGTCACTGGTTTCGACGGTGAGGCCGCCGGCCGGGTTCGCGCGGGCGAAGACCGCGCCGACCGGCTCCGGTTTGCCCAGGTCGACGGACACCCAACCGTTCACCGAGCACTGCGCCTCGGGGCAGGAGGGTTCCGCCAGCGGATGGTCGAAGGAGCCGTCCGTGAGGGTGCAGGGGGATTGCTGGCCCTCGGCATAGCAGGGCTTGCCGCGGGATTCGGGCGCGCCGGCGGTGCCGCGGAATCCGATGCCCTGGCTCGTGTACCAGAGTTGGAACGTGGTGTCCGGGCCGGGTGCGCCGGCCGCCGCCGAGATGTGCACGACGCCGTTGGCGTCCTCGAACGCCCGTGCGTCCATTGTGGCCCCGGGTTCGGCCGTGTCCGTCCAGATTTCCTGGCCGTCGACCGCGAAATGCGCCGCGTATTCGTTCACGTTCTTGAAGGCCGACCAGTCGAGCGTGACGTTTTTCGCGTCGCCGCCGGCCGAGACGTGATCGGGTTCCCAGAACCGCAGCACCGGCACGGTGAGCTCGGTGCGCTGGATCTGGAAGCCGGCCCGCACGCTGGGACCGTCGACTTCGGAGCCGGTGCGCGGGAGTTGCGCGGTCAGGTCGAAGTTCGTGGCGGTGTTGAAGGTGCCCTGCACGTCCGACCCGGTCATGTGGACGGTGTACGTGCCGTTGGCGTCGGTTTCCGTGCGCTGCAACAGCTTGCACAGTGGGGGCGGGTCGTCGGCCAGGCAGGCCGTGCCCAGCGTCGCCGCCACCGGGATGCCCTGGAACGCCACCTCGCCGAGGTCCGGAATGCGGGTCAGCGCCAGCCGGAGGTTGCCGGCCGGCGTGCCGTCCTGCCGGTCGACCCGGCCGGTCAGCGTCACCTTGGCGTTCGTCGGCACCTTGCTCTGGGCGCAGCCGGCGGCCAGCGCCGCGACCACGAGGAGCGCCGCGGCCCTGGTCCTGTGCATGGCTCGGGATGCTAGGCCCCTCGTCCCTGGTCGGTCGGCGTTTCAGATCAGGTTCTAGAGTCCTATCACTTCAGTGGCGAGTGAAAATGACGGGAATGCGATGATGATGGTTCAACGTTCAACTGGTTGTCTCAAGCGCCAGGAGAGAAGGGATGGGGATGACCACACCCGTCGAGTTCGGGCCCGTGGAGTTCGGGGTCGACACCTTCGGCGACGTCACCGTCGACGCCGAGGGCAACCGCAAGTCGTACGCGCAGGTCCTGCGTGATGTCGTCGACGAGGCGGTGCTGGCCGACCAGGTCGGCATCGACTACTTCGGCGTCGGCGAACACCACCGGGACGACTTCGCCGTCTCCGCCCCCGAGGTGGTGCTGGCCGCCATCGCCGGCCGCACCCAGCGCATCAAGCTCGGCACCGCCGTCACCGTGCTCAGCTCCGACGACCCGGTCCGCGTGTTCGAGCGGTTCGCCACGCTGGACGCGGTGTCGAACGGCCGGGCCGAGATCACCCTGGGCCGTGGCTCGTTCACCGAGTCGTTCCCGCTCTTCGGCTACGACCTCGCCGACTACGAGAAGCTGTTCAGCGAGAAGATCGACCTGATGGCCCACCTGCTCACCGAGCAGCCCGTGACCTGGGAGGGCACCGTCCGGCCGCCGCTGGCCAACGCGAACGTGTTCCCGAAGACCGAGAGCGGCCGCATCACCACCTGGGTGGGCGTGGGCGGCAGTCCCGAGTCGGTGGTCCGCGCCGCCAGCTACGGCATGCCGCTGACGTTGGCCATCATCGGCGGCGACCCGGCGCGGTTCGCCCCGTACGTCGACCTGTACCACCGCGCGCTGGACCAGGTCGGCCTGGAGCGGCTGCCGGTGGCCGTGCACTCGCCCGGCTTCGTCGCGGACAGCGACCAGGAGGCGGCCGACCTGGTGTGGCCGCACAGCAAGGCGATGCACGACCGGATCGGGCGGGAGCGCGGCTGGCCGCCGATGACCCGGGCCCAGTTCGACGGCGAGATCGCCCACGGCTCGCAGTACATCGGCGCACCGGAGACGGTCGCGCGCAAGATCGCCCGCACCGTCAAGACGCTCGGCGTGCAGCGGTTCGACCTGAAGTACTCGAACGGGACCATCCCGCACGAGCACGCCATGCGGAACCTCGAGCTCTACGGCGCCAAGGTCATTCCTCTGGTTCGCGAGCTGCTCGCCGACGGGAACTGACCCGAAGGTCCGCCAGGACCCGGACGAGGTCGCGGTCCTCGATGTCGCTGCTGCCGTACAGGCGGGGGTGCGGCATCGCGGGGCCGCGGCGGAAGGCGTTGCGGAGGCGCTGGGTGAAGTGGTTCATCGTCATGGCATGAAGTGTGCGCTGACGTAAATCCTGCCAACAGTGGCAGGAGAGACGTTGTTGCACAAAATCCTGCCAGGTAGGCTGGTGGTCGTGTTGAGATCCGTGGCCGCGCTGGTCGTCGACGGGGTCGCCCCGTTCGAGTTCGGCGTGGTCTGTGAGGTGTTCGGCATCGACCGGACCGACGACGGCGTGCCGCCCTTCGACTTCCGGGTGTGCGCCGAGCGGCCCGGCGAGCCCGTGCGGACCAGCGTCGGCGTGCAGCTGACGCCGGACCGCCCGCTGGCCGACCTGGTGTCGGCCGACCTGGTCGCCGTGCCGGCGTGCACGGTCCGGGCCGAATACCCACCGGCTGTGCTGGCGGCGCTGCGGGAGGCGGCGGACCACGGCGCGATGCTGCTCTCCGTGTGCAGCGGCGGTTTCGTGCTCGGCGCCGCCGGACTGCTCGACGACCGGGCCTGCACCGTGCACTGGCGGTATGCCGAGGAGTTCCAGCGCCGGTTCGGCAAGGCCCGCGTCGACGCCGACGTGCTCTACGTCGACGACGGCAACCTCATCACCAGTGCCGGCACCGCCGCCGGCATCGACGCCTGCCTGCACATCGTGCGCCGTGAACTCGGCTCCCGCGTCGCCGCCCTCATCGCGCGGCGCATGGTCGTCGCCCCGCAGCGGGATGGCGGTCAGCGGCAGTTCGTCGAGATGCCCGTGCCGGAATGCACTGCCGACAGCCTCCAGCCGGTGCTGTTGTGGATGCTGGAGACGCTGACCGAGGAGCACACGGTCGCCGAGCTGGCCGCCCGCGCCGCGATGTCCGAGCGGACGTTCGCGCGGCGCTTCGTCGCCGAGACCGGCACGACCCCGCACCGCTGGCTCACCACCCAGCGGGTGCTGCACGCGCGCACCCTACTGGAGCAGAGCACCCTCGGCGTCGACGAGATCTCCCGGCTGGCCGGCTTCGGCACGCCCGCCCTGCTGCGGCACCACTTCCAGCGCGTCATCGGCGTGACGCCGACGGACTACCGCCGCTCCTTCTCAGCGTGACCGCAGCCAGTCGCGGTAGTGGGTGGCCGCGAGGGGAGCGTCGGCGGGGGCGATCAGGGCGTCGTCTTTGACGACAGCAAACCGGTAGAAGTCGGCCGCGCCGACAGCGTCGGGGACGCCGAGTTCGGCGGCCACCGCGGTGATGGCCTTCGCGCCAGTCGCGAGATCGGCCCGGCCGTCGGTGGTGTAGTGCGGCGCGATGAACGTCTTGTAGTGGGACTGGATCTCCTCGGCGGTGTGCCGGCCCAGGAACGTCCGCATGTGCTTGGTCGTGGTGCCGGGATCGTTGTGGATCACCTGCAACGCCCGTTGGTGGGCGCGGACGACGGCCTGCACGGCGGGATCGTCCGGCCGGATATGGGTCGGGTCGACGGCGACGCCCACGGTGGGAATCCGGAAGTGGTCGCCGACCCAGGCCAGCACCCGCAAGCCGGCCATGGCTTCCGGCGCCATGGTGCTGCCGACGTAGGCGGCGTCGATCGTGCCGTCCGCGAGTTGGCGCAGGTCCATGCCGTAGTCGCCGGGGGAGCGGACCACGCAGTCGACGTCGCGGTCCGGGTCGAGGCCGGCCTGGCGCAGCACGATCCGGGCGAAGCAGCCGGGCGCGGTGTGCGGGGCGTGCACGGCCAGCTTCTTCCCGGCCAGGTCGGCGAGCTCGGTCAGGCCGGGGCGGGCGAGGAACCAGAACAGCGGACGGTGGGTGTTGACGGTGAGCGCCACCCACGGGACGCCGCCGGTCAGCCGGGACAGCAGCGCCCGGCCGAGCCCGATGGTCGCGCCGCGGCGCAGGCGTTCCTCGTCCCAGGCGCAGCCGTCGCGCAGCGCGACGTGGACGTTCTCGGCTTCGTAGAAGCCTTCCTGGTCCGCGATGTGCGCGACCAGCTCCTCGTGCATGCCCCGCCCCACGTAGGCGAGATCGATGGTGTGCATGACCAACCCCTCAGTACATCGCCATGCCGCCGTTGACGGCGGCCGTCGTGCCGGTCATGAAGGTGTTGTCCGCGCTGGCGTAGAAGGCGACCGCCTGCGCGACGTCCTTGGGCAGCGCCAGGCGGCCCATCGGGGTCGCCGCGATCTGCCGCTGCTTCTGTTCGTCGTCGAGGACGTTCGAGATCTTGGTCTCGGCCACCGGGCCGGGCTCCACGACGTTGACGGTGATGCCCAGCGGGCCCAGTTCCTGGGCCAGGTAGCGGGCGAACTGCGTCAGCGCGGCCTTGGCCGTGCCCAGTGCGATCATGCCGGCGCGGGGCCGGCGGCTCAGTCCCGTGCCGAGAAGGACGATCCGGCCGCCGTGATCGGTCATGTGCGGCAGGACGGCCTTGGTGACCGTGAACGCCGCCTTCATCTCGTCGTCGAGCTTGCCGCCCAGCTCGTCCCAGGTCATGTCCCGGAACGGCTTGATCGCGTACGGGGTGAGGGCGTTGTGCACGAGCACGTCGACGCCGCCCCAGCTGTCGTGGACCTGGTCGATCATGGCGTCGACCGCTGCGTTGTCGCGTACATCGGCCTGCACGGCCATGGCCTGACCGCCCTCGGCCTCGATACCGGCCACCACCTCCTTGGCCGCGGTCTCGCTGTGCAGGTAGTTGACGACCACTCGCATCCCGCGTGCCGCCAGCAGGCGCGCGGTTGCCGCGCCGATTCCGCTGCTGGCTCCGGTGATCAACGCCACCCTGCCGGTGTCCCCAGTCACTTGTCCTCCAGTGGTCAGGAGTTGCCCTCGCGGATCGCTCCGTACAGCACTGTGTCCACGGTCGTCCGCAGCAGATCTGCCGCGGTGCAGTCGAGTTCGCGGGGCAGCTGCGAGTTCAGCAGCCGCTCCACCGCGCCCCGGGTGATCTCACCCAGCAGCTCCGGCGGCGCCGTCAGCAGTCCGCGCCGGTGGCCGTCCCGGAACAGCTCGTCCAGCCGCTGGTAGACCACCGCGTCGATCCGCTGCTCCACGTGTCGGCGGAGCATTGCGTCGCCGCGGCCCGTGGCCAGTTGCGCCGCCCCGATCCGCGCCAGCTCGCCGCCCGCCGCGATCAGGAACCGCTGCACCCGCTCGCTGAGCGGCCGCCCCTCGGTCTCCTGCTCCGCCGCTCGCACCGCGCGCTCGATCGCCCCGAACTGCCGGTCCAGCACCGCCGTCAGCAGGCTCTGCTTGTCCGGGAAGTGCCGGTAGATCGTCTTCTTGCTCATTCCCAGCTCACGGGCCAGGTCGTCCATGCTGACCCGGCCCGGCCCCAGGAACAGCCGGCTCGCCGCGTCGACGATGACCTCGGCCCGCCGGTCGTCGGTGGAAACGGAGGAAACTATTTTGGTTTCCATAGTTTCCACGATGGCCCTGAGCCGGACCGCTGTCAAGGCGGCCCGATGTCACAGTCGCCCCTGGGATGTGTCCAACCTCGTGTAGGCGGTTCGACCAGGGAGGACACGTGAAGACCATCGAGGTCGAGGACTCGTTCATGGCGTACCGGGAGGCCGGCGCGGGGGACACGACGATCGTGTTCCTGCACGGCAACCCGACGTCGTCGTATCTGTGGCGGAAGGTGATCCCGGAGCTGGCGGACCGGGCGCGGTGCCTGGCGCCGGACCTGATCGGCATGGGTGACTCGGGCAAGCCGGACATCGGCTACCGGCTCGCCGACCACGCCCGGTACCTGGACGCCTGGTTCGACGCGCTGGGACTGGACGAGGTGGTGATCGTCGGACAGGACTGGGGCGGGGCGCTCGGCATGGACTGGGCTCGTCGCCACCCGGGGAGGGCGCGGGGGCTGGCGCTGGTGGAGACGTTCCTGCGGCCGCTGGCGTGGGCGGAGCTGCCCGAGCTGGGGCAGCAGCTCTTCCGGCGCATGCGGTCGGCGGAGGGGGAACAGATGGTGTTGCGGGACAACCAGTTCATCGAGTTCAACCTGCCGCACGGAGTGGCGTCCGGGCTGGCGCCGGCCGATCACGACGTGTACCGCGCGCCGTACCCGGACGAGCGGTCGCGGCGGCCGCTGCTGGCCTGGCCGCGGGAGATTCCGTTCGACGGGGAGCCGGCGGACGTGCATGATCGCGTGGTTGCCTACGGCCGGTGGATGGCCGAGACCCCGGAGGTGCGCAAGCTCGTGATGACCGTGGAACCCGGGGTGGGCATGGGATCGCCGGAGACGGCCGCCTGGGCGAAGGAGACGTTCGCGGCGGTGACGCTGGTGTCGCTCGGTCCCGGCGGGCACCAGGCGCCGGAGGACCAGCCGGTGGCGATGGGCCGGGCGATCGCGTCCTGGCTGTGGTCGTGAGCGACGTCGTCGCCCGTGCTGTCGACGGGGACCAGGACGCGCTGCGGGAGATCGTGCACGAGCTGCGGGATCCGCTGTACCGGTTGGCGCTGCGCATGGTGTGGCGGCCGGCCGACGCCGAGGACGCCACGCAGGAGATCCTGATCCAGGTGATCACCCGCCTCGCGTCGTTCCGCGGCGAGGCCAAGCTGCTCACGTGGGCGTACCGGATCGGCGTGAACTACCTGCTGAACCTGCGCCGGAAGACGCCGCAGGAGGCGCGGGAGCTCAGCCTGGACGAGTTCCGCGCCGATCTGGCCGAGGGCCTGGCCGCCGAGGACTACGGCGGCCCGGACGCGGAGCTGCTGGCGCACGAGGTTCGGCTGTCGTGCACGCAGGCGGTGTTGCAGTGCCTGGAGCGGTCGGAGCGGATCGCGTTCGTGCTCGGCGACATCTTCGAGCTGACGTCCACCGAGGCCGCCTGGGTGCTGGACATCTCGTCGGCGGCCTACCGCAAGCGGCTGGAGCGGGCCCGGGAACGGCTGCGGGCGTTCATGGGCTCGACCTGCGGGATCGTGACGCCCTCGGGCTTCTGTCGGTGCGCCCGGCGGGTGTCGACGGCCGTCTCGATCGGCCGGATCGACGCCGCCGCGCCCGCGCTCGTCGGGCATGCCGTCAACGGTCGCGGCGTGCAGGAGGCCGCCGCACAGCTGCACCGGCTGCACGACGCCGCCGCTGTGCTGCGGGCACACCCCGACTACGCGGCCTCTCGGTCCCGCACCGACGCGATCTTGGGCCTGCTGCGCTCCGGCTCTTTCCCGCTCCTGGAGTGAAACGATCACGGTTGGGCATCTCCGGACCCGTGACCGGTGACGCGCTGCTGTGATCACGGCATGCGGGGCATGGTGTTGTGGGCGGCGCTCGGCGCGGCGGTCGTGTTTGCAGGGGCCTGGTTCCTGCCGTGGATGGGGGACACTCCGCCGTTTCCGCTCATCGGTCACGGCATGACCGGAGCCGGGTTCATCTTCGACACGCCCCCGGGCCCAGGGACCGGCCTGGAGATAGTGCTGTTCGGCCTGCTCGGGCTGGCGGCGTTCGTCGCCGCCTTCCTGACCGCGCCGGTGGGTTCGGTGATCATCGCGCTGCTGGCCGACATCACCGGAGTCCACCTGGCGCTTCGGGACCACCCCGGGCTGTCGTCGGGGCCGGGTACGGTGATCGCCATCATGGCGATCACCGTGCTGGCCGCGACCCAGGTGGTCGTGATCTGGCCGGCGGCCAGGAAGTCGGCGATCGTGGCCGTGGCGCTCGCGACGGTGGCGGGCGTGGGCGGATCGGTGCTCGTCACCGCACGGGATGTGGACGCCACGACGTCCACTGCGCTGAGCGCCGTCACGGTCAAGGAGCAGCACGGGCCGCTCAGCGGCATCACCGCCGTCGACGCCAAGAACGGCGCGGAACGCTGGCACCACTGGGAACGCGACTGGACCGACGCCCAGGCCGGTCTCAGTCCGGACGGCGCCACCGCCTATCTGGCAGTGGACAAGACCACCGGCCGGTACGCGCTGGCCTTCGCCGCCGCCACCGGCAAGCTGCTCTGGCAGAAGGAACTGCGTGCCGACCCCTGGTACTGGCCGGCTTCGAGGCCCACCGCCCCCGGGGTGACCGATGAGGACCCGTGGCTGCTGATCGGGCCGGGCCTGGTCCACCACACTGGACTCAACCAGCTCCGGTACCTCGACGCCGACGGCCGGGAGGGGACGATTCGGCTGGACGCCCGCTGTGCCGGCGTGCTCGGCGCCGGCGGGGTGCGGCGGCTGTACCTGGTGGAGATGTGCGGCGATGCCGTCGGGGTGCTCGCCACCGACCGGAACGCCACCCAGCTGTGGTCCGCCATGCCGTTTCAGTCGGTGGCCGACGCTTTCCGGGCCACAGTGGACGATCACGGCGACACGATCACCATTGGCGTCAACGATCGCACCGCGACGCTGGACGCCGGCACCGGACGGGTCACCGGGTGAAGGGCTCGCCACCCCACCGTACCGACGCGATCCTGCGGTTTGCTGCGGAACGGCTCGTTCCGCCGCCGGAGTGATGGCAGGATTGCCGGCGTGTCGAACAAGAGCGTCGTCGAGACGTACATCGAGGGCTTCCGCCGCACCGATCACGCCATGATCCTCGGCTGCCTGGCCGACGACGTGGAGTGGGTGCTGCACGGGTACAAGACGCTGCGGGGCAAGGCCGCCTTCGACGGCGAGATCGAGAACGACGCCGCCGAGGGCAGCCCGACCCTCGTGATCGACAAGCTCGTGGAGGAGGACGACACCGTCGTCGCCGTCGGCCACGGCACCTTCACCCTCAAGGCCGCCGGTCCGGTCGACTTCGTGTTCAGCGAGGTGTTCACGTTCGTGGACGGCCTGGTGTCGCGACTGGAGACCTACCACATCAACCTGGGCGGCGTCGGCAGCCTGGGTGAGACCGTGGTATGACGCCGGATCAGCTGCTGGGATGACGTCCGCGCAGGTCGAGGCTTCCTAGTCTTTCGGTATCGACCGAAAGAGGACCCACCATGGACGTCTACCGGCTGGCCACGATCGGCCTGGCGGCGTTTCGGCTGCCGCTGGACGCGCTCGCCGGGCGGTGGCGTCCGTCGGAACGGGCCAGTGAATGGGCCCTGGGCCTTCGCTTCCCGCACGAGGACCTCTCCGGCTTGGACCTCGGCGCCCGGGTGGCCTTCGCCGCCGCCCGGTCCGAGGCCTTGTGGCGGCACGGCATCGTCATCGGCCTCACCTCCGGCGGGCGGTCCTTCGCCGAGCAGCAACGCCTCTTCGACGAGGCCGTGTCGCAGTACGGCAGCGAATCCGCCGCGCGCCAATGGGTTCTCCCGCCCGCCGAGTCCCTCCACACCCAGGGCCGCGCCCTCGACATCCGCCCCCGTGAAGGCGCCCGCTGGCTCGAAACCCACGGCCACCGCTACGGCCTTTACCGCACCTACGCCAACGAGTGGTGGCACTTCGAACACTGGCCCGAGTACATCGGCACCAGCTCCCGCCCACCCCTGCGCGCCGACCCCCGCGAGTCCCGCCCAGCGTCACACCGAATGTAGGTTCCGGGCGGCCGGGTGACTTGCCGACGTCAAGGCGACGGCTCGCCATCCCGGAAGATGGCGAGCCGCTCAGCAGCTGCTCAGCCGTTGGGGTTGAAGGGGATGCCGGTGGGCATCGAGTGTTCGAGGCCGTAGTGGAAGTTGGCGTCGTTGATCTTGATGGTGGCCTCGCCGAAGTTGGCGCTCATCAGCTTGTCCCGCAGGCCGGCGGGATAGCCGTTCCAGCCGACCAGCCGCGGGTAGAACCAGCCGTGGGTGTAGTTCTCCGGCGGTTCGTCGTTGCCGTTGGCCAGCCGGAAGAAGTGCGTGCTGGCGCCGTCCTTGTGGTAGACGACCTTGGGGTGCGAGCCGTCGAAGCGGACCTGGGACCGCGGGTACCACTTCCAGTCGCTGTGCTGCGAGGTGGACACGTACTCGACCTGGTTGCTGGCGATGTTGATCCACACCACCACGTGCTCCCAGTCATGGGTGTGGCCGATCGCGAGCGGGCCGAGAGTGGCCTGGTCCTTCTCGAAGTAGCTGGCGTACATGACCGCGCACCAGCCGTTGTTGCAGAGCTCACGGGAGTACGTGTTCGAGTTCTGTAACTGGGCCGGGTCGTGGCAGTGCCCGTTGACGTCGCCCCCGAGCTTGAGCCCGGGGTTGAGGGTGCCGTCCGATCCGATGGCGGCGGTCGCGTAGCAACCGTCGCCGTCGTAGTCGTAGGCGGGGGAGAAGGACTGTTCCCACCCGTCCGCGTTCTGCGGCAGCGGGCTGAGGATGGCGGCATCGGCAGGGCTTGGCAGGGACAAGGTCAGCACCGCGGCGCCGAACGCGGCCGCCAGTGCGGACAGTTTGCGCACATCCACTCCTTGGGTGTGTCGGGCGGCGGCGGGAGAACTATGGCCGAGATCGGCAGGGGCGATCAAGGCAACAGGCGTGAACTCCCTTGTGTTCCAAGGGAGTTCACGCAGCCGTCAGAATCAGGCGGTGGTGTCCCGGGATCGGTGCACGGCGTCCAGCAGCAGCTGCGACACGTCCCGCACGGACACGTTGCCGCCCACGTCCTCGCTCTGCCGCTGCACGAGACCGTCAGTGATCATCACCCGGCAGAACGGACACGCGGTGGCGATGGTCTCCGCGCCGGTGGCGATGGCCTCGTCGACCCGCTCCAGGTTGATGCGCTTGCCGATCCGCTCCTCCATCCACATCCGCGCACCGCCGGCGCCGCAGCACATGGACCGGTCGCCGTGCCGAGGCATCTCGGTCAGGGGAGCGCCGGCCGCGGCGGCGAGTTCGCGCGGCGGCTCGTAGACCTTGTTGTGCCGCCCCAGATAACACGGGTCGTGGAACGTGATCGGCTGCGCCGACCCGCCGGCCGGCTGGATCGGGGTGAGCTTCTTCTCGCGCACCAACCGGTTCAGCAGCTGGGTGTGGTGCACGACCTCGTAGTTGCCGTCCAACTGCGGGTATTCCCGGCCGAGGGTGTTCATGCAGTGCGGACAGGTGGTGACGATCTTGCGACGGCCGGGTTCACGCTCGCCGAAGGTCTCGTTGAGCAGCCCGGCGGTCTCCTGGGCCAGCATCTGGAACAGGAACTCGTTGCCGGAGCGGCGGGCCGGGTCGCCGGTGCAGCGCTCGCGGTTGCCCAGCACGCCGTAGTTCACGCCGGCGATGTGCAGCAGCTCGGCGGTCGCCTGCACGGTCCTGCGGGCCTGGTCGTCGAACGCGCCGGCGCAGCCGACCCAGAACAGGTACTCGACGTCGTCGGGCAGCTCTCCGGAGATCACCGGCACCTCGAAGTCGAGGTCCTTGGCCCAGTCCAGCCGCGCGGAGTTGTTCTGCCCCCAGGGGTTGCCCTTGTTCTCCAGGCCACGGAACAGCGCGCCCAGCTCGGTCGGGAACTCCGACTCGATCATCACCTGGTAGCGCCGCATGTCCACGATGTGGTCGATGTGCTCGATGTCCACCGGGCACTGGTCGACGCACGCGCCGCAGGTGGTGCACGACCACAGCACGTCCGGCTCGATCACGCCGCCCTCGGCGACCAGCTGGATGGGGTCGCTCTCCTGCTGCCCCAGCACGTACGGCGCGCGGTCGAACAGGTGGTCCCGCAGGTCCATGATGACCATCTTGGGGGACAACGGCTTCCCGGTGTTCCAGGCCGGGCACTGGGACTGGCAGCGCCCGCACTCGGTGCACGTGGCGAAGTCGAGCATGCCCTTCCAGGTGAAGTCCTCGATCTTGCCGCGGCCGAAGATGTCGTCGTCGCCGGGATCGGTGAAGTCCACCGGCTTGCCGCCGGACTCGACCGGCAGCAGCGGCCCGAGCGCGTTGGGCAGCCGCTTGGTCGACACGTTCAGCGGCGCCACGAAGATGTGCAGGTGCTTGGAATGCACCACCAGCACCAGGAAGCCCATGATCACGGCGATGTTGGCCAGCAGGAACACCGTCTCGATCACGGCGTTCACAGTCGTGCCCAGGGGCGCCAGCGCGTGCGCGATGAGCCAGGTGGCGAACGGCCAACCGCTGTCGCCGAACGGGAAGTTGCCGGTGTTGTACTGCCCCGCCCGGTACAGCAGCAGCGTCACCATCACGCCGGCGATCATCGCCAGCACCAGCCACGCCGGGCCGGTGTGCGAGCCGTAGAACCGGGAGGCGCGCTCCTTGCGTTCGGGCGCGTTGCGCACGCGGATCACGGCGAAGGTGGCCAGCGCCACCAGCACGGCGACGGTGAAGAAGTCCTCCAGGAAGCCCAGCCAGGGTTGCCGGCCGATCCACCAGAACGCGAAGTCCCGCTCGAACAGCGCGCCCCACGCCTCGACGATGGTGAACAGCAGGATGACGAAGCCCCAGAAGGTGAAGAAGTGGGCCAGGCCCGGCACCGACCACTTGAGCAGCTTGCGCTGGCCGAACACCTCACGCAGCTGGGCGCCGACGCGGGCGCCGAGCCGGTCGGTGCGGCCCGAGGCGGGCTGCCCGGACCGGATGAGGTTGGCCAGCCAGAGCACGCGGCGACCGGCGAGCGCCAGGCCGACCACCGTGATCAGCAGACCGAGGACGAGACGAACGATCACCAGGGCTCAGCTCCACTCCGGTCGGAACCAGCCGGCGTAGTACCGGCATGCCTTGCACGCGTAGCGCATCTTCCGCACCCGCCAGTGCCGCTGGTACAGCTCGAAGCCGCGCCAGGGCGCGCTGTGCAGGCCGAGCTGGTCGTAGTGCCGCAACGACGAGCTCGTGTCGCCCTCGAACTGCTCGGTGGCCCAGCCCAGGTGGGCCCGGCGCAGCGCGACGCCGCAGTCGGGCAGCAGGTGCTGGTTGCAAAACCGGTGCAACAGCACCAGGTCGGGCAGGCCGCGGCCGGACGGGCTGTTGTCGAGGTAGTCGACGACGACGTGGCCGGGATGGAACTCGGCGACGTCGTCGACGAGCACGGGTAGTCCACAGTAGACGCACGGGTGCCGAAAGCCCCGCTGAGCCGCAGACGCCGTTGTGATCAAGGCCACAGACCGGAGGTTACTGGTGAGTTGTGACCGGCGCTACTCCCATCCGTATGGCGATGATCGAGAACGGAGCGGCCGTCCGGCCGCTCCGATTGCTCCGTAAGGGTCAACCTGCCTGCTCAGAGGGCGCGCAGGGCCTCCAGCGCCTTGTCGGCGTGTACGGCCATCCGCAGCTCGCTCTTGATGGACGTGATCAGCCGGCCGTCGGCGCCGATGACAAAGGTCTGCCGGCGGGTCAGCAGCGGCCCGAACTTGCGCCGCACCCCGAACTGCGTCGCGACCACGCCGTCCGGGTCGGACAGCAGGGGATAGTCGAACGAGTTGATCGCCGAGAACTCGCGCTGCTTGCCCACGGCGTCGGGGGAGATGCCGACGCGCTGCGCGCCGACGGCCTCGAACTCCGCGCCGAGGTCCCGGAAGTGGCAGCTCTCGGCCGTGCAGCCGCCGGTCATCGCGGCCGGGTAGAAGAACAGCACGACCGGCCCCTTGGCCAGGAACTCGGACAGTCGCCGGGGCTCGCCGTGGTCGTCGAGCAGCTCGAAGTCCGCGACCACGTCGCCGTTGTTCATCGGGTTCCCTCCGGTTTCGGCGGCAGCGGGAAGAACCCGCTGGTCCGCTGCACGTACTCGGCGTAGCCGGGCCTGCCGGCCATGGCCCGCTCGGTCATCGCCTTGCCGGTGCCCCTGGTCAGGAAGAACGTCATGACCAGCGGCGACAGCACGGTCAGCGCGCCGATCCAGTGCTGGCAGGCCACGAGGTAGAGACCCCACCACACGCAGGCGTCGCCGAAATAGTTGGGGTGGCGGGTGTAGCGCCACAGGCCGCGGTCCATGATCCGACCCTTGTTCGCGGGGTCGGCCTTGAACCGGGACAGCTGCCAGTCGCCCACCGACTCGAACCCGATGCCGACGGCCCACACGACCACGCCGAGCCAGGTCAGCGGCCCCGGCGAGGTCTCGTACTGGGCCGCCTGCACCGGCCAGGACACGAACCACATGATCACGCCCTGGACCAGGTAGATCTTCCGGAAGGCGTACCAGTGCGGGTTGCCGGTGACCCGCTTCATCAGCGCCACGTACCGCGGATCCTCGGGCCGGCGGCCGTTGCGCAGCTGGATGTAGACGGCCAGCCGCACTCCCCAGGCCACGGTCAGCGCCGTCACCAGCCAGCCCGAGCCGGAGACGATCAGGCCGACCACGGCGATCACCGCGAAGCCCAGGCCCCACACGGTGTCGACGCCGTCGTGTCGACCTCGGGCGATGGCCACGCCCAGCGCGATCAGCATCACCACCAGCACGGCACCGGCGGTGATGCGCAGGTTGACGAGCAGCCCGGCCAGGTTCACGCGGCGACCTCCCAGTTGCGGCGGGTCCGGGGCATGCCGCTGCGGCCGGACGTCGTGGGCCGGACGGCGAGGATCTGGTCCACACCCATCCGGTTCTCCTGGAACGCCAGCGCGCCGCCGGCCAGGTACAGCCGCCACACCCGCAGCTGCCCCTCGCCGACCAGCGCCGTCAGCTCCGCGGCTCGCTCCTCCAGCGTCCGCGCCCAGGCGTCGACGGTCCAGACGTAGTGCTCCCGCATCGCCTCGACGTCCCGAACCTCGAGACCGGCCCGCTCCAGCATGGCGATGGTCTCGCCGACCGGTCGCATGTGCATGTCGGGGGCCACGTAGCGCTCGATGAACGCGCCGCCGCCGGGCGCCTTCGGGGCGCTCGCGACCCGTGACATCTGCTGGAGCAACAGCCGCCCCTCGGGCTTGAGCAGCCGGAACAGCTGCGCCGCGTACGTGGGGTAGTTGCCGAGGCCGACGTGCTCGCCCATCTCCACGGTCCCGATGGCGTCGAACCCGTCGTCCCGGACGTCGCGGTAGTCCTGCAGCCGCACCTCGACGCGGTCGGCCAGGCCGCGCTCGGCGATCCGCGCCTGGATGAACTCCCGCTGCTGCGCCGCCAGCGTCACCCCGGTGGCGTGCACGCCGTAGTGGGAGGCGGCGTGCAGGATCAGCGAGCCCCAGCCGCAGCCGACGTCCAGCAGCCGCATCCCGGGCTTCAGGTCGAGCTTCCGGCAGATCAGGTCCAGCTTGTCCCGCTGCGCGTCGGCGACGGTGTAGTCCGGCGCATCGGACGTCCAGTACCCGCAGGAGTAGGCCATGCTCGGGTCGAGCAGCGTCCGGTAGAAGTCGTTGGACAGGTCGTAGTGGTGGGCGATGGCGGCCCGGTCCCGGGCCCTGGTGTGCTCGGTCCCGGCCAGCCGCGCCTCCTCGGGCGGCGGCGCCGGCCGGGGGCCGATCACGCCCAGCCGCAGCGCCTGGCCGACGGCCGTCAGGCGGTCGCCCGGTGTAAGTTTCACCCTGCCGAGGCCCTCGCGGCGGGCCAATCCCCAGAACCTCGACAGCCCGTCCCGGAGATCGCCCTCGACGTCGAGGTCACCGGACACGTAGGCGCGGGCCAGGCCCAGCTCGTCGGGGTCCCAGAGCAGGCGGCGCAGCGCCCGCCGGGAGCGGATCACGACCACGGGGGCGTCGGCGGGGCCGGCCACGCTGCCGTCCCACGCCCGCAGCCGCACCGGCAGCTCGACGCCGAGGAACCGGCGCACCAGCGCCGCCAGGGTCTGGGCGATCGTCACTTCAGGCCCCTTCCGCACAACCGTCACGTCGCGTGTTCGCGCGGGACCGACCGCCCGGTTCGATCAGGGCGTGACGAGGTGGTCCACCAGCAGGTTCAGCGCCGGCAGCGCGTCGGCGACGGCCGCCCGGGCCTGCGGCGGGAGCTTGTCCAGCGCGGCCGAGATCCGGCGCTCGTGGGCCTGCTGCCACTCGGCCAGCTGCTTGCGGCCGGCGTCGGTGAGCGACACGCGGGCCACCCGGCGGTCGGACGGGTCGCTGTCCCGGATCGCCAGCCCGCCCTCGACCAGCTGCTGGACCAGGCCGCTGACGGTGTTCGGGGCGAGCCGCTGCAGCGAGGCCAGCTGGCCGATCTTGGCGGGGGCGTGGTCGGCGAGCGCCATCAGCAGCTCGACCTGCGCCATCGGCAGCGCTTCCCACGGGTAGTCGGTCCGGATGCTGGTGCGCAGGGCGCGGCGCAGTCTGGTGACCACCTCGGTCAGGGTTCGGGCGTCGTTCGCGCTCGACGGGGCCTCGTGCTCGGGCGTGACCTGCGACATCCCCCAAGCGTATCGAGGTGGTGACACTTCCCATATCTGTCGGTCCCAGATTATGTCGGTGACCGAGATAAAATGGGCCGGTGGACACCGCGCTGCTGCGCCGCCTGGGCGTCGAACCGGCTCGTCCCCGCGTCGTCGCCCGCTGGCCGCACGCGCACTGGCTGGCCGTCGCCGCCGTCTGCCTCGGCGCCTTCATGGGGCAGCTCGACGCCAGCATCGTCACGCTCACGTTCCCGGCCCTGAGCAGGGAGTTCGGCGCCTCGCTGGCCGGCGTTCAGTGGGTGTCGCTGAGCTACCTGCTCACGCTGGTCGCCCTGCTGCTGCCGGTCGGCCGACTCGCCGACGCCGTCGGCCGCAAGCTGCTCTACCTCTACGGCTTCGCCGTGTTCACGGTCGCCTCCGCGGCCTGCGGGTTCGCCGACTCGCTGCCGCTGCTGGTCGGGCTGCGCGTGGTGCAGGCCGTCGGCGCGGCCATGCTGCAGGCCAACAGCGTCGCCCTGGTGACGACGAGCTCGCCGCGGCAGTCGATGCGGGCGGCGCTCGGCGTGCAGGCGGCGGCCCAGGCCGTTGGGCTGGCGCTGGGGCCGACCTTGGGTGGCGTTCTGGTGGCGAGCGTCGGGTGGCAGTGGGTGTTCTGGGTGAACGTCCCCATCGGACTGGTCGCGATCGCGGCCGGCCGGTATTTGTTGCCGCGCACCCGGCAGCGCACCGCGATGCGGTCGGTCGACTGGCCGGGCGTCGCCCTTTTGGGCAGTTCCTCGACCGGCCTGTTGCTCGGCCTCTCGGCTCTGTCCGGTTTGGACGCCCCGGTCTGGGCTGTAGTAATGCTTTTCATCGTTGCCGCCGCAACAGGTGTCGGCTTCGTGCTCCGGCAGCGCCGCGCGGCCGAGCCGTTGGTCGACCTGAATTTGTTGCGGGACGGCGTGATCGCCAGTGGTCTGGTCGCGGCGATGCTCGGCTACCTGGTCCTGTTCGGCCCGCTCGTGCTCGTACCGGTACTTGGCGGTTCCGTTGTCCGGGCGGGCTTCGTGCTGACCAGCCTGCCGGTCGGCTTCGCCCTGGCCGCGACCTTCGGCGGCAGCCGCTGGCCGGACCGGCTGCGGGCGCTGGCCGGCGGTCTGGTCTGCGTCGCGGCGCTGATCCCGTTGTGTCTGCTGCCTTTGACGGATCCGGTGCTGGCGATCTCGTTGGCGGCGCTGGGGATCGGGCTGGGCCTGTTCACCCCGGCGAACAACGCCACCGTGATGGCGGCGATCCCGGCCGCCTGCTCCGGCGTCGGCGGTGGCCTGGTGAACATGGCGCGGGGCCTGGGCACCACGCTCGGTGTCGCGTCCGTGACACTGGCGTTGCATGGCCACGGCCCGCGCGCCGCCATGATCGTGTTACTTGTCGCCGCATTCGGACTGGTCGTTGTTTCCCGGCGACAGCCAGCTTGACGGGCGTAAGGCTGAGGGGGTGAACTACCGCATCTCAGCCAACGTAGTGGAGGCATAACGGATGCGCACCGTCGTCGCCGTAGCCGGTTGTGCACTCGTGCTTGTCGCCTCCGCCTGCGGCAGCACCGGTTCCAACAGCGCTGCCACCGGACCCGCGACAAACACCCCCAAGCCCAAGGTGGGCGTGATCCTGCCGGACACGGCCTCGTCAGCCCGTTGGGAGGACTCGGACAAGCCACTGCTCACATCCCAGCTCAGCTTCGCCGGCATCGACCCTGACATCCAGAACGCGCAGGGCGACGAGAAGCGGTTCGCCGAGCTGGCCGACAAGATGATCGCCGAGAAGGTGAACGTGCTCATGATCACGCCGCTGTCCACCGACGGCGGCGCGGCCGTGGAGCGCAAGGCGAAGGCGGCCGGAATTCCGGTCATCGACTACGACCGGATCAGTCTCGGCGGCACCGCCGAGTACTACGTCTCCTTCAACAACATCGCGGTCGGCCAGCTCCAGGCCGACGGCCTGCTGCAGTGCCTGGGCAACAAGTCCGGCGCGTCCATCATCGAGATCGAGGGCGCGTCCACCGACAACAACGCCACCCAGTTCCACGAGGGGCACGAGCAGGTGCTCAAGCCGCGCTACGACTCCGGCAGCCTGCGCCTGGTCGCCAGCAAGTCGATCGACAAGTGGTCGCCGGACATCGCGGCCGCCACCTTCACACAGGTGCTGGACGCCAACGGCGGCCACGTCGACGGCGTGCTGTCGGCCAACGACGGCATGGCCGCGAGCATCGAGGCCGTGCTCAAGCAGCGCAACATCACCGTGCCGGTCACCGGTCAGGACGCCACCCTCGGCGGCCTGCAGGCGGTGCTGCGCGGCACCCAGTGCATGACCGTCTACAAGCCGATCGACATCGAGGCGGAGGCCGCCTCGCGGCTGGCCATCGCCCTCGCGACCGGTCGGCACGGCGACGCGGACGACCTCGCCACGGGCAACACCAAGGACCCGAAGGGCAACCGGGACGTCAAGTCCGTCCTGCTGGGACCACAGTCCATCAGCAAGTTCGACGTGCAGGGCCTGGTCGCCAAGGGCGTGGTCAAGACCAGCGAGCTGTGCGCCGGCGACATGGCCGGTTTCTGCTCTAACGCGGGCATTCCCGTCCAGTAGCGGCGTTGTCGTGACCACGTGAGTGGCTCACTTGGCTTCCGTGGCCAAGTGAGCCACTCACGTGCATCGGGGCGTGAATGGGGCCGGAGCCTCCCGTGAGCGCCAGTCCGCTGCCGCCCCGGCCCAGCGCGACGATCTCCGCGGCGATGGCGACCGCGGTCTCCTCGGGCGTGCTGGCGCCCAGGTCGAGCCCGATCGGGGCGCGGAGCGAGGCCAGCTCACGGTCGGTCAGCCCGACCTCACGCAGGCGTGACAGGCGTTGTGCGTTCGTCCGCCGGGAACCCAGCGCGCCGACGAACGCCAGCGGCCGCCGCAGCGCGTCCGCCAGCAACGGCACGTCGAACTTCTCGTCGTGGGTGAGGACGCAGACCACGGTCCGGCGATCGGTCGGCGTTCGAGCCAGGTACCGGTGCGGCCAGTCCACCACGACCTCGTCGGCGTCGGGGAAGCGGGCTGCCGTGGCGAAGACCGGCCGCGCGTCGCAGACCGTCACGTGATAGCCGAGGAACTTGCCCATGCGCGCCAGCGCGGCCGCGTAGTCGATGGCCCCGAAAACCAGCATCCGCGGCGGCCGCGACCACGGTTCGACGAACAGCTCCAGGCCGCCGTACCCCGGACTTCGGTGATACTGCCGGCCGGTCGTGGTCGCGTGCCTGACCAGCTCGGGGTCGATCACCAGGTCACCGACGATCCGGTCGGCGAACACGGCCATGCCCTTGCCCAGCAACGACTCAGGGCCGCCGATCACCCGGACCAGCACCACCGGCTCCGGATCGGCCAGGGCGGCTTCGATCGCCGGGGTTGCCGGCTGCACGAACACCTCCAACTCGCCGCCGCAGGTGAGGCCGACGGCGAACGCGTCGGCGTCGGAGTAGCCGAAACGTTGCCGCTGCGGCAATCCGGTCGACAGCACCTCCCGCGCCAGCTCGTACACGGCGCCTTCCACGCACCCGCCGGAGACGCTGCCGAACGCCTCGCCGTCCGCGGTGACCGCGAGCGCCGAGCCGAGCCCGCGCGGCGCGCTGCCGCTGACGTCGACCACGCTGGCCACGGCGTACGTGCGCCCGGACAGCGCCTCCGACAGGTCTCTCATCGGGCCAGGGCCTCGATCCCGGCAATGCCGAAGTAGGCGACGAAGATCGCCGCGATGACCGCCACCAGCCAGTGCACCTCGCGCCACTGGCCCTTGCCCAGCTTCACCACCACGTAGCTGACGATGCCCGCGCCGACCCCGTTGGTGATCGAGTACGTGAACGGCACGATCGCCATGGTCAGGAACACCGGGATGGTGAAGTCGCTGTCCTGGAACGGGATCCGCCGGCACTGCGCCATCATGATGCCGCCGATCACCACCAGCGCCGGGGCGGCCGCCTGCGCCGGCACGATGGACGCGATCGGCGTGACGAGCATGGTCGCGCCCAGCAGCGCGCCGGTGACGACGCTGGCCAGCCCGGTGCGGGCGCCCTCGCCGACGCCGGCCGCCGACTCCAGGAACACGGTGTTCGGGGCGGAACCCGTGCCACCGCCGACGACCGCGCCGATGCCGTCGACCAGCAGGATCCGGCCCATGCCGGTGACCTTGCCGTCCTTGGTCATGCCGGCCTCGTGGCAGACGCTGGTGATGGTGCCCATCGCGTCGAAGAACCCCGACAGCACCAGCGTGAACAGGAACACCGTGGCGGTGATCGCCCCGGCGGAGGCGAAGCCGCCGAACAGGTCGACGTGTCCGAACAGGGCGAAGTCGGGCGCGGCGACGAGGGTGGTGGGCAGCTTCGGGGTGACCAGGCCCCAGTCCTGGCCCGGCCACAGCGCGTTGGCGATCACGGCGACGACCGTGGCGACGACGATGCTGATCAGCACCGCCCCGGGCACCGCCCGGGCCATCAGCACGATCATCAGCAGCAGGCCGATCGCGAAGACCACCATCGGCCAGCCGACGAGATGCCCGCCCTCGCCCATCCGCACCGGCACGGCGGAATGGGCGGAATCCGGTGTCCTGGTGACGAACCCGGCGCTGACCAGGCCCACCAGCGCGATGTAGAGGCCGATGCCGACCGAGATCGCCGTCTTCAGCGCCGCCGGGATCGCGTTCATGATGCGTTCCCGGATGCCGGAGACGGCCAGCACGACGATGCAGAGCCCCTCCAGCACGACCAGCCCGAAGGCCTGCGCCCACGTCATGGTCGGGGCCAGCTGGAACGCGACGATGCCGTTCACGCCGAGACCGGCGGCCAGCGCGAGGGGAGCGTTGCCGACCAGTCCCATGAGGACGGTCATGACACCGGCGGCGAGGGCGGTCGCCGTGGTGACCTCGGTGATGGTGAGCCGGGCGCCGGTGATGTCGGCCGAAGCCCCTAATATCAACGGGTTGAGCAACACGATGTAGGCCATCGCGACGAACGTGGTGATGCCGCCGCGAACCTCGCGGGCGACCGTGGTTCCTCGTTCCTTCAGGCGGAAACGTCGGTCCAACAGGGCAGTCGTGGGGCGGCGGTCGCGCAACTGGGTCATGACGTACTCCCATGCCGGTGGGCGCGCGGAATCAGGCCGTCCTCGATGACGGCCTGATTCGCGAACGTTTAAGCGGGGGTGCTCCGGTCAGCACGCGCGGCGAGGATCAGTACTCGACGCGGTCGGTGCGGGAAAGCCACGCGGAGAACGGGGTGGTGTTGTCCGCGGTGGACACTTGCAGCACGGGGACGGGCCAGGTGACCCGGGGCTGCTCGAACAGGTCGTAGAAGGCGCGGTCGTCGAAGCCGGCCGCGGCGGCGTCGTCGCGGTCGGCCGCGAAGACCACCCGGTCCAGCCGGGCCCACAGCGAGGCGGCCAGGCACAGCGGGCACGGCTCGCACGAGGAGAACAGGACGCAGCCGGTCAGCCGGAAGTCACCGACCTGTTGGCACGCCTCGCGAATCGCCACGACTTCGGCGTGCGCGGTCGGGTCCAGCGTCGGCACGACGCGGTTGACGCCGGTGGCGATCAGTTCGTCGCCGCGCACGATGACGGCGCCGAACGGCCCGCCTCCGGTGGCGACGTTGGCGGCCGCCAGCCGAACGGCCTCGTCGAGCCACGCCTGGTCGGTGGTCGCAGCGGTGGTCATCGGGAAGTCTCCTGGGTGTTGGCCATGTTGTGAGGTGGGTGGGTCAGGATCGAACCTGTGTCGTCAGGTGTTCCGGCCGGACCGGAACCCGGGTGAGCGCGAGGCCGGTGGCGGCGCGGATGGCCGCGACGACCGCCGGCGTCGACGAGATCGTGGGCGGCTCGCCCACCCCGCGCAGCCCGTACGGGGCGTGCGGGTCGGCCAGTTCGAGCACGTCCACCGGCATCGGCGGGGTGTCGAGCACGGTCGGGATCAGGTAGTCGGTGAACGACGGGTTGCGGACCTTGCCCTGCGAGACCTGGATTTCCTCCATCACCGCCAGGCCGAGGCCCTGGGTGCTGCCGCCGTGGATCTGGCCGACCACCGCCTGCGGGTTCATCGCCTTGCCCACGTCCTGCGCGCACGCCAGCTCGACGACCTTGACCAGGCCGAGGTCGACGTCCACGTCGACGACCGCCCGGTGCGCCGCGAAGCCGTACTGGACGTGGGCGAAGCCCTGGCCGGTGTCGGGATCCAGCGCGGTGGTCGGCCGGTGCCGCCACTCCACGGTCTCCTCGATCACGTCATCGCCCAGCACCGCGACGATGTCCTCGGCGGTGAGCTCCGAGCGTGGCTCGCCGAACCGGGACACCGCCAGCTTGAGCAGCTTCTCCCGGACGGCCTCGCAGACGGCCTTCACCGCGCCGCCGGTGACGTAGGTCTGGCGGGAGGCCGAGGTGGAGCCGCCGTTGCCGACGGTGGTGTCCGCCGGGTGCACGGTCACCTGGTCGATGCCCAGCTCGGTGCGGACGATCTGCTGCTGGATGGTGACGAGGCCCTGGCCGACCTCGGCGGCGGCGGTGTGGATCACGGCGGCCGGCTCGCCGTTGATGACTTCGAGGCGCAGCCGGGCCGTCGAGTAGTCGTCGAAGCCTTCGGAGAAGCAGATGTTCTTGATGCCGACGGCGTAGCCGACGCCCCGGACCACACCTTCGCCGTGGGTGGTGTTGGAGACGCCGCCCGGCATGGCCGTGAGGTCCAGGGGGCCGTCGTGGGCTTCCGGCAGCGGGCGTTCCTTGACCAGCCGGAGCAGTTCGGCGACGGGTGCGGCGGAGTCGACGACCTGCCCGGTCGGCATGACGCTGCCTTCGCTCATGGCATTGCGTACTCGCACCTCGACCGGGTCCAGGCCGAGTGCCGCGGCGAGTTTGTCCATCTGCGACTCGTACGCGAAACCCGCCTGCACTGCGCCGAATCCGCGCATCGCCCCGCAGGGCGGGTTGTTCGTGTACGCGCCCCAGCAGTCGATGGTCACATTGTCCACATTGTACGGACCGATGCCCAGCGTCGCGGCGTTCGCCACCACCGCCGGGGTGCTCGACGCGTACGCGCCGCCGTCGAGGTAGATCCGGCTGCGGACGTAGACCAGCTTGCCGTCCCGGTCCGCCCCGTGCTCGTAGTACAGCTTGGCCGGGTGGCGGTGCACGTGGCCGTAGAACGATTCCTCGCGGTTGTAGACCATCTTCACCGGCTTGCCGGTGTGCAGGGCCAGCAGGCACGCGTGCACCTGGATGGACAGGTCCTCGCGGCCGCCGAACGCGCCGCCGACCCCGGCCAGCGTCAGCCGCACCTTGTCGGTCGGCAGGTCCAGCGCGAAGCAGATCTGCTTCTGGTCCACGTGCAGCCATTGCGTGGCGACGTACAGGTCGACGCCGCCGTCCTCGGCCGGGACGGCCAGGCCGGACTCGGGGCCGAGGAAGGCCTGGTCCTGCATGCCGACCTCGTACACGCCGCTGACCACGACGTCGGCGGTGGCGTGTTGGTCGCCGCGCTCGATGTGCACCTTGCGCACGATGTTGCCGCCGTGGTGCAGCAGCGGCGCATCCGGACCGACCGCCTCCTCGGCGTCCACGATCGGCGTCAGCACGTCGTAGTCGACCTTGATCTTCTTGATCGCCCGCCGGGCCGTCTCCGGATGGTCGGCGGCGACCAGCGCGATCGCCTCCCCGTGGTAGCGGACGACATCCACCGCCAGCACCGGCTGATCGGGGTGTTCGAGGCCGTACAGGTTCGTGCCGGGGACGTCGGTGTGGGTGAGAACCGCCGACACGCCAGGGACTTTCAGCGCCTCGCCGATGTCCACCGACCGGATCCGGGCGTACGGGTGCGGGCTGCGCAGGGTCGCGCCCCACAGCATGTCCTCGTGCCACAGGTCCGACGAGTACGCGAACTCGCCGCGCACCTTGAGCGTGCCGTCCGGGCGGAGCGGGCTGTCGCCCACGCCCCCTGCGGATCGAGTCGATACCGGGGATTCCCTGGTGGGGGAGGTCATCGCAGCACCTCCGCGGCGTTGGCGAGGTCACGGGTGATGGAGTCGAGGTCGGCGGTGCGCAGCTCACCGTCGGCGACGACGCTGCGGCCGCCGACCAGCAGCCGGTCCACCTCCGGCGCGGTGCTGAGCACCAGCGCCGCCACCGGGTCGGCGATGCCGGCGTGCGCGAGGTCGTCCATCCGCCACACGGCGAGGTCGGCGACCTTGCCCGGCTCGATGGAGCCGATCTCGTGCTCCCGGCCGAGGCAGCGGGCGCCACCCATGGTGCCCATCCGCAACGCCTCCCGTACGGTCAAAGCCGTGGGGCCGCCGCGGAAACGGGCCACCAGCAACGCCTGCCGGAGCTCCTCGCCGAGGCCGCCGGACTCGCTGGACGCGGCGCCGTCGACGCCGAGCCCGACCGGCGCGCCGGCGTCCAGCAGCTGCCGCACCGGGGCCATGCCGGCGGCCACGCGGCCGTTGGAACTGGGGCAGTGCGCGCAGCCCGTGCCGGTCTGGCCGAAGCGCTTGATCGCCTCGTCGGAGAGGTGGATCGTGTGTGCCAGCCACACGTCGTCGCCGAGCCAGCCCAACTGCTCGGCGTACTGTGCCGGCGTGCAGCCGTTCTCGGCCAGGCACTGCTCTTCCTCGTCGGTGGTTTCGGCGAGGTGCGTGTGCAGCCGGACGCCGTGGCGACGGGCCAGGACCGCCGCCTGTTCCATCAGCTCGCGGCTGACGGAGAATGGCGAGCACGGGCCTACGGCGATGCGGATCAGGCCGAGCGGATCCGGGTCGTGGAAGTCGGCGATGGCCTTTTCCGTGCCCAGCAACGCCTCTTCGAGATCCTCGACGATGTTGTCCGGCGGCAGGCCGCCCTGCGACTGGCCCCGGTCCATGGAGCCGCGCACGGCGTGCAGCCGCACGCCGAGCCGTTTCGCTTCTCCCACCAACGCACCGATCTGGTCGCCGCCGTTGTCGGGGAACACGTAGTGGTGGTCGGCGATCGTGGTGCAGCCGGTCAGCGCCAGCTTGGCCATGCCGGCGGCGCCGGCCGCCCGGGTGACCTCCTCGGTCAGCCGGCCCCACACCGGGTACAGCGTGGTCAGCCACTGGAACAACGTGGAATCCTGCGCGTAGCCGCGGGTTGCCCACTGGTAGAGGTGGTGGTGCGTGTTGACCAGACCGGGCGTCACCAGGCGGCCGCTGGCGTCGATGTAGTCGTGGTCCTCGGTGGGGCGCTCCGCCTTACCGGCGCCGACGGCCTCGATCATGCCGTCGCGGATGACGATGTGGCCGCCGGAGTGCTCGGTGCCGTTCGCGTCGACGGTGGCGATCGCCGCGTTGTCGATGACGACAAGGCTCATCGGGTGGCCGCCAATCGCACGGCGTCCAGGATCTTCTCGTACCCGGTGCAGCGACAGAGATTCCCGGCCAGCGCCTCCCGGATCTCCGGATCCGACGGGTTCGGCACGCGCTTGAGCAGGTCGTGCGCGGCGACGACCAGGCCCGGCGTGCAGAAGCCGCACTGCACCGCGCCGGCGTCCACAAAGGACTGCTGCACCCGGTCCAGCTGGTCGCCCTCGGCCAGCCCCTCCACGGTGCGGACCTCGCGGCCCTCCGCCTGCCCGGCCGCGACCAGGCAGGCGCACACCGGCGTGCCGTCGAGGTACACCGTGCAGGATCCGCACTCACCCTGCTCGCAGGCGTTCTTCGAGCCCGGCAGGCCGAGCCGCTCGCGCAGCACGTAGAGCAGGCTCTCGCCCTCCCACACGTCGTCGGCCTGCCTGGCCTCCCCGTTGACCGTGACGTTCAGGCGCATCGCGCGTAGTCCTTCCATGCCCAGGTGAGCGTGCGGCGGGCCAGCACGGACAGCGCGTGCCGGCGGTAGGCGGCGGTGCCGCGGACGTCGTCGATCGGCGTGGCCGCCGTGGCGACGAGCTCGCCGAAGCGCCGGGCCACCGCGTCGGCCAGCGGCTTCGGCGAATCCCACGAAAGCTCCTCGGCGGCGAACCGCTCCGCCTCGACCGCGCGGATCGGCGTCGGCCCGGCCGACCCGATGCCCGCGCCGACCCGGTTGCCGTCCGGATGCAGCGCCAGCCCGAACGAGCAGACCGCGATCACCATGGCGTTGCGCGTTCCCACCTTGCTGAACTGCTGCGGCCCGGTGCCCTCGGGCAGGTGGACCGCGGTGATCAGTTCGTCCGGCTCCAGCGCGTTCCGCTTCACGCCCCGGTAGAACTCGCCGATCGGGATCTCCCGCGTGCCCCGCACCGACGCCACCTCCACGGTGGCGTCCGTGGCCAGCAGCACCGGGTGCGTGTCGCCTGCGGGGGAGGAGGCGCCGAGGTTGCCGCCGACCGTGCCGCGGTTGCGGATCTGCGGCGAGCCGACCGTGCGGGAGGCCATCGCCAACCCCGGCAGCCGGTCGCCCAGCTCGGCGATGATCCGGGTGTACGGCACGCACGCGCCGAGCCGGGTGCCGTCCGGCGTGGCCGTCCACTCGGCCAGCTCGCCGACCCGGTTCAGGTCCAGCAGCGCGGCCGGCCGGCGGTGGTCGAAGTTCAGCTCCACCATCACGTCGGTGCCGCCGGCGATGGGCACCGCGTCCGGGTGCTCCGCCTTGGCGGCCAGGGCGTCGGCCAGCGAGGTCGGTCGTAGGAATTCCACGTGACGTAGTACACAGTCCGGCCGCGACGGCTGCTAGCGGCGAAGACGACGAAACGCCGACCCGATCGGGCGGGTCTTTTGGAGGATCCTCCAAGTACCCTGCTCGGCGTGCGCCTGGGCGAACTGCTGGCCGACCCCGGGCTCGGGCTCCGGCTGCTGGTCGGGGACGTCGAGCCGGACCCGGAGTTCCGCTGGATCTACATCACCGACCTGCGCGATCCGCGCCGCTACCTGGGCGGCGGCGAGGTCGTGCTGACCGGCATGCTCTGGTACCACGACCCGCGCGACGCCGAGGCGTTCGTGTCCGCGATCGCCGAGATGGGCGTGGTCGCGCTGGGCGTCGGCACCGCCGAGATCGGGCCGGTCACCTTCGACGTGGTGATGGACGCCTGCCGGCGGCACGGCGTCCGGCTGTTCACCGTGCCGCTGGACGTGTCGTTCACGTCGATCACGCAGCGTGTCGTCTCCGCGCTGGCGGCCGAACATGTTCGCCGGTCGAGCGCCGTGTTGGAGCACCACCGGCGGCTCGTCGCCGCGCTCGGCGCCGGCGGCGGCCTGGACGGCCTGGTCGCCGCCGGCGCCGTCGAGCTGGGCGTGCCGTGCTGGGTGATCACACCGACCGGCCGGGTCGTGGCCGGCGCGACGCCGCTGCCGGACAGCGCTTCGATCGCCGCCGGCTTCGTGTCGGCCGCGCGGCTGCCGGGCCAGGTCGGGTCGTACCGGGTGCTGCCCGTCGGCACCGGTCACCGGCTCGCCGGCTGGGCCCTCGTCGTCGCCGACTGGACCGCCGACCAGCACGACGTCGCCGTCGAGCTGGCCACGCTGATCGGCTTGGAGCGGTCCGCGCTGGCCGCCGGGCGGGTGGTCGAGCGCCGGGCCGCCACGCAGCTGCTGTCCCTGCTGGCCGACGAGTCGACTCCGGCGGCCGACATCAGCGCCCGCTTGACCGCCGCCGGCTTCGGGGCCGAGGACCGGCTGTGCGTGGTGTCGATGACCATCACCGGCGAGCCCGGCCTGGCCCTCGACGTCCTGGACGAGCTGGTCGACGGCCTCGTGGCCGAAGTGGACGGTGAAGCCGTCGCGATCACCTTGTTCGGCAACGATCTGCTGGAGTCGCTGCGTTCCGGCGTCCGGGCCATCGAGCCCGGCCTCGGCCCGTGCCGGCTGGCCCTCGGGGTCAGCGGTCCCGGCCCGGGATCACGCCTGCGGGCGTCGATCGACGAGGCCCGCTACGCCAGGGGAGTGGCCGGGCACAACGCCAACGGCAATGGGGGAGTTCGGGCCGCCGTCGTCGCCGGCTCCGAGCTCGCCTCGCACCAGCTGCTCTTCGGCGCCCTGCCCGACGAGCTTCGCCAGTCCTTCTGCCGGCGGCTGCTCGGTCCCGTCCGGGCCTACGACCGGGAGCACCACTCCGAGCTGCTGGAGTCGCTGCGGGTGTTCCTCGACTGCTCCGGCTCGTGGAGCCAGGCCGCCGCCCGGCTGCACCTGCACGTCAACACCCTGCGTTACCGCATCGGCCGGGTCGAGGAGCTCACCGGCCGTGACCTCTCCCGCTTCTCCGACCGCGTCGACCTGTTCCTGGCCCTGGAGTTGTCCCGCTAGAGGACGCCGGTCAGGTCCAGCGCCGCCCACACCGCCAACGCCACGATGATCACCGCGCCGACGACGATGGCGATGACCGAGGCCATCGGCAGCATCCTGGGCGGATCCGGCTCGTGGAACGAGACGGCCTGGGTCGCGCTGGCGGAGTCGGGCGGCGTCTCACCCGGCGGGACGCCACCGCCGGCTTCGAGGCCCGGGGTGCGGTCGGGTTGGGGGTCGGGCGGAACGGTCATGGCGGTGGGCTACCCGGTTGACGGGGCGCGAACCGCCGGGCCCGCGCTCAGGTGCCGACCACCGAGGAGGCGATCTTCCAGATGCCGTCCTCCTGGACCAGGCCGAACGTGGTCCGCTCGACCGGATTGGTGCCGTTCTTGTAGTGGTAGCTGATCGTCACCACGACGGTGCCGGGCGGCGTCGCCGACATGTTGCTCAGGTCGACACTGGCGATCTGGCCCCAGAACTGCTGGTAGCCGGCGAAGCCACCGGCGGTCCGCTGCTGGTAGGCGGCGGTGAGGCGGCGCCAGCCCTCGGTCAGGTTGCCCGGCATCAGCTTGTAGTAGTCGGTGATCGCGCTGGTCAGCTGGGTGGCGACGTCCGGTGGCGGTGGAGCGGCGCTCGTGGCCGTGGTGGTCGTCGTGGTGGTGGTCGTCGCCGAGGGGGTGGTGCTGGTGGGGGCCGGCGTCGTGGTCGAGGTCCTGGCGGTCGTCGAAGCCGCCGTCGAGGAGGTCGACGGCCCCCCGGCGGTGACGGACGGCTGGGGCTGGTTCAGGGCGTACACGACAACCGCGATGGCGACGACGACCGCGCCGACGACCAGCGCGACGGCGACGAACCGCCGCCGGTCGGGCGGTTCCGGGGAGGCGACGACCGTGGGCTCGTCGACGGGCACGGGCGCGGGGGCCGGCATCTCGGCGGGCATGGTCTCGGCCAGCGCCCCGAGCGCGTCCTGGACCTCCTTGGCCTCGGGGCGGTGCTTGGGATCCCGGCGCAGCATCCACACCAGCGTGGCGGTCAGCGGCACGGCGTGCTCGGGCGGCGGCACCTCCTCGGTGGCGATGCGGTGCAGAAGCGCGACGGCGTTGTCGTTGGTGCCGAAGGGCGGCTGCCCCTCGACGGCGGCGTACAGCATCGCGCCGAGGGAGTAGACGTCGCTGGCGAAGGTGGCGTCCTCGCCCTGCGCCACCTCGGGCGGCAGGTACGCGGGCGTGCCGGCGAGCAGGCCGGCGGCGGTCACGGTCGCGTCGCCGTCGGCGCGGGAAATGCCGAAGTCGGTCAGCTTGGCCACGTTGTCGCCGGTCAGCAGCACGTTCGCCGGCTTGACGTCACGGTGCACGATGCCGGCGGTGTGCGCGGCGGCCAGCGCGGAGGCGATCTGCGCGCCGATCCGGGCGACGGTGCCGACCGGCAGCACGCCGTGCTCGGCGATCAGGTCGGCCAGGCTCTTCGACGGCAGGTACTCCATGATCAGGCACGGCCGGCCCTCGTACTCGACCACGTCGTAGATGGAGATGACGTTGGGGTGGTGCAGCCGGGCCGCCAGCCGCGCCTCCCGCATCGCGCGGTTGCGCCCCTCGTCGGTCTCCAGCTCGGTCATGCCGGTGCGGACGAGCAGCTCCTTGACCGCGACGTCCCGCCGCAACAGCTGGTCACGGGCCTGCCAGACGGTGCCCATCGCGCCACTGCCGACCTTCCTGACCAGCTTGTAGCGCTCGGCGATGAGGTCACCCTCGGTGGCCACAGCCATTCCTCCACTATGCAGACGACGTCGCGGTGTGGCTCCTATCTTTCCAGCCGCGCCCTGACGTACTGGATCGGCCACTCGATGTCGCCGCCGAGCACGCGGGCGGCGTTGAGCGGCCAGTGCGGGTCACGCAGCAGGGCCCGGGCCAGGAACACGACGTCGGCGGCGCCGGTCGCGACGATCTGCTCGGCCTGCCGCGGCTCGGTGATCAGGCCGACGGCGGCGGTCGGCACCTTCGCCTCGGCCCGGACCCACTGCGCGAACGGCACCTGGTAGCCGGGGACGAGCGGGATCCGCTGCGCCGTGGACACGCCACCGGAGGAGACGTCGATCAGGTCCACGCCGTGGTCGGCGAGCAGCCGGGACAGCCGGACGGTGTCGTCACCGGTCCAGCCGCCGTCGGCCCAGTCGGTGGCGGAGAGGCGGGTGAACAGCGGCACCTCGTCGCCGATCGCGGCCCGGACGGCCGTCGCCACCTCCAGCAGGAAGCGGACGCGGCCGTCGAAGTCGCCGCCGTAGCCGTCGGTACGGAAATTGGACAGCGGCGAGTAGAACTGGTGGATCAGGTATCCGTGCGCGGCATGCACCTCGATGGCGTCCACGCCGGCCTGAAGCGCCCGTTTCGCTGCGGCGGCGAAGTCGGTCACGACGCCCTGGATCTCAGCCTCGGTCAGTTCCCGCGGCGTGGCGTAGTCGCCGAATGCCACCGCGCTCGGGGCCACGGACTGCCAGCCGCCCTCGGACGACGGCACGCTGGCGCGGCCGAGCCACGGCGGCCGCGTGGAGGCCTTGCGTCCGGCGTGCCCGAGCTGCATCCCCATCTTCGCGCCCTGACCGTGAACGAAGTCGACGATCCGCCGCCACGCCCGCACCTGCTCGTCGTTCCAGATGCCGGCGTCACGCGGGCTGATCCGGCCCTCCGGCGACACCGCCGCCGCTTCCGTCATCACCAGGCCCGCGCCGCCGGTCGCGAACTGTCCGAGATGCACGAAATGCCAGTCGTCGGGCACGCCATCGGTGGCGGAGTACTGGCACATCGGCGATACCCAGATGCGGTTGCGCGCGGTCAGGCCGCGGACCGCGAACGGCGACAGGAGTGTGCTCATGCCTTGGCCAACACGCGTTCCGTCGACGATGTTTCCAGCACCGCCGGGCCCAGCCTGAGCACGCCGTCGTCCAGCGGCACGCAGCGCACGCCGCCGTGCCCACGCAGGCCGCGGAACGCGCCAGGTGCGACCACCACGTCCATCCACTTGCACGGGTTCGCCGGCCGGTGGCCCTGGAACCGGATCCCGTCGAGGGTGAACTCCTGCCCGACCAGCTCGTCCACGGGAAAGCCACGCAGCACGATGTTGCGGCGCACGGCATGCGGATCCACCGGCTGGGCCAAGTGCAAGGCGTCCAACGATTCCGCCGCGAACAGCGTGACGGCGGCGTTGCGATGCGCGCGGTGGTCGAAGTAGCGGTCGCCGACCAGCCCGAGGCCCGCTCGCACCTCCACGTGATCACGCTCCGCCGGCACCGGGTCCGGCCGCGGCCCGTCCTGCGGACGACCCTCGAAGGCGTGCGTGGGCGAGACGAGCAGAGCGATGATCTCCACCTCGTGCCTGCTCATCAGTCCAGTGTAGGGGAACAGCCGTTCGCCGACGATGTTCGAGCCGAGATCGATGCTGGAGCAACTCCTTGCGCACCAACGGGCACCCGGCCTCGAGCCGAACGGTCGGGCCGGAGAATTTCGTGGGCGTGACTCTTCCCGGGGGACGGTCGCTGATCGATTAAGGTCGGAAGCGACGGAGGGGAGGCCGTTTCATGGGGCGACGTGAGGGCGTTGCGGCTGACGCCGTGCGCCACGGCCGGCTGTTCGGCCGTACCTAACAGGCGTTTCTGGACTACCGCGACCGAACCGGGTCGTTGCGTGAACTGCAACGTGAGCGGTTGTCGGCGCTGTTGGGCCGGATTCTGCTGACGGTGCCGGTGTTGCGGGCTCAGGGCCTGGAGCCGGCCGATGATCCGTTCGACACGCTGGCGCGGCTGCCGATCGTGACCAAGCAGCAGATCCGGGACGACTACCGCGGGCACTTCGCCGAGGACATCGACCCGTCCGACTGTGCCTCGGTGGTCACCTCGGGGACCACCGGCGTGCCGCTGAAGATCGTGCACAATTCCGAGCACTTCGTCCATGTGAACGCCCTCGCGCTGCGGCGCGCCTTCGACTACGGGCTGCCGCTGGACCGGAAGATGCTGCGCCCCTTCAAGTCCGAGTCCGACGACTGGTTCGAGTACACGCTGCCGTCCGCGGGCTTCCTGCGGTTCGCCGAATTCGGGTTCGTGACCGACGAGGCCGAGATCGCCCGCCGCTGCCGAGAGTTCGCCCCCGACGCGGTGTTCACCCACCCCTCACGGGCGTTGGCCTTGCGGGACATGGTTCCCGGCCTGCGGCCGCGGATCGTGCAGACGTTCGGCGAACAGCTCACCGACGGCGGCCGCGCGGCGATCGAGGAGCACTTCCAGGCCCCGGTCCGCGACTGCTACGGGACCAACGAGGCCGGCACCATCGCCGCCCAGTGCCCGGAATTCGGTTCGTACCACATCGAAGGCGAGCGGCTGTGCGTCGAGATCGTCGACGCGGACGGCCGGCCGCTGCCGGACGGCGCCGAGGGCGACATCGTCGTGACCAACATGTTCAACACCGTGATGCCGTTCGTCCGCTACAACACCGGCGACGTCGGCGCCCTGTCGTCCGGGCGGTGTCCGTGCGGGCGGGACCAGAAGGTGTTGCGGCTCATCGCCGGCCGCCAGTACGGCGCCATCACGCTGCCCGACGGAACCCGGATCGACGTGCTGCGGCTGGTGAAGCAGCTCGACCGGTTCCCGCTGGAGCGGCTCCAGGTGGTGCAAGCCGACACCACCGAGCTCACCGTGCTCGTGGTGCCCGCCGCGGGCTGCACGGACGACGACCTGCGCCGGGCGACCGACGCGGCCAACGCCGCGCTGCACCACCGGCTGCCCGTGCGCCTACGCCGCGCCGCGGCGGAGGAGTTCGCGGAGTCCAGTGCCGGCAAGCACCTGAACTTCGTGAACCTGCTGGAGAACTGACCAAGGAAGGAGGGACGGATGTCCATCGAGGACTGGACCAAGATGATCGACGAGATCGACTCGGCCGAGGCCAACGGCGACGCGAGCTGAGCTCGGCGGTGAACCGGGGCGGGAGCGCCCGCCCCGGTTCACTCGAAGCCGCGGGGAAGCGCCGTGTCCTGCAGCCAGGAGCGGAAGAACCGGTCCAGCGGCTTGAGCGAGTGCTCCTGGGCGACGGCGATGAACTTGTCCGTGGTCACCGTCGAGTGCCGGTGCTTCTCGGTCCATTCCCGCAGCACGGCGAAGAACGCGTCGTCACCGAGCCGGACACGCAAGGCGTGCAGGGTGAGAGCACCGCGCTGGTAGACGCGATCGTCGAACATGCGGCGCACGCCCGGGTCGCCGATGCGGATGTCCTGACGCTGGCGGGCCATCTCGGCGTGGGACCGCGCGGCGAGCACAGCGGCGGACAGGCCGCCGGACGCCTCGGACCAGAGCCACTCGGCGTAGGTGGCGAAACCCTCGTTGAGCCAGATGTGCCGCCAGTCGGCGATGGTCAGGCTGTTGCCGAACCACTGGTGCGCCAGCTCGTGCGCGACGAGATGCTCGCAGCCGCGATGCCCGTCCACGTGGTTGGCGCCGAAGATGGACAGCCCCTGCGCCTCCACCGGCACGTCGAGGATCTCGTCGGCGACGACGACGTGGTACTCGGCGAACGGGTAGGCGCCGAACATCGACACGAAGGCGGCCATGATCTGCGGCTGCCGGCCGAAGTCGTGCCCGAACACGCCGACCAGCCGCGGCGGCACGGCGGCTCGCTGCCCGGCGGACACCTCGACTTCGGCGTAGAGCCCGATCTGCACGGTCGCGAGATACGTGGCCATCGGCGCGAGCTGTTCGAACACCCAGGTGGTGCTGCTGCCGCCGACCCGCCGCGACACCAGCGAGCCGTTGGCCACCACGGTGTACGGCGACGGCGTGGTCACCGCGATCCGGTAGGTGGCCTTGTCTCCGGGCTGGTCGTTGCACGGGAACCAGGACGGCGCCCCGATCGGCTGGCTGGCCACCAGCGCGCCGTCCTCCAGCTGCTCCCAGCCGATCTCGCCCCAGTGCGGGCTGCGCACCGGCTTGGGCGTGCCGACGTAGCGGACCTCGACGGTGAACGCCGCCCCGACCGTGACCGGGCGGGCCGGCGTGACGCGCAGCTTGTTGCCGCGATGGCTGTAGCGGGCCGACTTGCCGTTGACCAGTACCCGGTCCACCCGCATGCCGTGCAGGTCGAGGCTGAATCCGGCGAGGTCGGCCCGGGCCTGCGCGGTGATCCGGGCCCGGCCGGCGAGGCGGCCGGGACCCGGCTTGTAGTCCAGTTCCAGGTCGTAGTGCGTGACCCGGTAGCCCCCGTTGCCGTGCTGGGGCAGGTACGAGTCGGCGGACCGGTCCGCGCCGATCGTGCCCCTCACCCGCGCTTGCTCCACGCGGCGATCGGGTTGCCCAGCCAGCGGGTGTTGGCCGGCACGCTCTCGCCGCGCATCACCAGCGAGGCCGGGCCGACGGTGGTGCCCGCGCCGATGGTCGCCCCCGGCAGCACGATGCCGTGCGGGCCGAGCGTCGCGCCCTCGGCCAACGTCACCTCGTCCATGCGCATGATTCGATCATGGAACAGGTGGGTCTGCACCACGCACCCCCGGTTCACGGTCGCACCCACGCCGACGCTCACCAGGTCGGCCTCCGGCAACCAGTATGTCTCCACCCACGCGCCACGGCCGATCCGGGCCCCGAGACCGCGCAGCCAGGCGTTCATCACCGGCGTGCCGGCGACCGAGCCGGCCAGCCACGGCACCGCCAGCACCTCGACGAACGTGTCGGCGAGCTCGTTGCGCCAGACGAAGGAGCTCCACAGCGGGTGCTCGACCGCCTTGAACCGGCCCACGAGCAGCCACTTCGCGGCCACGGCGACGGTCGCGGCGACCAGCCCGCAGGCGATCAGCACGACGCCGCTGAGCAGCGCGGCGACGCCGAACCCGCCGAACCCGGCGACGCCGGCGATGGCGAACAGCGCCAGCACGCCCAGCGCCACGGAGGCCATCACCGGCAGCACGCGGCAGATCTCCACCAGGCCGCGGGCGACGACCAGCTTGGTCGGCGGGTCGAAGGTGCGGCTCTGGTCGCCGTCCTCGACCGCCCGCGGCAGCTTGATCGGCGGCATGCCCAGGTAGGAGCTGCCGGCCTTGGCGCCCTTCGGGGTGGACGACAGCACGCCGACCAGGCCCCGCTTCGGCACCGCCCGGCCCGGCGCGGTCATGCCGGAGTTGCCCAGGAAGGCCCGCTTGCCGATACGCGCGTTGGCGATGCGCAGCCAACCGCCGCCCAGCTCGTAGCTGCCGACCATGGTGTCGTCGGCCAGGAACGCGCCGTCGCCGACCGTGGTCATAGACGGCAGCGCCAACACCGTCGACGCCTCCACCCGACGGCCGACCTTCATGCCCAGCGCCCGCAGCCACACCGGCGTGAACAGGCTGGCGTACAAGGGGAACAGCGTGGTGCGGGCCATGTTCATCAGCCGCTCGGTGGTCCATGCCTGCCAGGCGATCCGGCCGAACACCGGGTGGTAGCCGGGCCGCAGGCCGATCGAGCACAGTCGCACGCCGACCAGCACCAGCAGCGCGTACGCGAGCAGCGAGGCGACGGTCGCCGCCGGCACGGCCAGCAGCGCCGAGCCCAGCGTCGGATTCTCACGCAGGAACAGCGCGACGATGGCCAGGCCGGGCAGCGCGGCCGCGACGGGCAGCAGCCCGAGCGCGAAGGTGGCGGCGCCGTAGGCGAACGCCCAGCGGCGCAGGCGCGGCGGGCGGCTGCTCGGCCAGCGGCGCTCGGCCTTGCCGTCCCGCACGGCCGGCACGCCGGACCAGCGCTGGCCGGCCGGGACCGAGCCGGTGACACCGGAGCCGGGGGCGATCTCCGCGCGCTTGCCGATGCGGGCGCCGGGGAACAGGGTGCTGCGCGCGCCGACGGTCGCGCCGGCGCCGATGCGGATCTTGCCGATGTGCAGCACGTCGCCGTCCAGCCAGTGGCCGGACAGGTCCACCTCCGGCTCGACGGCGCTGCCCTTGCCCAGCTTGAGCAGGCCGGTGACGGGCGGCAGCGAGTGCAGGTCGACGCCGTCGGCGATCTTCACGCCGAGCGCGCGGGCGTACCGGGTCAGCCAGGTGCCGGTGAGGTTGGTGGCGCCGACGGCGTTGGCCAGCTGCTCGGCCGTCCAGAGTCGCAGGTGCGTCTTGCCACCGCGCGGATAGCGGCCCGGCTTGACCTTGCGCAGCAGCAGTCGCGCCCCGCCGGCGGCGATCGCGACGCGGCCGGCCGGATGGAACAGCACCAGCCAGGCCAGCGCGATGGCCCACCACGGCAGGGTCGGTGCCCAGGCCGCACCCAGCAGGTTCAGCAGCGTGCTGCCGGCCGCCGCCGCGACCGTCCAGCGGAGACCGATCAGCGTGGTCAGCGGCAGCATCAGCAGCAGCTGCTTGAACTGCGCGGAACGGGGCGTCGGCGCGACCGTGCGGGCCTTCGCCTCCTTGGCGTCGAACTCGTCGAGGCGCGCGGCCATCGCCCGGAGCGTCGGGAACTGGTAGATGTCGCTGACCGAGCCGCTCGGGTACTTGGCCCGGATCAGCCCCACCAGCCGGGCCGCCGCGAGGCTGCTGCCGCCGCTGGCGAAGAAGTCGGCGTCGGCCTCGGCCGGCGCGACGCCCAGTACGGCGCCCCACTGCTCAGCCAGCCACGCCTCGGTGCCCGCGAGCTGGGAAGTGTCAGTTGCCTGCGGCAGCGGCCACGGCAACGCGTTCCGGTCCACCTTGCCCGACGTGCGCGTCGGCAGCGTCTCCACCTCGGCCAGCAGTGGCACCAGGGCCGCCGGCAGCGCCGACCGCAGCCGCTCGATGGCGGTCTCCCGGTCGAACTCGGCGGTCGGCACGACGTAGCCGACCAGCAGCGTGCCGTTGCGGACGGCCGCCGCGGCGCCGGCGACACCCGGCAGCGCCTGCAGGGCGGCGTCGACCTCGCCCAGCTCGATTCGCCGGCCGCCCAGCTTGACCTGCTCGTCCGCCCGCCCGACGAACAGCAGGCCGGCCGGCTCCGCGCGGACCAGGTCGCCGCTGCGGTAAGCACGGTCCCAGCCCATCGACGGCAGCGGCGCGTACTTCTCCGCGTCCTTGGCGTGGTCCAGGTAGCGGGCCAGGCCCACGCCGCCGATGACCAGCTCGCCCTGCTCGCCCATCGGCACGACCTCGCCCTGCTGGTCCACCACGGTCAGCTCCCAGCCGTCCAGTGGCAGGCCGATGCGCACCGGGCCCTCGCCGGTCAGCTGCGCGGCGCAAGCCACGACCGTCGCCTCGGTGGGGCCGTAGGTGTTCCACACCTCGCGGCCCTCGACCGCGACGCGCTCGGCCAACTCCGGCGGGCAGGCCTCGCCGCCGAAGATGAGCAGCCGCACCTCGTCCAGGGCCTCCGCCGGCCACAGCGCCGCCAGCGTCGGCACCGTGGAGACGATGGTGATCTCCCGCTCGACCAGCCAGGGGCCAAGGTCGATGCCCGTGCGCACGAGGGCACGCGGCGCCGGCACCAGGCACGCGCCGTGCCGCCAGGCCAGCCACATCTCCTCGCAGGAGGCGTCGAACGCCACCGACAGGCCGGCCAGCACCCGGTCGCCGGGGCCGATCGGCTCGTCCACCAGGAACAGCTCCGCCTCGGCGTCCACGAACGCCGCCGCCGCGCGGTGTGACACCGCGACGCCCTTCGGCTTGCCGGTGGAGCCGGAGGTGAAGATGATCCACGCGTCGTCGTCCAGACCCGGCGCGCCCAGCACGCCCAGCGGCGTGCCGCACACGGTGATCTCGCGGTCCGCGCCGATCACCGCGCACACGTCCGCCTCGCCGAAGACCAGGTCGGCACGCTCCTGCGGGTCCTCGAAGTCCACCGGCACGTACGCCGCGCCCGCCGCCAGCACCGCGAGGATGCTGACGTACAGGTCGACCGTGCCCGAGGGTGCGCGCACGCCCACCCGGTCGCCCACCCCGATGCCGTGGCCGGTCAGGGTTTCGCGCAGCCGGTCCACCTCCGCCGCCAGGGCGCGGTAGCTCAGCGTCGTCGTGCCGTCGTCCACCGCCGCCGCGGTCGGGTGTCGCAGCGCCGTCTCACCCAGAATGTCGAGCAGCGTGCGGGCCTTCGCCGCGCCCCGCGTGGTGAACACCGCGTTCTCGACGAGAACGCGCGGATCCTGAACTGCGGTCAATTCAAGCCTCTCCGAGGTGCCGGGTAGCCCGGCGCACCGGTTAGCTTCGTCCACAGTGGACGCACAGCGATCTTGTTCACCGTCGCGGGCCGACGTTGTACTTTACCGGTAGTTGACGGCGAAGTCGCTGTCGGCGTCGTCACAACGGCGTGTCGCGCGTCCCGTGTCAGCTCCTTCCCCTTTCGTGGCAACGGGTTCGGCCACGCGTCGTTCACCCCGATCGGACGAATCGGAGTCCGGTTTTCGGGGAGACCTCCGCCGATCGTGGACCCACACTCGCCGCCACCATTCGAACCGACGGGGAGCGCACATGGCCGAACCGGTGGATCTGCGGGACGAGAAGTTCATCCCGACCAAAGCCGCTCCGGACAGCACGGCCACCAACGAGGCCACCGGCGATCACCACGCGGTGGTTCAGGCCAACACCATCAACGGCGGTGTGGAGCAGCATCACCACGAGCACCAACACCTGCACGCCACCAGCGGTCCGGTCGAGCCGGAGCTGGTCTCCGGCGGCCCGACCCCGGACGAGGTGGCGGCCGCGGGGGAGTTCTTCGTCGAGCGCCACGGGATCGACGAGGCGGAATGGCGGCTGGAACGACGCCAGGTGGTGCTGCTCTCCGGCAACGGCAACGGGTGGTACATCGCCGCGCTCCGGCTGCTCGACAAGAGAAGTCCGAACGGCATCGCCCACCTGAATCCGCCCCGCTCCCTCAAGGAGGAACGCAACCGCAACCTCAAGTCCGGCGTCGGCTACGTGTGGCATGCGCGGCAGCCCTTCGCGGAGTTCGATTTCACCGAGGTGTGTGGGGCCGTCAAGAAAGCCGGCGGGTGGCTCGTGGTGCTGGTGCAGCATCCGGCGGAGGTGCCGTCTGCCTCGACTGGTGGATCGAGTCGCGCACCGGCGTGTGGCGGAAGACCACGGCAGCGATGGTGTACGGGCTGCCGTACGGACTCAGATCGCCGACGGAGTCCCTGGCTCACCTGGAGCGGATCGGCCGCACCGGGAGCGTGCAGCAACTGAACGCGGTCGTGTGGGCCGTGTGCCGGCTGTTCCGCCGCCCCGCCAACCAGATCACGGTGCTCCAGGCGATGTGCCGATGGGTGTACGTGGCGGACCGGACGGAGGGCCTGCGGACGATCCCGCTGTCCGTGGGCTTGCAGTTGGTCGGGATCGAGCCCGATCCGGACTTCGACTTTCCGCCGGCGGAGGCTGACCGGCCGACCGTGCGCCGACTGACGGTCGCGTTGTTCTGGCATGTGCTGCGGGACGAGGGCAGGATTCGACGGTTGTTCCGGCTCGTGCGGCTGCTGGACGGCCGGCCGTGGTGGACGGTCGTGGCAGGGTGGGCGCATGGATCTCGACGAGCTGATCAAGCGGCTGGATCTTGACACGAAGGCCGCCCTGCTGGCGGGGCAGGACCGGTGGTCGCTGCCGGCGGTGCCGGCGATCGGGCTGGCCTCGCTGGTGATGTCGGACGGGCCGATCGGGGTGCGGGGGACGAGGCAGACGCCGGACGACCCGTCGGTGGCGCTGCCGAGCCCGACGGCGCTGGCGGCGTGTTGGGATCCGGAGCTGGCGCGGAGCGTGGGAAGGCTGCTGGCGCAGGAGGCCCGCCGCAAGGGAGTGCACGTGTTGCTGGCGCCGACGGTGAACCTGCACCGGACGCCGCTGGGCGGCCGGCATTTCGAGTGCTACTCGGAGGATCCGCTGCTGACGGGCCTGGTGGGGGCGGGTTACGTGCGGGGCGTGCAGGACGGCGGCGTGGCGACGACGGTGAAGCACTTCGTGGCCAACGACTCGGAGACGCAGCGGTACACAGTGGATGTCCGGGCCGACGACCGCACGCTGCGGGAGCTGTACCTGGCGCCGTTCGAGATCATCGTGAAGCAGGCGCGGCCCTGGGGCGTGATGGCGGCGTACAACTCGGTCAACGGCGCGACGATGACCGAGCACGGCCCGCTGCAGAACGGAATCCTGCGCGACGAATGGGGATTCGACGGGTTCATCGTCTCGGACTGGACGGCTACCCGGCACACCGAACGCGCCGCGCTGGGCGGGCTGGACGTGGCGATGCCGGGCCCGATCACGCCGTTCGGCCCGGATCTGGCGCAGGCGGTCCGTGACGGCCGAGTGCCGGAGGAGGCCGTCGACGCGATGGTGCGGCGAGTGCTGCTGCTGGCGGCGCGGGTGGGAATTCTGGACGGCTTCGAGCCGGCAGTGGCAACGCTGCCGGAGCCGATCGCCGGTGACGGCCTGGCCTGCGAGGTGGCGGCGCGGTCGTTCGTGTTGCTGCACAACAGGGCGGATCTGCTCCCACTGGACGCAACGAAGGCGGCCAAGGTGGCGGTCCTCGGCGGCGCGGCGAAGGACGCCCGGATCCTCGGCGGCGGCAGCGCGGTGGTGTTCCCGGCCGAGGTGATCTCGCCGCTGGACGGCCTGCGGCAGGCGTTCCCGGACGTGACGTACGAACTCGGCGCGGACCCGCGCACGCAGCTGCCTCCGTTGGGAGACAACGCAGATCTCCGCTGGATCGCGCTCGACGGCAACGGTGTCGAGGTGGCGACCGGGCCGCTGGAGCGCGGCGAGATCCGCTGGATCGGCGAGGCGCCGCAAGGCGTCGACCCGAAGCGGGTGCGGTCGGTGGAGATCGCCGGCACGTTCACGCCGGTCGAGACGGGCAAGCAGACGTTCGGCTTCATCGGCCTCGGCCAGGTCCGGCTCACCGTCGGCGACACGGTCCTGTTCGAGGACTCGAACATGCCGGCGGGCGACGACCCGTTCACGGCGATCCTGAACCCCCAGGAACACCGGTTCGACATCGACCTGCCGGCGGGGGAACCGGTCCAGGTGAGTTTCCGGCTCACGCCGCTGGGGTTGGAACGCGGCATCAACAAGTACGTCTGGATCGCCCTCACGCTGGGCCACAGCGGCCCCGAGGCGGACCCGGAGCGGCGCATCGAGCGGGCGGTCGCTGTCGCGCGGGACGCCGATGTGGCGGTGGTCGTGGTCGGCACGACGGACCAGAGCGAGAGCGAGGGCTTCGACCGCACGACGCTGGCGCTGCCCGGCCCGCAGGACGAGTTGGTACGGCGCGTGGCGGCGGCGAATCCGCGCACGATCGTGGTGGTGAACGCCGGTTCGCCGGTGGAGATGCCGTGGGCGGACGACGTGGCGGCGGTGCTGCTGACGTGGTTCCCGGGCCAGGCGGCCGGCGCCGCGCTGGCGGACGTGCTCCGGGGCGTGCGGGAGCCGGGCGGCCGGCTGCCGACGACGTGGCCGAAGCGGACCGAGGACGCTCCCGTGCTGAACGTGACGCCGACCGACGGCGCGCTCCGCTACGACGAGGGCGTGTTCATCGGCTACCGGGCCTGGCAGCGCGGCGACGTGGAACCGGCGTACTGGTTCGGCCACGGAATCGGCTACACGGACTGGGAGTACGAATCCGCCGAATTCGCGCCGGCCGACGACGAGCACATTCTCGGCACCGCGACCATTGTCGTTCGGAATGCCGGTGCGCGGGCGGGACGGGAGGTCGTGCAGGCCTATCTGGCGCCGGCGGAGGCCGATTCCGAGCGGCCGGCGCGCTGGCTGGCCGGCTTCGCGTCGGTGACCGCCGAGCCGGGGCGGCGGGCCACCGCGGTGATCACGGTGCCGCGCCGGTCGGCGCAGGTGTGGCGGGACGGCGGCTGGCGCGACGCGGCCGGCGGGCACGTGCTGGAGGTCGGACGCTCGGTGGCCGACCGGCGACTCACCGTCGATCTCCGGAACGGTACAGTCGCCGGTTGACGGTTGATCGAGGCGAGAGTTGGTGGGTGTGGCGACAGGGCGGGTGCTGCGGTTCGACGACGTGCGGGGCTTCGGGTTCATCGCGCCGGATTCCGGCAGCGAGGACGTTTTTGTGCACGCGAACGACCTCAGCGAGGACAAGTCGGTGTTCAAGCCGGGCACCACGGTCGAATTCCAGATCGAGGAGGGCGACCGGGGCCTGAAGGCCGTCGACGTGCGGCGGACCGGGCGGTCGGCAGGCCGGGGCGGCTCCGGCGGCTCGAGCGGCTCGACGTCCGGGTTCGGCGCGGAGTTGACGGAGGCGCTGCTCGTCGAGGTCCCGGACCTGACCGGCGCGCAGATCCTGCGCATCCGCCAGACGGTGGCGGACGTGGCGCGGGCCCGCGGCATCTCGCTGTAGCGGACGCGGGCGGCGGCCACGGCCGCCCGCCTCCCGGCCGATCGGGCACACTTCGCCCCCCATTGAGTAAACGGTGCTAACTTCCCGATAGACTCCTGGGTGGTTAACGGCGTTTAACTACTGAGGGGAATATTGTGACCACCGGTGAACTGACGGCGTGCCCGTACCCGTTTCCCGAGGCGCCGGCCCTGGAGCTCGCGCCGGAATACGGGGAGTTCCGCCGCGCGTCCGGGCTGGCGCGGCTGGAGATGCCCTACGGCGGCCAGGCCTGGCTGGCGACCCGGCTGACCGACGTCAAGCTGGTGCTGGCCGACCCGCGGTTCAGCCGGGCGGCGGCGCTGGGTCGGGACATCCCGCGGACCATGCCCATGATCGAGTCGACGACAAACATCCTGGCCATGGACCCGCCCGAGCACAGCCGGGTGCGCCGCGTGGTGGCCAAGGCGTTCACCGCGCGCAACGTCGAACGGCTGCGGCCACGGGTGGCCGCGATCATCGACGACCTGCTGCGGCGGATGACCGACGGCAGGACGAGCGCGGACCTCGTCGCCGAGCTCGCGCTGCCGATGTCGGTCACCACCATCAGCGAGCTGCTCGGCGTGCCCGAGGACCAGCGGGACGAGTTCCACGAGTGGTCGACCACGGCCAGTGCGATCTCGGGCGCGAGCATCGACGAGATCGTCGCGGCCACCACCGCGCTGCGGGAGTTCCTGGCCGGACTGGCCGCCGAGCGCGCGAAGCGGCCGGCCGACGACCTCATCAGCACCCTGGTGACCGCCCGTGACGAGGACGGCCGGCTGACCGAGGAGGAAATGGTCTCCCTCGGTACGACGATCCTGTCGGCCGGCCACGAGACCACGGCCAACCAGCTCTCCGGCCACGTCTTCACGCTGCTGACCCAGCGCGAGTTGTGGCAGCGCCTGGTCGACGATCCCGACCTGGTTCCGTCGGCGGTCGAGGAGCTGCTGCGCCTGACGCCGCTGGGTGTCGTGACGTTCGCCCGCATCGCCAAGGAGGACGTCGAGGTCGGCGGCACGCTGGTGCGCGCGGGCGAGAGCGTCGTCATGCAGATCGCCGCGGCCAACCGGGACGAGGAGGTCTTCCGGCACGGTGACGAGCTGGACTTCGACCGCGAAGCCAACCCGCACATCGCGTTCGGTCACGGCGCGCACCACTGCCTCGGCGCGCCGCTGGCGCGGCTGGAACTCAACACCGCGCTGACGGAGCTGGTGCGCCGGCTGCCCCGGCTGCGGCTGGCGGTGCCGCCGAGCGAAGTCGTGTTCAAGAAGGGCGGCCTGCTGCGGGGCCCGGAGTCGCTGCCCGTCGCCTGGTGAACGCGAAACACGGCGCCGTCCACACTGGGACGGCGCCGTGTCTCGTTCCGCATCGGTCGATGTTCCGACCGACTAGTGACGAGGGGCACCTCCGACGAGCTTGGCCAAACGATCGAACAAGCGGGCCGCCCGGGTGGCGGGCCGGGTCGGGCGGCACACGGGCTCGTACGTCCCGCAGTGCAACCGCTCCGCGCCGGTGCTGGTGGTCGCGACCACGGTCGCGTGGCCACAGCCCGGGCACGGGGCGAGAGTGCCATCCGGATCGGGAATGCCTAATACACTCACCAGGCGGCCTCCAGGACCAGTCTGTCCATGCCCCCAGTGTCCCATCCCGGCCGTGGCGGCGGGCGTGGATCCCGCTCCCGGGCGCGTCGCCGGTCCGTGATCAACGCCGGATCTCCCGGTCGGGCCCGACGGTCACTGCTCGGTCCGCGTTTTCTGTGCTAGGCATGACGGATGATCGAGGCGGCGACGGAAGTCCACGAGGCGGCGCGCCGGCGCGCCGAGTCCGCGGCCGAGCTTGCCGGCGTGACCGTGCGGATGCCGCACGAGTTACCCGAGCTGGAGCAGATCGCCGCTCTGTGCAACAAGGTGTGGCGGCCGGATCCGACGATGCCCGTGGTGACCGTGGAGTGGCTGCGCGTGCTCGCCCACGTCGACAACTATGTGGCGGCGGCGTATCGCGGCGAGCAGATGGTCGGCGCAACGGTGGCGTTCTTCGGCCCGCCGAACACCCGCAGCCTGCACTCGCACGTGACCGGCGTGCTGCCGGACGGCCAGATCCGCGGTGTCGGGTTCGCGCTCAAGACGCACCAGCGCGCATGGGCGCTGGACATCGGCGTCCGCACGATCGGCTGGACGTTCGATCCGCTGGTGTCCCGCAACGCGCACTTCAACCTGGCCAAGCTGGGCGCGCGCGGCCGCGTGTACCTGGAGTCCTTCTACGGCGACATGCCGGACGAGCTGAACGCCGGCGACGAGAGCGACCGCCTGCTGGTGGAATGGGATCTCGCCGATCCGACGGTGGCGCGGGCACTGGACGGGAATCCGGCCGAGCGCGCGCCGGAAGCCTTGGTGGCGCTGGACATCGCCGGCGACGAGCGGCCGGTGCCGGGCGAGATCAAGGGCCGCTACGTGGAAGTCCGCATCCCGTCGGACATCTACGCCGTCCGCAAGGCGCGGCCGGAGACGGCGCTGCGCTGGCGGCTCGCGGTGCGGGACGTGCTCGGCGGCCTGCTCGCCGACGGCGCCGTGATCACGGGATTCAGCCGTGAGGGTGGGTATCTGCTGGACCGCGGGGAGGACGCGTGAAGATCGAGGGCCTTGAGCTGCGCTGGGCGTCGCTGCCGCTGGTGGGCACGTTCCGGACGTCGTTCGGCAGCGAGGACCGCCGGGACCTGTTGCTGCTGCGGCTGGTCACCGATCAGGCCGAGGGCTGGTCGGAGTGCGTGGCGATGGCGGCGCCGGTGTATTCGCCGGAATACGTGGACGCGGCGGCCCATGTGATCGAGCACGTGCTGTTCCCGGAGGTGGCCGCACTGTCCGATCCGGACGTTCACGCGGTTTCCCGTGCCATGCAACGGTTCCACGGGCACCAGATGGCGAAAGCCGCGCTGGAAACGGCTTTCCTGGACGCGGAGCTGCGCTCGCTCGACCTGTCGCTGGCCCGCTATCTCGGCGGGGCTGTGGATCGGGTCGCCTCCGGGGTGTCGGTCGGCATCATGGACACGATCCCGCAGCTGCTCGACGCCGTGGCCGGCTATCTCGACCAGGGCTACGTGCGGATCAAGCTGAAGATCGAGCCCGGCTGGGACGTGGAGCCGGTGCGCGCGGTGCGGGAGCGGTTCGGCGACGCCATCCCGCTGCAGGTCGACGCCAACACCGCCTACACCGTCGGCGACGCCCGGCAGCTGGCCAAGCTGGACGACTTCGACCTGCTGCTGATCGAGCAGCCGCTGCCCGAGGACGACCTGCTCGGCCATGCCCAGCTGGCCCGGCAGGTGCGCACCCCGATCTGCCTGGACGAGTCGATCACCTCGGCCAAGGTCGCGGCCGACGCGATCAGCCTCGGCGCGTGCTCGATCGTCAACATCAAGCCCGGCCGGGTCGGCGGCTACCTGGAGTCCCGCCGGGTGCACGACGTCTGCCGGGCCCACGGGGTGCCCGTGTGGTGCGGCGGCATGCTGGAGACCGGCATCGGGCGGGCGGCCAACCTGGCGCTGGCCTCGCTGCCCGGGTTCACCCTGCCGGGCGACACCTCGGCGTCCGACCGGTACTACCACCGGGACGTGACCGAGCCCTTCACGCTGGAGAACGGGCACGTCCGCGTGCCGACCGGCCCGGGAATCGGTGTCACGCCCGTACCGGAGATTCTGCACGAACTGACGACGGACACCCGCTGGCTGCCGGCAAACGGGTGACGAAAAGGAATTGATTGTTCTAGACCTCCGGTGAGCTGGCCGATTCATAAATGTATACGTGGGTGTGTGCTGGGTCTCTCCGCCTTGCGCCACTGAATCGAGTCTGCTCGAATAATGAGGTACAGTCGCCTTGTCACTGGGGGCAAGAAAATGCAGTACCTTCGCCGGGCCGGCGTTCTCGCCGCGTCCGCCGCCGCCGTCATCGCCCTCTCCGCCGGGGCAGCGCACGCCAACCCGCCGTCGCTGTCGGACGTCGTCACGGACGCCACCCTGTCCACGACGACTTTCGTTCCGGGCCAGCAGGTCCACGCGACCTGGAAGTTCAACACCGCGTACGCGCCACAGGTGACCGCCGTCCAACTGTGGCTCGCCCACTCCACGGGGATGGGCCACGCGCCCAACACGCTCATCACCGCGAGCGTCGATCCGAAATCCGGGGAAGCCGACTTCACGGTGCCGAACGTGACGCCGAGCAAGCCCGGCAACATCTGGATTTTCGACGTCATCTGGGACGACAACGGCCGCCAGACCGAGTTGTCGCTGACGAACGTCACCGTGGCGTGAGATGACCGGGTCGGCGTAGCCGCCGCGCCCGCCCGGTCACGACATTCTTCCCCTTTTTCGTCGGCCGCGTTAGTTCAGGCGATTTACTTTGCCCGAGCGGTCGGCGCCAATAGCCGAATACGACAGCGAGGCCGCGGGGCACACGCCCCCCGCGGCCTCGCTGCTGTGCGGGCGGCCTTTTCGGCGCCTCATGGGCGCGCCTCCGCGCCCGCGCCGCGGCCCGAGATCGCACTCGGCCTGCTGCGGACACTACCTTATCCTTCCCTATCCGTCCCTATTTGATTGCAGATGGGGAAGGATGAGGTATTCTGCCCCACGTGTCCCAGGAGATGTACTCGGTCGAGCAGGTCGCGGACCTGCTGGGCCTGCACGTGCGCACCGTCCGCAACTACGTGCGGGAGGGGCGGCTCAAGGCCGTGCGGATCGGCAAGCAGTACCGGATCGCCCGCGACGACCTCGACGCCTTCACCGGCGCCGAGTCCAAGGTCCGGCGCACCCGGCACGTCGAGGTGTCGAGCATCGTCGAGATCGACGCGATCAGCCGGGAGGACGCCGGCCGGATCGCGATGGGCGCGGTGGGGGCCGCCAACACGCGCGGCTACCAGGAGCGGCCGCTGCGGATCGAGACGGCCTACGACGAGGTCCGCGGCCGGCTGAAGCTCATCGTCCTGGGGGACCTGACCACCACCGCGGAGCTGCTGCGGTGGGTCGCACTGCTCGCGGAGGGGGAGACGTGACCGCCACGATCTACAAGACCGAGGCCGGGGGCCACCGGATTCGTCGCCAGTACGAGGAGTGGCTGGCGCACTGGCCGGTCCCGGCCGACCGCCGCACGCTGCCGACCCGGCACGGCGACACCTTCGTCATGGTGTCGGGAACGGAGACCGGCCCACCGGTGCTGTTGCTGCACGGCTCGGGCGGCAACACGCTGACCTGGATGTCGACGGTGGGCCGGCTGGCGGACCGGTTCCGGCTGTACGCCGTGGACGTCATCGGCGAGCCGGGCCTGAGCGCCCCGTCGCGACCGCCCTTGGGCTCTCCGGCCTACGGCGAGTGGCTGGACGACGTGCTGGCGGGGCTGGGGCTGACCGAGGTACAGGTCGTCGCCACGTCGCTGGGCGCGTGGTTCGCGATCGACTACGCCACGCGCCGGCCGGGACGGATCTCCCGCATGGTGCTGACGGTGCCCGGCGGTATCGGACGGCAGCGGTTCGGCAAGATGGCGGCGTTCTTCCTCGGCCGGCTGCTCGGGCGCAAGCAGCCGGAGCCCACGTCGCCGGGGGAGAAGTACGTGCGCATGGTGTTCCAGCACTTCCGGCCGCGGCTGATCATGCCCCTGTTCCCGACGGCCAGGCTGCGGCTGCTGACGATGCCGCTGCTGGTGATCGTCGGCGACCAGGACGAGCTGCTCGACTCGCGGGCCACCCGGCGGCGGCTGGCCGCCGCCGCGCCGCACGCCACCGTGGTGACGCTGTCGGGCGCGGGACACATGCTGCCGGACCAGGCCGAGCGGATCGGAGGGTTCCTCCATGACTGACGGCCTGATCGACATCGACGGGACGAAGGTGTACGTGCTGGCGCCGGACGGCCCGAAGGTGTCGACCGAGCAGGACGCGGTCGACATCATCGGGCAGCTCTGGGGGCAGTCCGTGACGCTGGTGTCGATCCCGGTGGAGCGGTTCGCGGACGGCGTGTTCGACCTGCGGACCACCCTGCTGGGGCACTTCACGCAGAAGTTCATCGGCTACGGCCGCACCCTCGCCGTGGTCGGTGACCTCGGCGAACACCTCGCGGCCAGCGAGCCGCTGCGGGCGTATGTGCGGGAGTCCAACCGGGGCAGGCACATCTGGTTCGTGGACGACATGAACCAGCTGGCGGCCCGGCTCGGCTGACTATCCTGGCCCGATGGACGAACTGGGGGCCGAGATCGACCGGGTCGCGGCGGCGACGTCGTTCTCGGGCGTGGTGCGGCTGGATGAGGCCGGCACGACGGTGTTCGAGCGCGCGTACGGCCTGGCGCATCGCGGGCTGGGCGTTCCGAACACTGTGGACACCCGGTTCGCGATCGCCAGCGGCACCAAGCCGTTGACGGCGCTGACGGTCATGAGCCTGGTCGAGGACGGCACCCTCGACCTGTCGACGACGGCACGGTCCGTGCTGGGCGCGGACCTGCCGTTGATCGACGACGCCGTGACGGTCGAGCAGCTGCTGGCTCACCGTTCCGGCATCGGCGACTACTACGACGAGCACAGCGACCCGTCACTGCCGTTGCCGGCCCAGGACCTGGAGACGACCGAGCAGTACGTGCCCGTCCTCGACGGCCATCCGATGAAGTTCCCGCCCGGCACGGACTTCCGCTACAACAACGGCGCCTTCGTGGTGCTGGCCCTCATCGCGGAGCGGACCAGCGGCGTGCCGTTCCACGACCTGGTGGCGCGACGGGTGTGCGCACCGGCCGGCATGGCCGACACCGCGTTCCTGCGCACCGACGAGCCGGACCGCCGGACGGCGCTCGGCTACCTCGACCGGGATGGCTTGCGCACCAACGTGTTCCAGCTTCCAGTGCGCGGCAACGGCGACGGCGGCATCTACACCACCGCAGCCGACTTCCACGCGCTGTGGCGGGCCTTCTTCACCGGCCGCATCGTGTCGGCGAAGTGGGTGGACGAGATGGTTCGGCCCCGCAGCGTCCACACGGAATCGGCGCGCCGCTACGGTCTCGGGTTCTGGCTGCACGAGTCGTCCGATGTGGTGCTCGTGGAGGGCTATGACCCGGGCGTGTCGTTCCGGTCGGTGTGCGATCCGTCCGGCGCGTTCGTCCGGACTGTGGTGGGCAATACCGCCTCCGGTGCGTGGCCGGTCGCGCGCCTGTTCGGTTGACACCGTTGGAGGTGTCGGCGGCCCCCGGGCGCTGGCTGACATTGCGAGTGGGCGCCGGCACGGTGGAGTTGACGGAACCCGGCGAATCCCGCACTCGGGCAAGCATGGTGTGGGTCGGGGGCGGTGTCGGGTCGGCGGCTCCGGGTGGCGCGAGTCCCGCTCTCGGGCACCGCGCCGAGTCCCGCCCTCGGGCATTTTTCAGCGTGGTTGCGTGGATGGGTGGGCCCGAGGACGGGACTCGCCAGCCCGAGAGCGGGACTCGCGTTCTCGCCGGCCTGGCGATATCCGCTCACGGTGTCGGGGGCATCTGTTCACCGGGACTGCGGCGCCGGACCGACCTGGCCCGCATTGACCGGCACGGTCGCGTAGCCGTTGATGACCACGTCGTCGAGGCGGGTCGGCTCGCCGCTCAGCGCCAGGTTCGGGAACCGTTGGCGCAGCTTGGTGATCGCGGCCCCGACCAGCTCCTCGTGATCGCCGAGCGTGAGGTGGCCGGTGGTGTTGCGGCCGAGATCGAGCTCGTCGGGCCGGTCGAACATCACCGGGTCGCGGTTGGCCGAGCCGACCAGCACGGCGATCGTCTCGCCGGCCTCGATGTCGACGCCGGCCAGGCTGATCGTCTCGTGCGCGGTGCGCAGCGCCATGCCGTAGGGGCCGTCGTGCCGGGAGAGCTCGGCCACGTTCACCCCGACCTGCTCGGGATGCCGGAGCAGGTCGACCACGCCGTTGGCGATCAGGTGCGCGACCGCGTTGTCGCCGGCGACGGGCCGGGCGAAGTCCGCCAGCAGGTCGAAGTCGCCGTCCAGCCGGGCCAGGACGGCGTCGACGTCACCCGGCACCGGCACCGCCGGTGACGGCGTGAGGGCGGCAAGAACGTCGGCGTACCGGCTGATCAGCCACACCCGCCGCCCGTCCGGCAACACGGCCTCGCAGATCGGCGCCTGCGACCGCAGCCACCGGTGCATGGTGTGCCGGTCGTGGATGTACTTGTCGTCGAGCATCACGGCCACGCGGCATGCTATCCCTGCGTCGACAACGGAAGGCCGGCCAGGCCACGAAGCGCCGGGTCCGGCCGGAACACGGGCTCCTCGGCCAGCCGCAACCGGGGGAACCGCGCGGCCAGCGCCGGGAACAGCACCTGGCCCTCGATGCGGGCCAGCGCCGCGCCGATGCAGTAGTGCACGCCGGCCCCGAAGGTGAGGTGCCCGGCGGCGTCGGGCCGGCACAGGTCGAGTCGGTCCGGGTCGGGGTAGCGGCCGGGATCGCGGTTGGCCGCGCCGAGCACTGGAAACACCAGCTCACCGGCCTTGATCCGCTTCCCGCCGAGCTCAAGGTCGACGGTCGCCTGCTGCGGCGTGATGATCGGGGCCGGCGTGTCGTAGCGGAGCAGCTCCTCGGCGGCGGTGCGGGCGATGGACGGATCGGTGCGCAGCAGTTCGAACTGGTCGGGGTTGCGCAGCAACGCCAGCACACTGTTGCCGATGTAGTTGGCGGTGGTCTCCAGGCCGGCGTTGATCAGCGAGATCACGTTGGCGACCATTTCGTCCTCGTTCGCCCAGCCGCCGGCGAACCGCTCGTCGACGGTCAGCCCGCGCACGTACGTGGTCAGCTCGTCGGCCGCGGCCATCGCCCGGTACGCCACCGCCGCCGGATCCTCGCCGAACTGGGCCTGACCCAACACGGCCATGATCTCGCGACCCCACCGTGCGACTTGTGGCTGGTCGGCTCGCGGCACGCCGACGAGATCCATCACCACGCGGCCGGGCAACGGGTACGCCACCTCGGACATGAACTCCACCGGCCCCGGCCGGTCGATCTGGGCCAGCATCTCGGCGACGGTCTTCTCGACGTCGGCCCGCAACGCCTCCATCGCCCGGCCGGTGAAGCTGCCGGCCAGCACCCGCCGCATGCGCTCGTGCCGCTCGCGGTTGCTGAACGGCAGGCTGGAGTCGAGCCAGTCGATGAACGGCCGCAGGTCGTCCAGGACGTCCGCGGGCAGCCGGGGCAGCAGCGTCGACGTCGACGGGCGGATCACCGACGGGTCGCGGAGCAGCGCCGACACCTCCGCGTGCCGGGTCAGCACCCAGCCGTCGAGCGCCTCGTCGCGGTACACCGGCGCCAGGTCGCGCAGCAGGTGATAGAAGGGGTAGGGATCCCGCAGGAAGTCCGGGTCCATCGGGTTGAGGTGGATGCTCGACTCGATCCGGGCCTGCTCCGGCGGTCGGGGCGCGGGGATCCGGGTGATGCAGTCGCGGACGGCGGCGGCGAGCGCGGTCAGGTCCGGCGGCGCGAACGCCGTGAAGTGGTTGCCGGGCACGGTGATCACCGACAGGCGGCCGAGGGACACGTGTTCCCAGCCGTTGGCCGGATCGTCCAGGCGCAGCTGGATGTGCCGGTCGTCGAACAGCACCTGTGGGAAGCCGCCCGCGGCCTTGATCAATGTGACGGCAAGATCGGACGGCCCCGGCTCGTAGCGCACGACCGCTTCGAGTTGGGCCTGGTAGACGCGCATGATGGCGGCGATGTGCTCGTCCGCCGGCCCGCTCGCGCCGAGGAACCGGCCCAGCTCGCGGCGCTGCTCGGCGGGGGAGAGCGACTGGTCGACGCGCCGGCGCGGGGCGTCCGCGCCGCGGAAGGCGAGGGTGCGCATCCGCCACAGTTCCTCGATGATGGCCACGTCGTCGGCCGGCGGCTCGGGCTGGCCGGGCTCGGCCAGGTAGGTGTCGATCAGGATCACCTGCGCGACCTCGTCGCCCTGCGCCCGCAGCACGCGGCCGACCTCGTACGCCACAAGGCCGCCGAAGGAGTGCCCGCCGACCAGGTACGGCCCGTGCGGCTGGATCGCCTTGATCTCCTCGACGTGGCGCCGGGCCAGTGCCGACACCTCGTCCAGCGGCTCGTCGACGCCGTCGAAACCGGGGCTCTGCAAGGCATAGAACGTCTGCTGCTGGCCGATCGCCCGCGCCAGCGGCAGCAGGTAGTAGGCCGCGCCGACCGCGCCGCCGACGCAGAAGAACGGCCGGGGCGGCGTCAGCGCCAGCGCCAGGCTCTGCGGTCGGGCGACTTCGGCGCCGTGCTCGTCGAGATGCCGGGCGACAGCGTCCAAAGTGGGCAGTTCGAGCAGCAGCGAATGCGGAATCCGATAGCCGAGCCGCTCCGACAGGTCGGCCAGCACCGTCGCCATCGACAGCGACTCCAGACCCAGCGTCGCGACCGGCGCGTGTGGGTCGACCGGGCGCTTGGTTTCGGCGGAAACGCGCCGTGCCAACCACTCCGTGAGGTCGGTGCCGAAGTGGCGGGCGACGAACTCCTGGGCATAGTCGAGGTTGCACTCGACCAGCTCGAACGCCGGCAGGCTGCCGACGTGATACGTGCGGTGCCGGCCCTGGAGTTCCTCGATCCTGTCGTAGATGCCGTCGGCGAGGTCGGCGCAGCCGAAGCGCGGCATGTACTTCCACCGCCGCTCCTCGAACACCTCGGCGACGTCCGCCGGCCCGTAGGAGTAGCAGGCACACACCTCGCTGTCGGGATACCGGTGGTGGAACGAGACGTCGCCGTACAGCGTGAAGGCGAGCCGCGGCTGGTGCGGCGCGGTGCAGAACGTCGTGCGGTAGTCGTGATAACGGATCCTCGACGCGATGTCCCGTTCGTCCTCGCGGGCGTCCAGCACCGGCAACAGCTGGTCCAGCGGCACCGTCAGCACAAGGTCGTCGAACTGCAGCGTCTCGGCGCCGACGGTCACCAGCACCCGGTTGCCGTGCCGGCGGATCGCGGAGATCGTCACCCCGCAACGGACATCCTTCAGCGAGGCGGCGACGCGGTCCCACACCTGCCCGAAGCCGCCGGCGACGGTGAACGGGCGGGTCAGCCGGTCGCACAGCAGGCCGGTCATCTCGGCGTACTTGACCAGGTACAGAGCCGGCAGATCGCCGCGGAGGCGGCCGTAGCCGGAGGACGTGTAGCCCAACCCGAACGCGTCCTCGAACTCCGGCAGCTCGGTGAGCCACTCCCGCGCCGGCATCGCCAGCGCACGGGCCGAATGCGCCAACCCGGCCGTCGCGATGTCCGGGAACCGCTCGGCGCGCAGCTCCTTGTACCGCTGCCGGCCCTCCTGCGAGAGGAACGGCTGCCGGGTGACCGGCGTGATGTCCTCAGTGGACAGGCCGAGCTCGGTGAGCAGTTCCCGCAGGCGTTTGTACATGCCGGTGCACACGTGGCCGCCGACATCGAACACGTGCCCGTCCAGCGTCACCGAAGCACACTTGCCGCCGACATGTCCGGCCGCTTCCAGCACCGTCACGGCATGCCCGAGCCGCTCCAACTCCCGGGCGACGGTCAGGCCGCTGACTCCCGCCCCCACAACACAAACTCGCCTCACGCGGGCACGCCCTCCCGGGACAGAAACTCCTCCCGGCACGCGCTGCGCCGGATCTTTCCGCTGGTCGTCTTGCGCACCAACCCCTGGGGCCCGACCACCACCCGTGCGCACGCCAGCTGGTGATCCCGCTGCACGCACTCCGTCACGGCCTCGACGATCGCCCGCTCGTCGGCCCGGCGGTTCCGCGTCTCCACCAGCACGACCAGCCGCTCGCCGTCCTCGGCCGGCACCGAGAACGCCGCCACCCCGCCCGGCCGGATCGCCGGATGGCAGTCGCGCACGCTCGCCTCGATGTCCTCCGGGTGCAGGTTCCGGCCACGCACGATGATCAGGTCCTTCAGCCGCCCGGTGACGAACAGCTCGTCCCCGTGCAGGAAACCGAGGTCACCGGTGCGCAGGTAGTGGGTCGGGTCCTCGCCGCCGGCCACCCGGGCCCGGAAGGTTCGCTCGGTCTGCTCGGGCCGGCCGTGGTAACCGAGGGCCTTGGTCGCCGAGCTGACCCAGATCTCCCCGACCCGGCACGGCGGCAGCACCTCGTGCGTGTCCGGATCGACGATGCGCAGCCGGGCGTCGAACTTGGTCAGCCGCCCGCAGCCGACCAGGGTCGTCGCCGGCCGGTCGGGCAGCGCCGGCACCGCGCGGCCCGCTTCCAGGCTGACCCGGTCCAGGCGCAGCGTGCCGCGGCCGCCCATGGTGACGCTGACCGTGTGCTCGGCCAGCCCGTACGCGGCGTAGAAGGCGTCCCGGCGCAGGCCGGTGCCGGCGAACGCGTCGAAGAAGGCCGCCACGGTGTCCGGCCGGATCGGCTCCGCCGCCGACATGAACACCCGGACGGAGCCCAGGTCCCAGCCGGCCCGTTGTTCCACAGTCGTCTTGCGTACCGCCAGGTCGAAGGCGAAATTCGGGGCCGCGGTGTGCGTCGCCCGCACCCGGGACATCACCTCGAACCACACGGCCGGGCGACGCAGGAACGCCAGCGGCGACAGCAGGCGGGTGTGCGCGTTGCCGGCCAGCGTGGACATGATCACGCTGATCAGGCCGAGGTCGTGGTACTGCGGCAGCCAGAACACGCCGCGCGCCCGCTCACCCAGCCCCAGGTCGACGGCGTTCGCGGTGACCTCGGCGATCAGGTTGCCGTGCGTGACGACCACTCCGCGTGGCGATCCCGTTGAGCCGGACGTGTACTGCAGCAGCGCCGGCTCGTCGGGATCCACCGGCGAACGCCACCCGACCGGAGCAGTCGCCGGGCGGCAGTTGTCGGTGTGCCGCCAGGTGATCCGCGGCCAGCTCGGCTTCGTCCGGTCGAACACGCCGGCCACCGCGCCGACGCTGCGCGCCCGGTCGTACGCCCTGGTGGTGAGCACCGCCCGCGGCCGGCAGTCGGCCAGCACGGCCGCGAAGGCCGGCAGCGTCTGGCGCAGCCGGAACGGGTCCGGCGGGTACACCGGCACCGGCACGGCGCCGGCGATCAGGCAGCCGACCAGGGCGATCACGAACTCCGGGCCGGGCGGGTAGACCAGCACCGCGCGGTCGCCGGGCTCGAAACCCCAGCGCCGCAGGGACTCCGCCACCGCCTCGCCCCGGGCCACGGTCCCGGCGGCGGTCAGCGACACGCGGTCGGCGCCGTCGTCGTCGACGAAGGTGAACAGTGTTCGGTCCGGGCTGTCCTGGGCGAGCGCGCGCAGCGACGCCACCGCCGAATACTCCAAGCCAGTCACCGTCCTCGACAACACCGTCACGACCGCTCGCCCGCTGATCGCGCCCCCGTCCCCGCACACCGTGCGGCAGGTGTCGTCCGGCGCGCAAGCACCCCGGCCGGTCGTGTCGCCGAAAGCTACATCTCTACTGTTGGTGTGCTCGACGGTCGTCCACTGTGGAACATCTGGGGGAGTGGCGGTGCGGATGGACGAGGATCTATCCCTCCCGGACGCGTGCCCGGGCAGCGCTCGGGAGCTGATGGCGGCGATCGCGGACGCGGCCCGGATGGCCTGCGCGCTCACCGACCTATTGACCACGCTGCGGGCGCCGACCAGACGGCTGGCCGGGACCGGCGCGGCCGCCTCGGTCGAGGTGGCCCGGAGGCGGTCCGAAGAGGCACTTCTGGAGCTCGAAATCGCCCTGGGTGACGTGCGGGCGGCTTGTGGACGTACGATACGTCCGAACGGGTGAGCACCCTGGCGGACCCGTCCGCCCGGGGCGAGTGTCGATCCCCTGCTGGCCGCCGCTCAGGGTTGCGTGGTGACTAAGGTTGCGAGACATGAGTCCAGCGTCGTGTCCGGAGTGCGACGGGCCGTCGGCCCGGCCGCTGCGAGTGCTGGCCGTGGACGACGAGCTGCCCGTGCTCGAGGAGATCGTCTACCTGCTCGGCGCCGACCCGCGGGTGGGCACCGCCGAGGGCGCGCAGGACTCCACCGAGGCGCTGCGGCTGCTGCACCGCGCCGCCGACGCCGACCGGCCGGTCGACGCCGTGTTCCTGGACATCAAGATGCCCGGCCTCAACGGCATGGAGCTGGCCCGGGTGCTGACCCGGTTCGCCAGCCCACCGGCGCTGGTCTTCGTCACCGCCGACGACCAGTCCGCTGTGGAGGCGTTCGAGCTGAAGGCGCTGGACTACGTGCTCAAGCCGATCCGGCCGCAGCGGCTGTCCGAGGCCCTGCACCGGGTGGCGCACAAGGTGATCGCCAGTTCGGTGCACGTGCCGGCGCAGCAGGTGGCCGAGCCGCCGGCCGTCACGCCCGACGACGTCATCCCGGTCGAGCTGGGCGGCATCACCCGCTTCCTGCGGCTGGCCGACGTGCGCTACGCCGAGGCGCAGGGCGACTACGCGCGGCTGCACACCGCGAACGGCAGCTACCTGGTCCGGACGCCGCTGACCGGGCTGGAGGAACGCTGGCGCGACGCCGGCTTCGTGCGCATCCACCGCAGCCACCTGATCGCGCTGGCGCACGTCGAGGAGCTGCGGCTGGACGGCGGGCAGCTGTCGGTGAAGATCGGCGGCGCGATGCTGACCGTGAGCCGGCGGCACACCCCGCAGCTCCGGGACCTGCTGATCAAGCGGGCCCGGCCGCACGCGATGCGAGCGGGCAAGTGAACGGCGAGCGGCCGAAGCGAGTCGTCGTCACCAGCCCGTGGACCCGGGCGGCGCGGCGGTCGCGGTCGTACCCGATCGTGCGGGAGATCGACGAGCAGTCCGAGGTCGGCGCGCTGTACATGCGGTCGCTGATGCGAACCCAGCTGCGCCTCGGCGTGCTGGTCGTGCTGCTGGTGTGCGGGCCGCTGGCCGCGCTGCCCGTGCTGTTCAGCGTGTTCCCGCTGACGAAGACGGTGGTGGTGCTGGGGCTGCCGCTGCCGTGGCTGGTGCTCGGGCTGGCGGTGTACCCGGTGGTCGTGCTCGTCGGCTGCTACTACGTGTGGCGGGTGGAGCGCACCGAACGGGAGTTCGCCGACCTAGTCGAGCAGTCCTGACCGGTGAGCAGCACCTACTCCGCGGTCTTCGTGGCCCTGGTGCTCGTCGCCGCCGTGCTGATCGGCGGCTACGGCCTGCGGATCTCCCGCACGACCTCGGACTTCTTCGTCGCGTCGCGGAGCGTGTCGCCGTGGTGGAACGCCTCGGCGATCGGCGGCGAGTACCTGTCGGCGGCGTCGTTCCTCGGCGTCGCCGGGCTGATCTTCGCGTACGGGCCCGACATGCTGTGGTACCCGATCGGCTACACGGTCGGGTATCTGGTGCTGCTGGCGCTGGTCGCGGCCCCACTGCGGCGGTCGGGGGCGTACACGGTGCCGGACTTCGCCGAGGCGCGGCTGGAGTCGCGGCGGGTGCGGCGGATGGCCAGCGTGCTGTCGGTCGGCATCGGGTGGCTGTACCTCGTGCCGCAGCTGCAGGGCGCCGGTTTGACGCTGACGACGGTGACCGGCGCGCCGGGGTGGCTGGGAGCGTTGCTGGTGGCGACGGTGGTCGCGGTGAACGTGATGGCCGGTGGGATGCGGAGCATCACTTTCGTGCAGGCCGTGCAGTACTGGCTGAAGCTCACCGCGTTGGCGGTGCCGGTGGTGTTCCTGGTGCTGGCGTGGCGAGATGCGGGCGCGCCGTCCCTGGACGGCTCGGTGCCGGCGGTGTTTTCCAGCGACACCAAGGTGACCGTGCAGACCACTGTGGACGTCGAGGTGCCGTCCCGGGTGTCGGTGGTCGTGAACGGCACCGTGGACGGGCATTCGGTGGCCGGCTCCACGGTGTCGCTGGGGCCGGGACCGCATCGGGTTTCCGCCGGAGCTGTGTTGGACTTTCCGGCTCACTCCGTTGTGCCGCAGGTGAAGGGCATTCCCACCGACACGAACGCGATGTGGGCGCAGCCGCTGGGCGGCGAGGGACACGGCGACCCGTTCTACGTCACGTACTCGCTGATCATCGCGACCTTCCTGGGGACGATGGGTCTGCCGCACGTGGTGGTTCGCTTCTACACCAACCCGAACGGCCGGCAGGCCCGGCGGACCACTGTCGTCGTGCTGGCCCTGCTCGGCGTCTTCTACCTGCTGCCGCCGGCCTATGCCGCCCTCGGGCGGCTCTACACGCCCGAGCTGTTGTTGACCGGGCAGACCGACGCCGTGGTGCTGGTACTGCCGTCCCGGCTCGTCGGCGGCACGTTGGGGGAGTTGCTCGGCGCGCTGGTGGCCGGCGGGGCGTTCGCGGCGTTCCTGTCGACGTCGTCGGGGCTGACGTTGTCGGTTGCCGGCGTGCTGTCGCAGGACGTGTTGCTGCTGCGGGGACTTCGCGGGTTCCGGCTGGCGGCGTTCTTCGCGGCCGTCGTGCCGTTCGGCGCGGCGCTGCTGGTCTCCGGGATGTCGTTGGCAGACGTGGTCGGGTTGGCGTTCGCCGTCGCCGCGTCGTCGTTCTGCCCCTTGCTGTTGCTGGGGATCTGGTGGCGGCGGCTCACCCCGTTCGGCGCGATCGCCGGCATGGCGGCCGGCGGGGGACTGGCGTTGGCGGCGGGGCTGGTGACGCTGCTGATCCCGCCGCGTTCGGGGCTGGTCTACGATCTGCTCAGCCGGCCGGCGGCGTGGAGCGTGCCGCTGGGCTTCGCGGTGATGATCGTGGGGTCGCTGCTGACGCCCCGGTCCGTGCCGGCCTCGGTGAACCGGACCATGGTGCGGCTGCACGCCCCGGAGGCGCTCGGGCTGGCCCAGGAGGAGACGCCGTGACGACCGCTGTGCTGGCGGGGCTGCTGTGCGTGATGACTCTTGCCGTGCTGGCTTTGCTGTGGCGGCTGCGGAGCGCGCTGCGCGAGTCCGGCAATGCCATCGACCGGGCCACGTACGAGACTCTGCACACGGCCTGGTCCGCCGCGCCGCCGCTGCGGGCCGGGCTGGTGCCCGAGGCCGCCCGCCGGTCCGCGCCGCATCTCCGTGCCCTGCTGGACACGCCGGCGCTGGCCTTGACCGACGGCGAACGGGTTCTGGCCTGGGACGGCATAGGTGAGCAACACTCGGATCAGGTTCTGGAGATCATAGCGCCGGCGTTCACCCACGGCCGTTCCCACGTGACGCGGGTCGAGTGCGACGATCCCGAGTGCCCGCTGCACTTCGCGGTGATGGTTCCGTTGCATGTGGACGGTCGCATCGCCGGCGTGCTCATCGCCTACGCCGTCGAGGCCGCCGCCGGGCTCGTCCGCGCCGCCAACGAAGTCGCCCGGTGGGCCGGCGGACAGCTGGAGTTGGCCGAGCTGGACCGGTCCAAGCAGCGGTTGATCGAGGCCGAGGTGCGGGCGCTGCGGGCGCAGATCTCCCCGCACTTCATCTTCAACTCGCTCACCGCCATCGCCTCGTACGTGCGGACCAACCCCGAGCGGGCCCGCACCCTGCTGCTCGACTTCGCCGAGTTCACCCGCTACTCGTTCCGGCGGCACGGCGAGTACACCACCCTCGCCGAGGAGCTCAGGTCCATCGACCAGTACCTGTCGCTGGAGCGCGCCCGCTTCGGCGACCGGCTCCAGGTCACCCTGCAGATCGCCCCCGAGGTGCTGCCCGTCGCCGTGCCCTTCCTGTGCATGCAGCCGCTGGTGGAGAACGCCGTGCGGCACGGCATGGAGGGCAAGGTCGGGCCCGGCCACATCGCCATCCAGGCCGCCGACGCCGGCGCCGAGGCCCACATCAGCATCGAGGACGACGGCGTCGGCATGGATCCGGACCGGCTGCGCCGCACCCTGGCCGGCGAGCCCGACGAGCAGACCGGCATCGCCCTGGGCAACATCGACGAGCGCCTCCGCCAGGTCTACGGCGACGAGTACGGGCTGGTGGTCGAGACGGCGGTCGGCGCCGGCACCAAGATCCACCTGCGGGTGCCCAAGTACCGCCCCGGCATCCACGCCGACTGACACCTCGGCGACCAACTCCCCCCGGCTGCGGGAACGACCCACGAGTCCCGCATTCGGGTAGCCCTGGTGCGGGACGCCGTGGGCGTGGTGATACCCGGCCTTGGCCCCGCGTAACCGCCCCGAAGCCGCAATGTCGCCGCCCGAAGCCCTAACGCCTCCGCATCGAAGCCCTAACCTCCCGACCGAAGCCCTAACCTCCCCGGCCCGAAGCCCTAACGTCCCGCCCTGACGTTCTAACACGCCCGCGCCGAAGCCCTAACGTCCCGCCCCGGCGCTCTAACACTCCCGCCCCGAAGCCGCAACGCGAGCCTCGCGGTTGGTTGCGGAGTGAAGTAACGGTGTTCGTTGCCGGAATGAGGCTTTCGTGATTGGCATGTGGCTCGGCCGTCACAAATTCCACGGGAATGCGATCTGTGTCACTGTAACGGCACGTTCGTGACCTGCTGCACGTGCATACTTCCTACTCGCGGGTAGGAAGTGTAGGATTTACCTGGCGTCAAGTCGGATGACCTTGAACTAGGGGTCCGAATAGATAGCAGGGCGTGAGCGAATCCCCGATGGGGTTACCTCTAGCGGGTTAGGCCGTGCGAGCGGGTGTGGATGTCTTATGCTCCACGTCGGTGTTACGCGTTTTAAACCACCCCGATGGAGTAATCTGCCACGCCAGAGTGAAGTTCGATCATTTCGATCGAGTTCCCACCTGCGTGTTCCGGCTCTCGAACTGAACCCCCGGGGATACTCCATTCGGCGGTAGAATTGGCTGCATTCCTTGGGCACCGTTGCCTACGGATCTCGATGGTTGTGGTGGCCCCAACTGTCGAGTTCATCGATCGCGGTCCGGTGACGACGGGACCCGGCTTGTCCTTTCCGTGGCACCCAGGCGAAGGGGAATCGCCGCAACGGTGGCGCACGTGGAGGACCCGGGTGGGCGTCGGCGCGTGGCCGTGAATTGACCTCACCCTCCGGGCAGGCACGCGCCCACGAATGCGGTACCGGCGCGCCCTTCCCACCCGCTCGGACGACCAGTGCCGTGACCGGCTCTGGTGATGCCCTGTGCCCGAAAGGTGCCCTGATCGATGTCGGTCCCACCGGAGTGGAACGCCACTGACCGGCCCGTCCCCGCCCGCACCCTGGCCCAGCTGGTCGAGGCGCAGGTCGCGCGCACCCCCGGCGCGGCCGCGTTGCTCGGCGCGGACGGCACGGTCAGCTACGCCGAGCTGAACGCCCGCGCCAACCGGCTCGCGCACCTGCTCGCGGGCGGCGGCGCGGGGCCGGAGCGGGTCGTGGCGCTGGCCCTGCCGCGGTCGGCCGACCTGGTCACGGCGCAGCTGGCGGTGGCCAAGACCGGGGCGGCGTTCCTGCCGGTGGATCCCGACTACCCGAGCGAGCGCATTTCGCTCATGTTCGACGACGCCGATCCGGTGCTCGTTGTCACGCGGCGCGCACTGGCCGACCGGCTGCCCGCTGTGCCGATGATCACCATGGACACCCCGGGCCTGCTGGACGAGCATCCGGACCGGGACCTCCAGTGTCCACAGTGCACCGACCACCCCGCGTACGTGATCTTCACCTCCGGATCCACCGGGCGGCCCAAGGGTGTTGTGGTCACGCACGCCGGCCTGGCCAGCTTCGCCGCGGCCGAGATGGACCGCTACGAGGTCCGGGCCGGCGACCGCGTGCTGCAGTTCTCGTCGCCCAGCTTCGACGCGTCCATCCTGGAACTCTGCATGTCGCTGCCGGCCGGCGCGGCGCTGGTGGTGCCGCCGCCGGGGCCGCTGCTCGGCGAGCGGCTGGCCGAGGTGCTCCGCAAGGAGCGCGTCACGCACGCCCTGATCCCGCCGGTGGCGCTGGCGACGGTGCCGGCCACCAAGCTGCCCGACTTCCGCACGCTCATCGTCGGCGGCGACGCGTGCACGGCCGACCTGGTCCGCCGCTGGGCGCCGGGCCGCCGGATGATCAACTCATACGGACCGACCGAGTCGACGGTCGTCGCCACCTGGAGCGACCCGCTGACGCCGGGCGGCACCCTACCCATCGGCCGCCCGATCTGGAACACCAAGGCCCATGTCCTGGACGAACGTCTGCGCCCGGTCGGTGTCGGCGTCACCGGGGAGCTGTACGTCGAGGGTATCGGCCTGGCCCGCGGCTACCTTGAGCGTCCCGGCCTGACGGCTTCCCGGTTCGTCGCCAGCCCGTTCAGCGCCAACTCCTCTGGGCCAGGCGGCCGCATGTACCGCACCGGCGACCTCGTCCGCTGGACCGCCGGCGGCGTGCTGGAGTTCGTCGGCCGCGCCGACCACCAGGTCAAGATCCGCGGCTTCCGGGTCGAGCTGGGCGAGATCGAGGCGGCGCTGCGCCGGCACCCGCACGTCCGCGACGCGGTGGTGATCGCCCGCGAGGACCGCCCCGGCATGAAGCGGCTCGTCGGCTACGTGATCGCCGACACCGACGCGGACCTGCGCGCCCACCTCGCCACCTCGCTGCCGGACTACATGGTGCCGGCGGCGGTCGTGCGGCTGGACCGCTTCCCGCTGGGCCCCAACGGGAAGCTCGACCGCGAGGCGCTGCCGGAGCCGGACTGGTCGGCCGCGCGCCGCACCCAGTACGTGCCGCCGCGCACCGAGGCGGAGGCCGTGCTCGCCGGGCTGTGGGGAGAGCTGCTCGGCGTGTCGGAGGTCGGCGTCCACGACGACTTCTTCGAACTGGGCGGCGACTCCATCCTCGGCGCCAAACTGCTGGCCCGGATCCGCACCAGCTTCGACGTCGACCTGTCGCCGCGGATCGTGTTCGACGCCCGCACGGTCGCCGGCATCGCCGAACTGCTGCCGCCGCAGGCCCGCGCCGCCGAGGACCGGATCCGCCGGGTGCCGCGGACCGAGCCGGTGCCGATCTCGCCGGCGCAGCGGCGGTTGTGGCTGATGAACGACCTGACGGCCGGCGACACCGAGTACAACTCCGGCATCGGCCTGCGCCTGCGCGGCCCGCTCGACGAACCGGCGCTGCAGGCGGCGCTGAACACCTTGGTGGAGCGGCACGAGTCGCTGCGCACGACGTTCGACACCGTCGACGGCGAGATCGTGCAGATCATCCACGCGGCCGGAACCGTTCCGCTGCAGCGCGTCGACGATGTCGAGGCCGAGCTGGAACGGCCGTTCGACCTGCGCGAGGGCCCGCTGACCCGGGCCTCGCTGATCGAGCTCGGCGAGAACGACCACGTGTTGTTGCTGTGCCAGCACCACATCATCACCGACGGCTGGTCGGTCGGCCTGCTCGTGGACGAGCTGATCACCCTCTACGCCGGCGGCGAGGTGCCCGCGCCGACCATCCAGTACGCCGACTTCGCGCTGTGGCAACGGGAACGACTGACCGGGCGGCTGCGGGAGCGTCAGCTGGCCTACTGGCGGCGCAAGCTCGCCGGCCTGGCCCCGCTGGAGCTGCCGACGGACCGCCCCCGGCCACAGGTCCGGACCACCGCCGGCTCGATCCGCCGCTACGACCTGCCGGCGGATCTCGTGCGGCGGCTGTCCGAGATCGGCCAGGACCACGGCGCCACGCTGTTCATGACGCTGACGGCGGCCGTGCAGCTTTTGTTGGCCCGCCACAGCAATCAGCAGGATGTCGCCGTCGGCACCGTCGTCTCCGGCCGTGACCACGCCGAGCTGGAGCGGGTCGCCGGCTTCTTCGTGAACACGCTGGTGCTGCGCTCCTGGGTGGACCCCGCGCAGAGCTTCCCCGACTTCCTCGCCGACGCGCGGGAAACCGTGTTGGAGGCGTTCGCCTACGCCGACCTGCCGTTCGACCAGGTGGTGGCCGATCTCCAGCCGGTGCGGGACCCGAGCCGAACCCCGTTGGCGCAGGCCCTGATCATTCTCCAGAACGCGATGGTGCCCGCCCGGACGGTCGGCGAGCTGGACGTTCGCGACCACGACCTGCCCCGGCCGCGGGCGCGGTTCGACCTGGTCTTCGAGTTCGTGCCGCGCGACGGCGGCCTGGTCGCCGCGGTGGAGTACAACACGGATCTGTTCGACGCCAGCACGATCGACCGCATCGCCGGCCACCTGCGGGTGCTGCTGGAGGGCATCGCCGCCGACCCGGCGCGCACGGTCGGCGAACTGCCGCTGCTGAACGACGTCGAGCGCCGGCAGGTGCTGACCGAGTGGCAGGGCCCGGTGATCGACGTCCCGGCGGTGACGCTGCCGGAGCTGTTCGAACAGCAGGCCGAGCGCACGCCGGACGCGGTCGCGGTGGTGTGCGAGGGCCGCCGCCTGACCTACCGCGAGCTGAACGAGCGCGCGAACCGCCTGGCCAGACGGCTGATCGAGCAGGGCGCTGGCCCGGAGCGGCTGGTCGCGATCTCCATGCCGCGCACGGAGCAGATGATCACCGCGGTGCTGGCCGTGCTGAAGTCCGGCGCGGCCTATCTGCCGGTGGATCCGAAGTACCCGACGGAGCGCCGGGAGCTGATGATCGCCGACGCGCAGCCGGTCGTCGTGCTGACCGAGATCGGCGAGTTGGGGGAGCGCTCCGACAACCTCGGCGATGTCGGCCTGATCCCGGCTCATCCGGCATACGTCATCTACACCTCGGGTTCGACCGGCCGCCCGAAGGGCGTTGTCGTCACCCACGGCAGCGCGGTCGAGCTGATGGCATGGGCGGCCAAGGACTTCGGTGTCGACGGACTGTCCACTGTGGTCGCGTCGACGTCGCTCAACTTCGATGTCTCCGTGTTCGAGATCCTCTGCCCGCTGATGATCGGCGGCAGCATCGACGTCGTCCGCGACGTGTTGGCGCTGGGCGAAAGACCCGGCGCCGAGTGGAAGGCGAGCCTGGTCAGCGGCGTGCCGTCGGCGTTCGCGCAGCTGCTGGCGCAGGGCGCGGTGTCGGTGACGCCCGAGCATGTCGTGCTTGCCGGCGAGGCGCTGACCGCCAGTGCGGTGCAGGATGTTCGGGCGGCGCTGCCCGGCGTGAGGATCGCCAACATCTACGGCCCGACCGAGGCGACGGTCTACGCCACCGCCTGGTACGACGACCTCGACGATCGGGGCGTCGACCGGAACCCGCCGATCGGCCGGCCCATCGCCAACACGAGGGCGTACGTGCTGGACTCGGCGTTCCGGCCGGTTCCGCCGGGCGTGACGGGCCAGCTGTGCCTGGGTGGCACCGGGCTCGCCCGTGGCTATCTCAACCGCGGCGGCCTCACCGCGGACCGCTTCGTCGCCGATCCGTTCGGCCCGGCGGGAAGCCGGATGTACCTCACCGGTGACCTCGTGCGCTGGACCGCGGACGGCGAGCTGGAGTACCTGGGCCGCGCCGACCACCAGGTCAAGATCCGCGGCTTCCGGATCGAGCTCGGCGAGATCGAGAACGCCCTGCGCGCGCACCCCGACGTCACCGACGCGGTCGTGATCGTCCGCGAGGACAACGGGCACAAGCGGCTCGTCGGCTACGTCGTCGGCGACCAGGAGGCGGACCTCCGCGTGCACCTGGCGAAGTCGCTGCCGGAGTACATGGTGCCGGCCGGCTTCGTGTGGCTGGACAAGTTCCCGTTGAACCCCAACGGAAAGCTCGACCGGGCGGCGCTGCCCGCCCCGGACTGGGAATCCCACGGCACCGACCACGTCGCCCCGCGCACCGACACCGAGCGGGTGCTGGCCGAGGTCTGGGCCGAGGTGCTGGGCATCGCCCGCGTCGGTGTGCTGGACAACTTCTTCGAGCTCGGCGGCGACTCGATCCTCAGCATCCAGGTCGTGTCGAAGGCGGCGCGGGCCGGGCTGACCGTCACGTCCAGGGACATCTTCCTCAACCAGACGATCGCCGCGCTGGCCACGACGGTCGTCGCGGGACAGCAGATCGAGCGGGGGCCGGCGACCGGTGAAGTGCCGCTGACCCCGGTCCAGCGGTGGTTCCTCGACACGAACCCGGCGAATCCCGGGCACTTCACGCAGAGCGTGGTGGCTCGCTTCGACGAGCCGATCGACGCCGAGCGGCTGTCGCGGGCGCTGCAGGCCCTGGTCGACCACCACGACATGCTGCGGGCACGGTTCGTCGACGGTCGCCAGGAGATTGCCGCCGGTGGACCGGCGACCGTACTCGGTGAGCAGGATGCTGTATTCAATCTGGCGGCCGGGCCGCTGATCAGAGCGGCGATCACCGGCGACGACCAGGTCACCCTGTACGTGCACCACCTGGTGGTGGACGGGGTGTCGTGGCGGATCCTGCTCGACGACCTGATGACCGTGTACCGCGACGGCGAGCTCGGCCCGCGCACGACCTCGTTCCAGGAGTGGGCGAGCCGGTTGAGCGCCCACGCCTTCGGCGACGAGGAGCACTGGCGGGCGATCGAGGACGTGCCGGTCCCCGTCGACGGCGACGGCCCGGACACTGTCGCCGACACGCGCGAGGTCAGCGTGCGGCTCGACTCCGAGCAGACCCGGACGCTGCTGCAGGACGTGCCGGGCGTGTATCGGACGCAGGTCAACGACGTCCTGCTGGCGGCGCTGGGCCGGGTGTTGTCGGAGTGGACCGGCAGCCCGCGGGTGGTCGTGGATCTCGAGGGGCACGGCCGCGAGGACCTGTTCGACGGTGTCGACGTCTCGCGCACGGTCGGCTGGTTCACCTCGATCTTCCCGGTGTCGTTGGAGATCGACGGCGACTGGGGTCGGGACCTCAAGGCCGTCAAGGAACAGCTGCGGTCGGTGCCGCACAAGGGCGTCTCGTACGGCGCGTTGCGGTACCTCGCCGGGACCGTGCCGCCGATCGAGCCATCGGTCAGCTTCAACTACCTCGGGCAGTTCGACGGCGCCAGTGAGATGGCGCTGTCCGAGGACCCGACCGCGCCGCGCCGGCACCTGCTGGACGTGGTGGGTCGCGTGGAGAACGGCTGCCTGGAGTTCACGTGGTTCCACGGCGCGCGGCATTCGACGGCGACCATCGAGGGGCTGGCCGCCGCGATGCGCACCGCGCTGCTGGAGATCATCGAGCACTGTGGACAGCCGGGCGTCGGCGGGCGGACGCCGTCGGACTTCCCGCTGGCGGGCCTCGACCAGTCCACCCTGGACCGGCTGGTCGGCGACGGCCGGGGCGTCGAGGACATCTACCCGCTGACGCCGACGCAGGCCGGCATGGTGTTCCACCGACTCGTGGAGCACGGACAGGGCGCGTATTTCCAGCAGGTCAGCTTCACTGCCGATGCTCGTGCCGACGAGCTGGCGGCGGCCTGGCAGACCGTGGTCGACCGGACGCCGGTGCTGCGCAGCGAGATCGTGTGGGAGGGCGTCGACCGTCCGCTGCAGATCGTCCGGCGCGGCGTCACGCTGCCCGTTCGCCGCTACGAAGACGACTTCTCCACGCTGCTGGCCGAGGACCGGGCCGCCGGCCTGGACCTGTCGGCCGCTCCGTTGATGCGCGTCACGCTGGTCGAGCGGGGCGCGGAGACGCAGGTGCTGTGGACGTTCCACCACCTGCTCCTGGACGGCTGGAGCCTGTTCCAGGTGCTGGCGGACGTCATGGCGGCCGTGCACGGCGACGAGCCGCCGGCACGGCGGCCGTTCCGCGACTACGTCGCCTGGCTGTCCGAACAGGACACTGCGGCGGCGGAGGAGTTCTGGCGGCAGCACACCTGCGAGCGCACGCCGCTGCCGTACGACCGGCAGCCCGCGGGTGTCACGGAGTCGACAGCCAGCCTGCGGATCGACTTCCCGGCCGACGGCCTCCGGGAGATGGCCCAGCGCAACGGTTTGACCGTCAACACGGTCGTGCAGGGAGCCTGGGCATTGTTGCTGGCGCGGCACAGCGGTCAGCGGCACGTCTGCTTCGGCAGCACGGTGTCGGGCCGGCCGGCGGACCTGCCCGGCGCCGACGAGATCACCGGCATCTTCATCGCCACCCTCCCGTCCGTTGTGGACGTCGATGAGTCGCAGACCCTGGTGCCGTGGCTGCGGCGGATCCAGGACGAGCAGGCGGCGGCCCGGCGGTTCGACTACGCGCCGCCGACCGGCACCCTGTTCGACAGCATCCTGGTGTTCGAGAACTACCCGGTGGACGCCGAGTTGGGGCTGCGGGACCTGCGCGGCGTCGAGACGACGAACTACCCGCTGGCGGTCGTCGCCTACCCGGGTGACCGTCTGACGCTGGCGTTCGGCTACGACCCCCGGTGCTTCGACGAGACGACGATCGCCGGCCTGGCCGACCGGCTGCGGATGTTGATCGAGAAGATCGCCGCCGACGCCGGTCGGCCGCTGTCGGCATTGCCGATGCTCACCGACGCCGAGCGCAACCTGCTGCTCCGCGAGTACACCGACACCGCCCACCCGCTGCCGGAGCTGAGCGTCGTCGACCTGTTCGCCGCGCAGGTGCGCCGCCGGCCTGCGGAGCTGGCCGTCGACGACCTGACCTACGCGGAGCTGGACCGCCGGTCGAACCGCCTGGCGCATCGGCTGATCGAGCTCGGCGTGGAGCGGGACAAGCCGGTGGCGCTGCTGCTGGAGCGGTCGCCGGAGCTGGTGGTCGCCGAGTTGGCGGTGCTGAAGGCCGGCGGGGCGTACCTGCCGCTGGATGCGCGGGCGCCAAAGGACCGGCTCCGCACGCTGGCCGCCGGCGCAACGGTGCTGATCACCGACGACAAGTGGCGCGCCACCGCGGAAGACGTTCACACCGGCCGGATTGCCATGGTCGGCGAGGGCACTGACGACACATCGGTGAACCTGCCGCTCCACCCGGCCAACCTCGCGTACGTGATGTTCACGTCCGGGTCGACGGGCGTGCCGAAGGGTGTCGCCGTCACGCATCGGGACATCGTGGGGCTGGCGGCCGACCGGTCGTTCCGCCGCGGCCACAACACCGTGCTCCTGCACTCGCCGCAGGCGTTCGATGCCTCCACCTACGAGGTCTGGGTGCCGTTGCTCAACGGTGGCCGGGTGGTTGTCGCTCCGTCGGGTGATGTGGACGCTGCGGTGATTCGGTGGGCGGTCGGTCGGGGTGTGACCGGGATGTGGTTGACGGCTGGTCTGTTTCGGTTGATCGCGCAGGAGGATCCGGAGTGTTTTGCGGGTCTGAGTGAGGTGTGGACCGGCGGTGATGTGGTGCCGGCCGATGCCGTGCGCCGGGTGATCGCGACCGGTGTGTCCGTTGTGGACGGTTATGGCCCGACGGAGACCACGACCTTCGCCTCCCGACACCGCATGTCCGAGCACGTCCCCGACTCGGTGCCGATCGGCTCGCCGTTGGACAACATGCGGCTGTATGTGCTGGACGGCGACCTGCGGTTGGTGCCGCCGGGCATGGTGGGGGAGCTGTTCATCGGCGGCGTCGGCGTGGCTCGCGGCTACTACGGCCAGCCGGGCCTGACCGCCACCCGCTTCGTGCCCGACCCCTTCGGCAGCGGCGACCGGCTCTACCAGACCGGCGACCTCGTGCGATGGCGCGACGGCGTGCTGGAATTCGTCGGCCGCGCCGACGATCAGGTGAAGGTCCGGGGTTTCCGGATCGAGCTCGGTGAGATCGAGGCGGCCATGGCCGCGCACCCGGCCGTTGAACAGGCGGTTGTCGCCGTGCGGACCGACGACGGCCGCAAGCGGCTCGTCGGTTACGTCGTCGGTGAAACCGCTGGGCTGAAGGAGTTCCTGGCCGAGTCGCTACCCGACTACATGGTGCCCGCGGTGATCGTCAGGCTGGCGTCGCTGCCGCTCAACGCCACCGGCAAGGTCGACCGGAAGGCGCTGCCCGCCCCGGACATCGCCGACACGACCAGGGGACACGTCGAGCCGAGCACCGACGCCGAGCGGACGCTGGCCGGGATCTGGGCCGAGGTGCTGCGCCTGGAGCGCGTCGGCGTGGAGGACAACTTCTTCGAGCTCGGCGGCGACTCGATCGTCAGCATCCAGGTCGTCTCCCGCGCCCGCCAGGCCGGCCTGAGCCTGATGCCCGGCGACCTGTTCACGCACCCCACGATCGCCACCCTCGCCGCGGCCGCCGGCACGGCCACCACTGTGACGGCCAGCCAGGACACGGTGACCGGCGACGCGCCGCTGACGCCGGTGCAGCACTGGTTCCTCGACGCCGAGCCGGTGCACGCCGAGCACTTCACCCAGTCCATGACGCTCGATGTCCCCGAGGACAGGGAGGCGCTCGACCGGGCGCTCAACGTCCTGCTGGCGCACCACGACGCCCTGCGCACCACCTTCGGCGCGCGGCAGACCACCCGGCCGGTCTCGGCTGGCCAGGTCCTCGACGGCGCGGAGTTCGACCTGGTCAACGGCCCGTTGTTCCGGGCGGAACTGGTCGACGGCAAGCTGCTGATCGAGGCCCACCACCTGATCGTCGACACTGTGTCGTGGCGGATCCTCGCCGAGGATCTACGGTCGGCGCTTCGCGGCCAGGCCCTGCCGGCCAAGACGACCTCGTTCCAGGAATGGTCCCGGCGGCTGGCCGCCTTCGCCGAGGCCGGCGGCTTCGACGACGAGCTGTCGCACTGGAAGTCCCTGACCGGCGCCACGGAACTCCCGACCGACGCCGACGGCGTCAACACCATGGGCTCGGTGCGGACGATCACCGTCAGCCTCGACGCCGAGCACACCCGGGCGCTGCTGCAGGACGTCCCGGGCGTCTACCGCACGCAGGTCAACGACGTCCTGCTCAGCGCCCTCGGCCGGACGCTCGCCGACTGGACCGGGCGTGACCGCGTGCTGGTCGACCTCGAAGGTCACGGCCGCGAGCAGCTGTTCGACGACGTCGACCTGTCCCGCACGGTCGGCTGGTTCACCTCGATCTTCCCGGTCGAGCTGACCACCGGCGCCGACTGGGACGAGACCCTGAAGGCGGTCAAGGAACGGCTGCGGGCGGTGCCGCGCCGCGGCGTCGGCTACGGGGCGTTGCGCTACCTCGCCGGCTCCGCGCCGGAGATCGACCCCCAGATCAGCTTCAACTACCTCGGTCAGTTCACCGACGACGGCTCGATCGGCGGCTCCGCCGACCCCGGCCAGCGCCGTCCGCACCTGCTCGACGTCGTCGCGCTGGTGCAGCACGACCGCCTCGACCTGACCTGGTACTACTCGGACCAGGTGCACACCGAGGAGACCGTGCGCTCCCTCGCGGACGCGATGGTCGACGCGTTGACCAGGATCGTCCGGCACTGCGCCCGGCCCGGCGTCGGCGGCCGCACCCCGTCCGACTTCCCGCTCGCGCGGCTCAGCCAGTCCGATGTGGACGGACTTGTCGGCGACGGCCGTGGCGTGGAGGACGTCTACCCGCTGACGCCGCTGCAGGCCGGCATGATCTTCCACAGCCTGGTCGACGGCTCCTCCGGCGCCTACTTCAACCAGGTGCAGCTGCGGCTGACCGGCATCGACGACCCGACAGCGTTCGCCACCGCCTGGCAGCGGGTCGTGGACCGGACACCAGTGCTGCGCAGTCGGATCGTGTGGGACGGCCTGGCCGAGCCGGTCCAGGTCGTGCAGCGGGACGTGACGCTGCCGGTCACCGTCCTGGACTGGACCTCGGACGACGTCCACGCCAAGCTGCGCGAGCTGCTGGACAACGACCGCGCACTGGGTATGGATCTCGCCTCCGCGCCGCTGATGCGCGTGACCCTGGCGAAGCTGGCAGCCGGCGAGGTGCTGCTGGTCTGGACGTTCCACCACGTGCTGCTCGATGGGTGGAGCTGCGCGCAGTTGGTGCAGGAGGTGTGCGCCGACTACAAGGCTGCCGGCCCGCTGCCGCGCCGGACGCCGTTCGCCGAGTACCTGCGCTGGCTGTCCACACAGGACGTGGACAAGGCGGAATCCTTCTGGCGCAATGCCCTGGACGGCGTCGAAGGCCCGACGGCGCTGCCCTTCGACCGGCAGCCGGTGGAATCCCACCGGGCCCAGTCGTGCGCGACCGTGCGCGTCGACTACGCGGCCGAGCCGCTACGGGAATTGGCGCACCGCCTCGGGTTGACCGTGAACACGATCGTTCAGGCGGCGTGGGGCCTGCTGCTGGCCCGCCGCAGCGGCGGCGCCGACGTCGTGTTCGGCACCACTGTGTCGGGACGTCCGGCCGACCTGCCGGGCGTCGAGTCGATGGTCGGCATGGTGATCAACACGCTGCCGAGCCGGATCCGGGTGGCCGACGGCGAGTCCGTCGCCGACTGGTTGCGGGCCGTCCAGCGGGAGCTGTCCCAGGCCCGGCAGTACGACTTCGTGTCGCTGGCGCAGCTGCAGGGCTGGATCGGCGCGACCCTGTTCGACAGCCTGCTGGTATTCGAGAACTATCCGTTCGACGAAGAAGCCATTGCCGCGCACGGCATCGGCATGCAGGGCCTGGGCGAGGTGCAGCCGACCAACTATCCGCTCAGCGTGGTCGTGCAGCCCGGCGACACGCTGGCGGTCAGCTTCGACTACGACCCGACCCTGTTCGACGAGCCCACCATCCACGGCCTCGCCGACCAACTCGATCTTGTCCTGAAGGCGATCGTGCGCACGCCCGAGCGGTCGGTCCGGGAGCTCGACCTGCTCACCGACGTCGAGCGCCGGCTCGTGCTACGTGAGTGGAACGCCACGGCCACCGCGCCGAGCTTCGACACCGTCCTGACGGCCTTCGCCCGTCAGGATCCCGAGGCCCTCGCGGTGGATTCCCTGACCTATGCCGAACTCGACGCCCGCGCGAACCGCCTGGCCAACAGGCTGGTCAAACTGGGGGTGGGCATCGAGGACCGCGTCGGCCTCCGGATCGAGCGGTCGGTCGACCTGGTGGTTGCCGAGCTGGCTGTGCTGAAAGCCGGCGCCGCGTACGTGCCGATCGACCTCCGTGCCCCGGCCCAGCGCCAGCAAGCCGTCCTCGACCAGGCCGGCGTGCGCATTGTTCTGAACGATGGCGAGATCGACGTCGACGAGCCGTCAACCGCGCCCGAGGTGCGGGTCAACCGGGCGAATCTCGCGTACGTGATGTTCACGTCCGGGTCGACCGGCGTGCCGAAGGGCGTCGCCGTCACCCACGCGGACATCGTCGACCTGGCCCGAGACCGCTCCTTCGCCACCGGGCACGGCACCACGCTGCTCCACTCGCCGCAGGCGTTCGATGCCTCCACCTACGAGGTCTGGGTGCCGTTGCTCAACGGTGGCCGGGTGGTTGTCGCTCCGTCGGGTGATGTGGACGCTGCGGTGATTCGGTGGGCGGTCGGTCGGGGTGTGACCGGGATGTGGTTGACGGCTGGTCTGTTTCGGTTGATCGCGCAGGAGGATCCGGAGTGTTTTGCGGGTCTGAGTGAGGTGTGGACCGGCGGTGATGTGGTGCCGGCCGATGCCGTGCGCCGGGTGATCGCGACCGGTGTGTCCGTTGTGGACGGTTATGGCCCGACGGAGACCACGACCTTCGCCTCCCGGCACAAGATGAAGGGACAGGTTCCCGACACCGTCCCGATCGGCTCGCCACTGGACAACATGCGGCTGTACGTGCTGGACGGCGACCTGCGACTGGTGCCGCCGGGCACCGTCGGCGAGCTGTACATCGGCGGTGCCGGCGTCGCCCGCGGCTACATCGGCCGCCCCGGCATGACGGCGTCGCGTTTCGTGGCGGACCCGTTCGGCAGCGGTGAGCGCCTCTACCGCACCGGTGACCTGGTGCGATGGCGTGACGGCGTCGTCGAATTCGTCGGCCGTGCTGACGACCAGGTGAAGGTGCGGGGTTTCCGGATCGAGCTCGGCGAGATCGAGGCGGCGCTGGCCGCGCACCCGGCCGTCGAGCAGGTCGTTGTCACGGTGCGGAACGACGACGGCCGCAAGCGGCTCGTCGGTTACGTCGTCGGTGAAACCGCTGGGCTGAAGGAGTTCCTGGCCGAGCGGCTGCCCGACTACATGGTGCCGGCGGCGGTGGTCCAGCTGGACGAACTCCCGCTCAGCCGCAACGGCAAGGTCGACCGCAAGGCGCTGCCGGCCCCGGAGTTGGTGGCCACCGCCGGCTACCTGCCGCCGCGCACCGACAACGAGCGCATCCTCGCCGAGATCTGGGCCGAGGTGCTCGGCGCCGACCGGATCGGCGTGGAGGACAACTTCTTCGAGCTCGGCGGCGACTCCATCCTCAGCATCCAGGTCGTCTCCCGGGCCCGCGCCGCCGGCCTCAACCTGACGCCGCGGGACCTGTTCGCGCACCCGACCGTCGCCGGGTTGGCGGTCAACGCCACCGCCGCCGTCCAGATCGTCGCCGAACAGGGCGCGGTCAGCGGCGAGGTGCCGCTGACGCCGATCCAGCGCTGGTACCTCGACGGCGATCCGACCACACCCGAGTCGTTCACCCAGTCCATGCGTATCGAGTGGCCGCAGGACTTCGACCTCCCGCAGCTGCGCCAGGCACTGTCCACAGTGGTCGCGCATCACGACGCCCTGCGCATGCGGTTCCACCGGATCGACGGCAAGTGGTGGCAGCACAACGCACCCGACGAGCCGGCGGAGATCCTCGACGCCGAGATCGACCTCGCCGACGGCCCGGTGCTCAGCGCCGAGCTGGTCGAGCCGAACGTGCTCGTGCTGACGGCACACCACCTGGTGGTCGACGGCGTCTCCTGGCGCGTCCTGGTCGAGGACCTGGAGGCCGCCTACCACCGGAAGGCGTTGCCGCCCAAGACAACCTCCTTCCGCGAGTGGGCGCAGCGGCTGGACAGGCACGACTTCGGCGCGGAGATCCCGTACTGGACGGGCCTGACCGCCGACCCGACCCTGCCGACCGACGGCAACGGCCCCAACACCTTCGCCACCACCACGACCGTGACCGTCGGCCTGGACGCCATCCAGACCAGGGCGCTGCTGCAGGACGTGCCGGGCGTCTATCGGACGCAGGTCGACGACGTGCTGCTGGCGGCGCTCGGCCGGGTCCTCGCCGACTGGACCGGGCGCGACCGCGTGCTGGTCGACCTGGAAGGCCACGGCCGGGAGCAGCTGTTCGACGACGTCGACCTGTCCCGCACGGTCGGCTGGTTCACCTCGATGTACCCGGTGGAGCTGACCGTCGGCGCCGATTGGGCCGACACCTTGAAGTCCGTCAAGGAACAGCTGCGGGCCGTGCCGAACAAGGGCGTCGCCGGCCTGATCCACGCCACCGCCGAACCGCGGATCAGCTTCAACTACCTCGGCCAGTTCACCGACGCCGGCACGCTCGACTCGTCGATCGGTCCGGACGAGCGACGTCCGCACCAGCTCGACGTCGTCGGCCTGGTGCAGGGCGGCAAGTTGGAGCTGACCTGGCAGTACTCCACGGAACTGCACCGTGAGTCGACCGTGCGCCGGCTGGCGGGCCAGCTCGTCGCCGCGCTGCACGAGATCATCCGGCACTGCGCCGAGCCCGATGCCGGCGGCCGCACGCCGTCCGACTTCCCGCTCGCCGGCCTGGCCCAGCACCAGGTCGACCGGATCGCCGGCGACGGTCGGGAGATCGAGGACATCTACCCGCTCACCCCGATGCAGGCCGGCATGGTGTTCCACGGACTGTCCCAACAGGACCGTGGCCTCTACTTCGAGCAGATCGCCTTCGTGCTCGAGGATTGGCCGGACGTGCAGCGGCTGGCCGAGGCGTGGCAGCGGGTCGTGGACCGGACGCCGGTGCTGCGCAGCCGGATCGTGTGGGACGGCCTGCCGGAGCCGGTGCAGGTCGTCGACCGGCACGTGAAGGTGCCGGTCACCAGGTACGACTGGCGGGGCCTCAACCGCGAGACGCTGCTGGCCGACCTGCTCGACGCCGACCGTGCGCAGGGCTTCAACCTGAGCTCCGGGCCGCTGTTGCGGATCACCCTGGCGCGGCTGTCGCCGACCGAGGTGCAGCTGGTCTGGTCCTTCCACCACGTGCTGCTCGACGGCTGGTCGGTGTTCCAGGTGCTGTCCGACGTGCTCGCCACCGCCGCCGGCCGCGAACTCCCGGTGCGCCGGCCGTTCGCGGACTACGTGGGCTGGCTGCGCCGGCAGGACCTCGACGCCGCCGACCAGCACTGGCGCGAGGCGCTGGCCGGCATCGAGGGTCCGACGCCGCTGCCGTTCGATCGGACGCCGACCACCAGCCACGACACGGCATCCACCGAGTGGGTGTCGGCCCGGCTGGACGAGCGGGCGGCCGGCCGGGTGCAGGAGTTCGCCCGCAGCCGTCGGCTGACCGTGAACGCGGTCGTGCAGGGCGCGTGGGCGCTGCTGCTGTCCCGCTACAGCGGGCAGGGCGACGTCTGCTTCGGGGCGACCGTGTCCGGCCGGCCGGCCGACCTGCCCGGCGCCGACGACATCACCGGCATCTTCATCAACACCCTGCCGGTCCGGGCGTCGGTGGACCCCGGTGTGTCCGTTGCGGACTGGCTGCTGGAGATGCAGCAGGCGCAGGCGGAAGCCCGGCGCTTCGAGTACGTTCCGTTGTCCCGCCTGCAGTCCCTGGCCGGCGTGCCGACGCTGTTCGACAGCGCCGTGGTGTTCGAGAACTACCCGGTCAGCGAGCAGCAGGGCATTCGCGACCTCGACGCCACGGAGGCGACCAACTACGCGCTGACCGTCGTCGGCGTGCCGGGGGAGACCCTGACACTCGGCATCGGCTACGACCCCGAGCTGTTCGACGCGGAGACCGTGCGGCGCATGGTCGGCCACCTCGTCCGCGTCGTGGAAGCCATGTGCGACAACCCGACCCTCGGCGCGATCGACGTGCTCACCGCCGACGAGCGGGAACACCTGCTGACCGGCGTGAACGCGACCGGGCGGGTCGTGGCGCCGGCGGCGCTGCCGGAGCTGATCGAGGCGCAGGCCGCCCGCACGCCGGACGCGATCGCCGTGCTCGCCGACACCACGCTGACGTTCGCTGAGCTCGACCGGCGGGCGAACCGCTTGGCCCGCAGGCTGATCGCCGCCGGCGCCGGACCGGAGAAGATCGTCGCGCTTGCGCTGCCGCGGTCGCTGGAAATCATCGTGGCGCAGCTGGCGGTGCTCAAGACCGGCGCCGCGTACCTGCCGGTCGACCCGGCCTATCCGGCGGAGCGCATCGAGTTCATGCTCGCGGACGCCAAGCCGGTGCTGGTCGTCACGATGCCGGACAGCAACGTGCCTTCGGGCTTCGTGATGGACGGCTCCGAGGAGTCCTGCTCGGACGAGCCGGTGACGCGGTCGCTGTCGCCGAGCAGCCCGGCGTACGTGATCTACACGTCCGGTTCCACCGGCCGTCCCAAGGGCGTTGTCGTGACGCACGCCGGCCTGGCCAGCTTCTCCGCCGCCGAGATCGAGCACTTCGACGTCCGCCCCGGCGACCGGGTCCTGCAGTTCGCCTCGCCGAGCTTCGACGCGTCCGTGCTGGAGCTCTGCATGTCACTGCCGGCCGGCGCGGCGCTGGTCGTCCCGCCGCCGGGGCCGCTGCTGGGCGAGCACCTCGCCGCGGTGTTCAGCGGCCGCGAGGTCACGCACGCGCTGGTCCCGCCGGTCGCGATGGCCACCGTGCCGGAGGTTGCGCTGCCGGCGCTGCGGACGCTGATCCTCGGCGGCGACGCCTGCACGCCGGATCTCGTCGCCCGCTGGGCTCCCGAACGACGGCTGATCAACGCGTACGGACCGACCGAGTCCACTGTGGTCGCGACCTGGAGCGACCCGCTCGAACCCGGCGGCACGCCGCCGATCGGCCGGCCGATCTGGAACACCCGGGTGTACGTGCTGGACGACGAGCTGCGGCCGGTTCCCGTCGGCGTGCCGGGGGAGTTGTACGTCGCCGGCGTCGGCCTCGCCCGCGGCTATCTCGACCGGCCCGGCCTGACGGCCGCCCGCTTCGTGGCGAACCCGTTCGAACCCGGCGCCCGCATGTACCGCACCGGCGACCTGGTCCGCTGGACCGCCGCCGACGAGCTGGAATTCCTCGGCCGCGCCGACAACCAGGTCAAGATCCGCGGCTTCCGGGTCGAGCCCGGCGAGATCGAGGCGGTCATCACCGCCCGCCCGGACGTCAGGGCGGCGGCCGTGATCGCCGCCGACCAGCGGCTGGTGGCGTACGTCGTGGGGGAGACCAGCGGCCTGCGCGAACACCTCGCCGGCCGGCTGCCCGAGCACATGGTGCCGTCGGTGTTCGTGCCGCTGGCGGAACTCCCGTTGACCCCCAACGGCAAGCTCGACCGGCGGGCGCTGCCGGCCCCGACGGCGGCGGAGCTGCCGAGCACCGGGTACGTGGCGCCGGAGACCGAGACCGAGGAGGTGCTGGCCGGGATCTGGGCGGAGGCGCTGCAGCTGGACCGGGTCGGCGCCACCGACAACTTCTACGACCTGGGCGGCGACTCCGTGCGCAGCCTGCACATCACCTCGATGGTCCGCACCGCGTTCGACGTCGAGCTGACGCCGCGCGACGTGCTGGCCAGCGGGACCGTGGCGACGCTGGCCGAGCTCATCGAGGAGCGGGTCCTGCTCGAACTGGAACGCGTCGCCTTCGGCGACGAGGAAATCTGAGAGGAAGTTCCATGCGCGACGACATCGACTACCAGGTGCTGGTCAACGACGAGGAGCAGTACTCGTTGTGGCCGCTGGCCAACGAGGTGCCGGCCGGCTGGCGGCCGACCGGTTTCCAGGGCGGCAAGCAGGAGTGCATGGACCACGTCGACCAGGTGTGGACGGACATGCGGCCGCGCAGCCTGCGGGAGTGGATGGCCGCCAACCAGTAGCACTATCACTTCAGTGACGACTAAAAGAAACCGCGAACGCAATGGCCGGCGGAACGCCGTGACCGGCCGAACAAGCTGGGGAGGACAACCGTGACCTCGACGGTCCGGTCCGCTGTGGACAGAACAACCCTGGAAGGAGCCCTGACCGACCTGCTGGCCCGGCACGACGTGCCGGCGGCGCAGCTGTCCGTGCACACCGGCGGCGAGACGATCACCGTCGGCGTCGACGGCAAGTATCCGATCGGCTCGATCACCAAGCCGTTCACCGCGACGCTGGCGATGCTGCTGGTCGCGGACGGCGACCTCGACCTGGAGGACCGGCTCGGCGAGCACCTGGGGGACCTGGGGCCCAGGGTCGGCCGGCTGACCGTGCGGCAGCTGCTCAGCCACACCAGCGGCCTGCCGGCCGCGCTGGGCGGCGAGACCTCCTCGACGCGCCAGTACCTGCGGGCCTGCCGGGACGCGGAACTGGTGCTGCGCCCCGGACTCGGCTTCTCGTACTCGAACGTCGGCTACGTGCTGCTGTCCCGGCTGGTGGAGGAGATCACCGGCATGGACTGGTGGGAGGCCGTCGACGCGCTGCTGCTCACGCCGCTGGGCATCGAGCCGGCGTTCACGGTCGAGCCCGGCGGCAAGCGGTCGGTGCACACCTTCATGTCGGGACACGCGGGTCGCGGCATCCCCGTCGACCAGACGCTGCAGGAAGTCGAGGCCGGCGCCGGCGCGTTGGCGCTGAGCGCCGAGGACCTCGTGACCTTCGGGCTGATGCACGTCACCGGCGACGGCCCGCTGTCGCCGCAGCTGCTGCGCACGATGCGCCGGCAGGTGCCGGGCGTCGTCCCGTTCGGGCTGGCCAACGGCTGGGGCCTGGGCCTCGCGGTGTTCGACGGCTGGGTCGGCCACGACGGCACCGCCGACGGCACGTCCTGCCACCTGCGCATCGATCCCGCCGGCGGGCAGGTCGTCGCGCTCACCACCAACGCGGTTTCCGGTGCGGCGCTGTGGGTGGATCTTGTCGAGCGGCTTCGCGGGCTCGGCCTCGACGTCGCCGACTACGACCTGTCGCACCGGCCCGACGAGATGCCGATGCCGGCCGGGCTGACCGGCAGCTACGCCAACGGCGACATGGAGTACTTCGTCGACGCCGGCGACGGCGTGCTGCGCGTCGGCGGCGAGCTGTACCCGGAGCTGACGGTGCACGCCGACTGGGCGTTCTCGGTGCTGGAGCCCGAATCCGGCCGGCGCGTGCTCGGCGGCCGGTTCCTGCGCGACCCGTCCACCGGCGTGATCAACGGCCTGCAGACCGGCGGCCGCGTCGCCGCCCGCCGCTGAAACCCGCCGCATCGACTGATTTGGGGAAAACGGACATCATGACGACATCGAGGCAGAGCCGCATCGACGCGCTGCCGGCGGAACTGCGGGAGCAGCTCAGGCGACGACTCGCCGGGCGGGCGAAGGCGGCCGACGGCATCCCGCGCGCCGACCGGTCCTCGGCGCTGCCGCTGTCGTACGCCCAGCAGCGCCTGTGGTTCCTCGACGAGCTGCGGCCGGGGGAGTCGGAGTACAACAGCGCCGTCGCGCTGCGGCTGTCCGGCGACCTCGACGTGCCGGCGCTGACCGCCGCGCTCGGCGCACTCGTCGCCCGCCACGAGTCGTTGCGTACCACGGTGACCGTGGTGGACGGCGTCGCGGTGCAGGCGATCGCGGACGTGGTCGAGGTCCCGCTGCGGGTGGTCGAGGAGCCGGCCGAGCTGGACCAGGTGCTGGCCGACGAGTACTCGCGGCCGTTCGACCTGCGCGAAGGCCCGCTGCTGCGGGCGCTCCTGGTCCGGCTGGCCGCTGAGGACCACGTGCTGCTGCTGACCGCGCACCACGTCGTCACCGACGGCGCCTCGATGGGTATCATGATCGACGAGTTGGGTCGCCTGTACGGCGGCGCGACGCTGGCCGAACCCGCGGTGCAGTACGCGGACTACGCGGTGTGGCAGCGCGGCCGCTCGCTGGACAAGCACCTGGAGTACTGGACTTCGCAGCTGGCCGGCGTGGAGCCGCTGGACCTGCCGACCGATCGCCCGCGCCCGGCGGTGCGGACCTCGGCCGGCGCGGTGCACGACTTCCTGCTGCCGGCGTCGGTTTCCGCCCGCCTGTCGGAGCTGGCCCGCGAGCACGAGACGACCCTGTACGCGGTGCTGGTGGCGGCCTGCCAGGTGTTGCTGGCCCGGTACACCGGCCGGCCGGACATCGCCGTCGGCTCGGTGGTGAACGTCCGCAACCGGCCCGAGCTGGAGCGGATGGTCGGCTTCTTCGTCAACACCGTGGTGCTGCGCTCCACAGTGGACGACGAGGTGTCCTTCGGCGACTTCCTGGCGCAGGTCAGGGAGACGGTGCTGGCCTCGCTGGCGCACGCCGAGGCGCCGTTCGACAAGGTCGTGGAGGCGCTGCGGCTGGAGCGGGACCCCAGCCGGAACCCGCTGTTCGACGTGCTTGTGCTGCTGCACGGGGCTTCCGGCACGCCGCCGGAGTTCGGCGCGCTCGCGGTGGAGCCGGTCGACGTGAGCCGGCGGTCGGCCACCTTCGACCTCAGCTTCGAGTTCCAGGACACCCCCGACGGCCTGGCCGGATCCGTGGAGTACAGCACCGATCTGTTCGACGCGGGCACCGTCGCGCGGATGGCCGAGCACCTTTCCACGCTGTTGATGGAGATCACTTCGGTCCGGCGGGTCGGCGACCTGCCGCTGCTGACCTCCGGCGAGCAGCGTCAGCTGCTCGTGTCGGCCAACGACACCGCGCTGGACGTGACGGCCTCCACCATCGTCGAGGTCTTCGAGGAGACCGTCGCCACGGCGCCGGCGGCGCGTGCCCTTGTGTTCCAGGACACAGAGTTCACCTACGCCGAGCTCAACGCCCGCGTGAACCGGTTGGCACACCACCTGATCGCATTGGGCGCCGGGCCGGAGCGGGTGGTTGCCCTTGCGCTACCCCGTTCGGCCGAACTGGTCATCGCCATGCTCGCGGTGTGGAAGACCGGCGCGGTCTACCTTCCGGTGGACCGCGGACTGCCGAAGGACCGGGTTGGTCTGCTGCTTCGCGACGCCGGCACCACACTTGTGGTGGTCGACCCGGACGACACCACCACACCTGTGGTGGGCGGCCGGGTGGTGCTCGCGGACGCCGACGGAAGGCCCGAGACCAACCCCGAACGTCCACTCCGGACGGACAGCACCGCGTACGTCATCTACACCTCCGGCTCCACCGGCGCCCCGAAGGGCGTCGCGGTCGAGCACCGGAACCTGGTGAACCTGCTGTTCAACCACCGCAACGACTTCGCCGCCGGCCGCCGGCTGCGGGTGGCGACCACCGCGGTGTTCTCCTTCGACACCTCGCTCGAGGGCCCGGTGCTGCTGGCCGACGGCCACGAGCTGCACGTGATCGACGACGAGACCCGGATGGACGCCGACGCGCTCGTGGAGTACGTGGCGGCCAACGGGATCGACTTCCTCGACCTCACCCCGACCTACCTGCGCCAACTGCTCCCGGCCGGCCTGCTGGCCGACCCCCGCCACCGGCCCGCCGTGCTGATGCTCGGCGGCGAGGCGCTCAGCGACGAGCTGTGGCGGGAACTCGCGGCCGTCGACGGGACGACGGCCTACAACTTCTACGGCCCCACCGAGTGCACGGTCGACGCCCTGTCCTGTGTTGTCGCCGGTGATCAGGCTTCGCTCGGCCGCCCGCTGCGGAACATGCAGGCGTACGTGCTGGACGGCTACCTGCGGCCGGTGCCCACCGGCGTGGTGGGGGAGCTGTGCCTCGCCGGCGCCCAGGTTGCCCGCGGCTACCTCAACCGGACGGGCCTGACCGCGGATCGGTTCGTGGCCAACCCCTTCGGTGACGGCGACCGTCTCTATCGGACCGGTGACCTGGTGCGTTGGCGCGCCGACGGCCGTCTGGAGTACGTCGGTCGGGCCGACGACCAGGTCAAGATCCGCGGCTTCCGCATCGAGCCCGGCGAGATCGAGCAGGCACTGCTGGACCTGCCCGCCGTGACGGAAGCCGTGGTGGTGGCGGTCACTTCCGCCGGCCACAAGCGACTCGCCGCGTACGTCGTGAGCAGCGCCGACGGCGACGAGCTGCGCGCCGCGCTGAAGGCCAAGCTGCCCGACTACATGGTGCCGTCGGTTTTCGTGCCGATGGACCGGCTGCCGGTGACGAGCAGCGGCAAGGTCGACCGCAAGGCGCTGCCGGCGATCACCCACGAGCCGACGACCGGACACGTCCCGCCGCGCACCGACAACGAGCGGCTGCTCGCGGAGATCTGGGCCGGCGTGCTCGGGGCTTCGACCATCGGCGTGCAGGACAACTTCTTCGCGCTCGGCGGTGACTCCATCCTGAGCATCCAGGTGGTGTCCCGGGCTCGCGCCGCCGGGCTGCGCCTGACCTCGCGGGACTTGTTCACCCACCAGACGATCGCCGAGCTGGCGCTTGTGGTCCGGACGGACTCCGTCGACGCCGCCCCCGTGATCGCCGGCCCGGCGCCGCTGACCCCGATCCAGCACTGGTTCTTCGAGACCTACGGGCCGCTGAACCACTTCACCATGTCGATGCTGCTCGAACTCCCGGCCGACGTGGACCGGGACCGGCTGGGCCGCGCGATCGACACCGTGATCGCCCACCACGAGGCGCTGCGCACCCGTTTCACCCGCGTGGACGGCGGTTGGCAGCAGGAGCCGGTGGCGGCGCCGACCGGCGTGCTCGAAGTCGGCACGGAGATCAGCCGCGACGGCCTCGACATCACCGCCGGCCGCATGGTGAAGGCGATCTTCCTTCCCGGCGGGACCCCGTTGCTGTTCCTGGCGATCCACCACCTCGTCGTGGACGGCGTGTCGCTGCGGCTGCTGCTCGGCGACATCGAGGCCGCATACGACGGGCAGGCGCTGGAGCCGACCGGCACGGCGTTCTCCCAGTGGTCGCACCGGCTCGGCGGATACGACTTCCAGGAAGATCTGCCGTACTGGCAGAACATCCCCGCCGGTGAGCCGCTGCCGACCGACCGCGTCGGCGAGAACACGTCCGGCTCGACCCGGACGATCACCGTCGGCCTCGGCCGCGAGGAGACCGACGCGCTGCTGCACAAGGTCCCGGACGTCTACCGCACGCAGGTCAACGACGTGCTGCTCGCCGCGCTCGGCCAGGCGCTGGCCGACTGGACCGGCCGGGACGACGTGCTGATCGCGCTGGAGGGCCACGGCCGCGAGGACCTGTTCGACGGCGTCGACCTGTCCCGCACGGTCGGCTGGTTCACCACGCAGTTCCCGGTCTCGCTGGCGATTCCGGCCGGCCGTGACTGGGGCAGCACGCTCAAGTCCGTCAAGGAGCAGCTGCGGGCGGTGCCGCGCCGCGGCCTGAGCTACGAGGCGCTGCGCTACCTCGGCGGGCACCAACTCGGCTCACTCCCGGGCATCTGCTTCAACTACCACGGTCAGTGGGATTCCGGTGCGGCCGGGCTGTTCCGCGGCCAACGCGAATCGACCGGCTTCGACCTCGCGCCGACGGAGCGCAACGGCTACCTGCTCGACGTCGCCGGCATGGTCGAGGAGGGCGAACTGACCCTGACCTGGCTGTATTCCGACAATCTGTACGAGTGGCAGACCGTCCGGCGGGTCGCCGAGGCGATGCTGCGCGCCCTGCGGGAGATCATCGATCACTGTGCCTGGCCGCTGGCCGGCGGCCGCACGCCGTCCGACTTCCCACTGGCCCGGCTCGGCCAGTCCACTGTGGACCAGCTCGTCGGTGACGGCCGGGACGTCGAGGACGTCTACCCGCTGACCCCGCTGCAGGCCGGCATGCTGTTCCACAGCCTGGTGGAGCCGGAGATCTACGTCGACCAGGCCCGGATGGTGCTGGATGGGATCTCCGACCCGGTGGCGTTCGGCCGGGCGTGGCAGGCGGTGGTGGACCGCACTCCGGCGCTGCGCACCCGGCTGGCCTGGGACGGGCTCGACGAGCCGGTGCAGATCGTGCAGCGGCACGTCACCGTGCCGATCAGCTACCACGACTCGGACGACACGGACCTCGACCTGACCCAGGCTCCATTGATGCGGCTGGCGATCGTGCCGCTGGGTGGCGACCGGGTCCGGCTGACCTGGACGTCGCACCACATCATGCTGGACGGCTGGAGCCTCGGGCAGGTGTTCGAGGAGGTCTGCGCCCAGTACGGCGGCCAGGTCGGCACGGTCCGCCGGCCGTTCCGCGACTACCTGTCCTGGCTGGCCACGCAGGATTCGTCCGCCGCGGAGGCGTTCTGGCGGGAGGCGCTCGGCGGGTTCGATGCGCCGACGCCGCTGCCGTACGACCGGCAGCCGTCGCAGGCGCACCAGGCCTGGTCGGCGCAGCCGGTGAAGGTGTCGCTGTCCGAGGAACAGTCCATCCGCCTGCGGGAGTTCGCGCAGCGCAACGGACTGACCGTGAACACCGTCGTGCAGGGCGCGTGGGCGCTGCTGCTGTCGCGGCAGAGCGGCTCGACGGACGTCGTGTTCGGCACCACCGTCTCCGGCCGCCCGGACGACCTGCCCGGCGTCGAGTCGATGATCGGCATGTTCATCAACACCGTCCCGACGCGCGTTCAGGTGCACAGCCAGGAACGGCTGGTGCCGTGGCTGCGGTCGCTGCAGGAGCGGCAGACCGAGGCCCGCCGCTACGACTTCGTGGCGCTGAGCAAGCTGCGCGCCTACAGCGACGTTCCGGCCGGTCAGAGCCTGTTCGACAGCATGGTGGCGTTCGAGAACTACCCGTTCGACGAGCGGGCCGGCGTCGCCGTGCAGCACGTGGAGGCCAAGGACAGCACCAACTTCCCGGTCGTGCTGCGGGCCTACCTCGACCGCCGGCTGAGCTTCGAGCTGGCCACGGATCCCGACCTGTTCGACGTGAGCACGGCCCGGACGATGGCCGACCGGTTGGAGACGCTGATCGTCGGCTTGGCTGACGACCAGCTGCGCAACCTGCCGTGGATGTCCGACGCCGAGCGCCACAACGTGCTCGCCGGCTGGCAGGGCACGGCCGTGGATCTCCCGGCCCCGACCATCACCGAGCTGTTCGCCGCCCAGGTGAGGGCCACGCCGGACGCGGTCGCGGTGACGTTCGAGGGGACAAGTCTGTCCTATGCGGACCTGAACGCCCGGGCGAACCGGCTGGCGCACAAGCTGATCACCGCCGGCGCCGGCCCGGAGACCTTCGTCGCCCTGTGCCTGCCACGAACCGCCGACCTGGTCATCGCCGTGCTGGCGGTGCTCAAGTCGGGCGCGGCCTACCTGCCGATCGACCCGGACTACCCGCACGACCGCATCGAGCGGATGGTGGCGGACAGCAACGCCCTGCTGATGCTGACCTCGGTCGAGGCCGTCGGTGAACCGGACATCGATCCGGCACCGCGGGTGACGCCCGACAGCCCGGCCTACCTGATCTACACGTCCGGCTCGACCGGCGTGCCCAAGGGCGTGGTTGTCACGCACGCCAACGTGACCCGGCTGTTCGCGTCGACCCGCGACCTGTTCTCCTTCGGCGACGATGACGTCTGGACGCTGTTCCACTCGTACGCGTTCGACTTCTCCGTGTGGGAGCTGTGGGGGCCGCTGCTGCACGGCGGCCGGCTGGTCGTCGTCCCGCACGCGATCTCCCGCTCGCCGCGTGACTTCCTGCGTCTCCTGGTCGACGAGCGCGTGACCGTGCTGAATCAGACCCCGTCGGCGTTCTACCAGCTGGAACCGGTCGACGGGCTGGCCCTGCGGTACGTGATCTTCGGTGGCGAGGCGCTCGACGCGCGCCGGCTGGACGCGTGGTGGGGCAAGGTCGAGCTGGTCAACATGTACGGCATCACCGAGACGACCGTGCACGTCACCCACCGGGCGCTCGACCGTTCGGCCGGCAACACCATCGGCGTCGGCCTGCCCGACCTGCGTGTCTACGTGCTGGACGCCGATCTGAACCCGGTCCCGGCCGGGGTGGTCGGCGAGATGTACGTGGCCGGCGCCGGCCTGGCGCGCGGCTACCTGAACCGGCCGGGGCTGACCGCGTCCCGGTTCATCGCCAACCCGTTCGACCCGGGCACGCGGATGTACCGCACCGGCGACCTGGCCCGCTGGCGGGCGGACGGCGAGCTGGAGTACTTCGGCCGCGCCGACCACCAGGTCAAGATCCGCGGCTTCCGGATCGAGCTCGGCGAGATCGAGGCGGTGTTGCTGAAGTCGCCGCAGGTCGCCGCCA